>CAYYKK010000152.1:0-16758 GCA_964467935.1 uncultured Polyangiaceae bacterium
TAGGCCTTCGGCATGGGTGGGCCATAGGGAAGATCGGGCGCCGCAATGTCGGCGATCGCGGCGGCCTTCAGCGCATAGGTGTCGGTATCGGGCGTTTCGGTCATTTGACGAGCCGGACGGTCCGCTTCTCGGTCGAGGCGAGCACGGGGGGCGCCCAGTTCGTCATCCGGCTGCCTCAAGAGGGGGAGGGGCGCGTGTCCGTGCGCGAGGGTGCTTCGCGCGTCGCGCCGGACCCGGAGAGCTCTCGCGACGGCTCGCCGCGCAGACCCGCGCCGCCGTCGCCTCGGCGCGTGGAGGTCACGCCGCCGCCCCGACGCGTCGAGGTCCCTCGCGCAGACGAAGAGCCGGCGCGTGAGCGTCGTCGCACGAGGTCGCTCACGTCTCCCAAACCCTGATCGCGCTCCGAGGTCTCCTCGACCGAGCGCTCACGAGCTCCATTCCGTGGCACTCAACAAGCTCCCCCTCGTCGCCGAGCACCGAGATCCCCTCGAGAAGTGCGTCTACTGCCCGAAGCTCTGCCGGGCCTCGTGTCCCGTGTCGAACGCCGAGCCGACCGAGTCGGTGACCCCTTGGGGCAAGATGTCGGCGGCCTACTTCCTCGCGCGCGGTGACGTCCCCCTCGAGCCGGCGTTCGCCGCGCCCGCCTGGGCGTGCTCGGGCTGCTACGCGTGCCGCGAGCGCTGCGACCACAAGAACGACGTCGCCGCGACGCTGCTCGACGCGAGGGCGGATCTCTTCGCGCGCGGCGTGGCGCCCGAGGCGGCGGTGAGGGCGCGAGACGAACATCCTGATCGCGAGCGCGAGGCCCGGAGCGCCGCGCGTCAGCTCTCGCCCGATCCCGGCGCTCGCGCGAAGCTCCTCGTGGGTTGCGGGTATCTCCGGCACGCGCGCGCGGAGGCGAGGACGGCGGTGCGCGTGGCCGAGCGCTTGGTCGGCAGGCCCGTCGCCCTCGTCGAGGCTTGCTGCGGTCTGCCGCTGCTCCACGCCGGTGACCGCGCCGGCTTCCGTGAGGCCGCCGAGCGCCTCGCGTCGGAGGTCGCCGGCGCCGACCCGCTCGTCGCGCTCGATCCGGGGTGCGCTCGCGCGCTCCTCGTCGACTATCCGCGGCTGGGGGTGGCGGTGGTCGAGCCGCGCCTGCTCGTCGATCTCGCGGAGGGCGCCATCGAGCAGCTCCGTCGCGACGCGTCCGTCGAGGCCGCGCCGCGCTACCACGATCCTTGTCAGCTCGGTCGTGGGCTCGGCCGCTACGAAGGACCACGGAAGATCCTCGCGAAGGTCGCGGGCGCGCCCCCGCTCGAGTTTCAGCGACATCACGAGCTCGGCGACTGCAGCGGTGGCGGGGGTCTCGTGCCGGCGACCTCGCCGGAGGTCAGCGCCGAGATGGCCGACGCGCGGCTCCGCGATCACGAAGCGCGCGGGGGCGGGGTGCTCGTCACGGCCTGCGCGTCGAGCCTGCGGCGTTTTCGTTCGCGCGGCGCGCACGCGGAGGATCTCGTGAGCTTCATCGCTCGGGGGCTCGGGATCGAGACGGGCACCGACGAGGGTGCGCGTTCTGCCGACGATCACGGGCGCCACGATGGCGGCTGAGCCGCGATCGCGGCCGCCTCCCCGAGAGAGCGGCGTGACCGAGACACCGACCGCGCCGACGTCGCTCGCCGCACGCCGATCGAGATCGACCGTCGCGCGGCGCTTGCTCGTCAGCTACCTCGTGGTGCTCGCCGCCTTCTCCCTCACGATGGGGCTCTCGCTCCGGGACATGCGCGCGTCGGCGAGCGAAGCCGAGCTGCTCCGGTCGGGCTACGTGCCGCTGCAGCTGCACCTCGGCGAGGCGCTCGCCGAGCAAAACGTGCTCGCGACGCAGCTGAACCACATCACCACGGCGAAGAACTCGGCGGACGTGCGCGAGTGGATCGACACCGCGACGCGGGCGCGTCCCCTCACGTTCGCGACCGCGCGTGGGACGGCGGCGAACATCCAGTCGGACGATCCGGCGGTCGCGGCGTTTCGGGACGAGGCGCTCCGCGACCTCGACAAGATTCAGGAGGATCTCCGCACCGACCCAGAGACGTTCGCGCGCCTCTTTCAGCTCTTGTCGGTCGAGGATCGCGCCGCCGCCGAGAAGGTGCACAGCGACCTCGTGAAGCGCGAGGCCGACGCCGCGCAGCGCCTCCGCACCCTGAAGGGTCGCGTCGAGGATCGCATGGCCAAGCTCGGAGAGATCGCCCAGACGCGCGAGTCGCGATCGCTGAAGCTGCTCGTCGCGCTCTCCGCGCTGACGCTGCTGGTCGGCGTCGCGATCTCGCTCTACGCGCGGCGCATCCTCCGGCCTCTCGCCCTCGTGACGGAGCGCGCGAAGGCCGTCGCGCGCGGCGATCTCACGCCGCGCGAGGTCGTCGCGGACGAGAGCGAGATCGGAGAGCTCGCGCAGACGTTCGAGAACATGGTGAGCGCCATCAAGGACGCGCGAGCGGAGCTCGTCCAGGCGGAGCGACTCGCGACCATCGGCAAGATGGCTGCGCACATCACGCACGAGATCCGCAACCCGCTCTCGTCGATCGGGCTCAACCTCGAGCTGCTCGAGAGCGAGCTCGGCGAGGCGCGCTCGCCCGCCGAGGCACCGAAGAACGAGGAAGAGACGCGCGAGCTGCTCGCGGCGATCAAAAAGGAGACGGCCCGCCTCTCGCGCATCAGCGAGCAGTACCTCAGCGTGGCGCGGCGGCCGAGCCCGACGCTCGAGGTCGACTCGGTCACGGACCTCGCGCGCGAGCTGCTCGCGTTCGTAAAGCCCGAGCTCGATCAACACGGCGTCACCGCGGAGCTCGTCGCCGAAGACGCCCCGCTCGTGCCGATGGACGAGTCGCAGCTCCGACAAGCGCTGCTCAACCTCGTTCGGAACGCACGCGAGGCCATGTCGAGCGGCGGGCGCATCGTGGTCCGCGTCGAGAGCGCGGCCGGCGGCGGCGTGGACGTGTGCGTCGATGACGACGGACCGGGCATCCCCGAAGAGGCGCGTGCGTCGATCTTCGATCCGTTCTTCACGACGAAGCAGCGCGGCACCGGCCTCGGTCTCGCCGTGACGCGCGAGATCGTCGAGGCCCATCGCGGCATCATCGTTTGCGAGCCGCGCGAGCCCCGCGGCACGCGCTTCCGCATCCACCTGCCGAGCGCGGCCGACGAGCTGCTCTAGCGCACGGGCTTCCGCCCGCCCCGAAGGCGCCTGTCGGCTAGCTCGGGATCGGGTGGACGCCGTCGCGGACCAGCGGCTCGATCACCGGGCGGAATTGGGCGATGGTGCCGAGCCCTGCCATCACCGACGCGAGGCCCCACTGAAGGCGGTTCACGAAGGTGAAGTCCTGCGGCATCTTCGGCACCTTCGGGAGCGTCGGCAGCGCTTCGCCTTCCTTGAACGCGAGCTTGCGGAGTCCGCGCGACAGATATTGCACCGCCTCGCGCGCCTTCTCGTGCGAGCAGACCCACTCCTCGCGCGTGCAGATCGGCATCAACAGCTCGAGCGTGTAGCTGCGGTAGAGCTCCCAGCTCTCGTCGTCCGGGTCGTAGCCGAGCACCTCCACGCACGCCCGATCGAACTCCGGCCAGTCCTCGTCCATGGCCGCGCGCATGTATCGCTTCATCCCGCCGACGAGATCGGGCGGCAGCGTCTTCACGCAGCCGAAGTCGAGGAAGCCGACGCGGCCGTCGTCGAAGAAGCGATAGTTGCCGGGGTGCGGATCGGCGTAGAGCACCCCGTGGCGCAGGAGCGCTTGGAACGTGAACCGCCAGATGGTGAGCCCCGCGAGGTTGCGGGCCGCTTGGTCGGCGTTCGCGACGAAGTCCGCGTAGCTGTGGCCCCCCAAGAGGTCGGTCGTGAGCACTCGCCGCGTCGTGAGCGCGTGGTGGACGCGAGGGATGACGACCGCGTCGTTGTCGCGGTGGATGCGGCGGAAGACGTCGCACATCTCGGCTTCGCGCGCGTAGTCGAGCTCGTCGCGGAACACCTGGCTGATCTCGTCGATCGTCTGTTGGCTGTGGAGCTTCTTCGCGACGGGGGACAGCATCGTCTGGAAGAACTGGATGCTCTTCAGATCGGCCTCGATCGCCTTGTCGATCCCCGGGTACTGCACCTTCACGGCGACGCGATCGCCCGACTTCGTGACGGCGCGGTGCACCTGACCGATGCTCGCGGCCGCGAACGGCTCGTGCTCCCACTCGGCGAAGATCTCGCTCGGCGGCGCGCCGAGCTCCTCGGTGACGACCTTGACGGCGGCCTCGGGGGAGAGGGGTGGAGCGCGATCGAGCAGCTTCTTCAGCTCGGCCTTGAAGCGCTCTTCGTAGCCGGGCGGCGCGAGTCCGTCGATGTAGCTCGCCATCTGGCCGACCTTGAGCGGCAGGCCCTTCATCTCGCCGAGGGTCTTGAGGAGCGCCTCGGCGGCCTTCTTCGCGTCGGCCGCGAGCTTCTTCTTGTCCTCGGCCGAAGGAGGCGTGTCCTTCTTCATGCCGAGCGCCCGCTTCGCGCCCTCGAACGCCAGAGGCACGCCCTTCGGCGCGAGCGCCGCGAGGCGAGCGAGCCTTCCGAGGCGCGAGGTGGGCGGTCTGCTCTTTCGTTCGTCGGCCATGCAGCCGAGTGATTCGTAGAGCCAACGCGGCCGTGACGCAAACGGCCTCTCGCGCGGACCTCGTGAAATGTCCGCCGCGACCGTGACGCCGCGCGTCTCGCCCTCGCAGCCCGACGCGCGGGCGACGACGTCGCCCGGCGTCACTCTGCGCCGTCGCTACTTCGACGTCGACTTCGCCGCGTTCACCTTGAGGTTCGCGAACGGATTGTACGAGAACTGGTTGCCGCCGCTCGCCTGCGTCCCCACCGACGGCGTCCGCGCCGGGGGCCTGCGTTCGCGACCGCGATCGTGACTCTGCGGTCGCCCTTCTCCGCCGCCGCTGCGGGGCGCCGCCGGCTTCGCGTCGCTGCGCGCCGAGAGGCTGATCCGCTTGCGCTGCAGATCCACCTCGAGGACCTTCACCGAGAGCTTGTCGCCGCATTTGACGACGTCGCTCGGATCTTTGACGAAGCGGTCGCTCAGCTGCGAGACGTGCACGAGGCCGTCCTGGTGCACGCCGACGTCGACGAAGGCGCCGAACGCCGTCACGTTCGTCACCACGCCTTCGAGCTGCATGCCGGGCTTGAGGTCCTCCATCGTGCGGACGTCGTCGCGAAACTTCGGCGGCTCGAACGTGGCGCGCGGGTCGCGGCCCGGCTTCTTCAGCTCCGTGACGATGTCGTTCATCGTGAACTCGCCGACGTCGCCGCCGACGTACTTCTTCGGGTCGATCTTGGCGATCGCCTGCGCGTTGCCGACGAGCGTCACGACGGGCACGCCGAGGTCCTTCGCGATGCGCTCGACGAGCTCGTAGCGCTCGGGGTGCACGGCGCTCGCGTCGAGCGGGTGCTCGCCGCCGTGCACGCGGAGGAACCCGGCGGCTTGCTCGTACGTGCGCGGACCGATGCCGGGCACCTCGAGGAGCGATTTTCGGCTCGCGAACCGGCCCTTCTCGTTGCGGTGCGCGACGATGCGCTTCGCGAGCGACGGGCCGATGCCAGCGACGCGCGAGAGGAGCGGCGCGCTCGCCGTGTTGAGCTCGACGCCTACCTGGTTCACGCAGCTCTCGACGACCTCGTCGAGCTTCTTCTCGAGGAGCGTCGCCGAGACGTCGTGCTGGTACTGACCCACGCCGATGCTCTTCGGATCGATCTTCACGAGCTCCGCGAGCGGGTCTTGGAGGCGGCGGGCGATGCTGATCGCGCCGCGCACCGTGAGGTCGAGATCGGGGAACTCGTCGCGGGCCACGTCGCTCGCCGAGTACACGCTCGCGCCCGACTCGCTCACGCTCACGCACAGCGTGTCGCCGAGGCCCTCCTCAGCGAGAACGTCGCGGACGAAGGACTCCGTCTCGCGGCCGTGTGTCCCGTTGCCGACCGCGACGGCGACGACCTTGTGCTTCTTGACGAGATCGCGCACGGTCACCTTGGCGCGCTCGACCGCGCTGTCGCCCTGCACGAGATAGATCGTGGTGTTCTCCACGAGCTTGCCCGTCGCATCGACGACCACGCACTTGCATCCCGTGCGCTGGCCGGGGTCGATGCCGAGCACGGTCTTCGTCCCGTAGGGCGCGGCGAGCAGGAGCTCTCGGAGGTTCTGCGCGAAGACACCGACCGCGCCGCGATCGGCCGCCATCTTCAGCTCGACGCGCACGTCGACCTCGACGCTCGTCGCGAGCAGGCGCTTGTACGCGTCCTCGACCGCCTTCTCGAGCTCGCCCGCCCAAGGAGAGCCGGGCTTCACGCCCGAGAGCCCACAGAGCGTGACGAGGAGCTTCGTCGCGTCGATCGACACGGCCGCGCGCAGCACGTTCTCCGCTTCGCCGCGACGGATCGCGAGGAAGCGGTGCGACGGCATCCCCTCGATCTTCTCCTCGAACGAGGCGTACGTGTCGAACTTGGTGACCTGCTCTGCGAACTCCTTCGTCTTCTCGACCTTGAGCGAGCCCTCCTTCATCATCGACTCGCGCACCGTCTTTCGGACCTCCGCGTTCTCCGCGACGCGCTCCGCGCAGATGTCGCGCGCCCCGGCGAGCGCCGCGGCGAGGTTCGGGACCTCCTTCGCCGCGTCGACGAAGCGCTGCGCTTCGCCCGCGACGTCACCCGTCGCGCCCTGCGCGGCGATCAAGTCGGCGAGCGGCTCGAGGCCGCGCTCCTTCGCGATCGTGGCGCGCGTGCGTCGCTTCGGCTTGTACGGGAGGTAGAGATCCTCGAGCTCGGCCTTGGTCTTCGCGGCGAGGAGCTTCTTCGAGAGCGCGTCGGTGAGCTTGCCCTGCTTGTCGATCTCCGCGATGACGCTCGCGCGTCGCTCTTCGAGCTCGACGAGGTACGCGCGACGCTCCTCGATGGCGCGGATCTGCACCTCGTCGAGACCGCCGGTCGCCTCCTTCCGATACCGCGCGATGAACGGGACCGTGCCCCCTTCGGCGAGCAGCCGCACGACTGCGGCGACGCTGCTCGCGGGGAGCGAGAGCTCCTGACTCAGCGCGGGGACGGGATCGAACGGGGCGAGTTGGGGGGTATTCGGTTCGCTCATGGGAGCGAGCGTTCTACCGGGCTGGCTGAACGTTTGTCGAGACCCATTCGCCGATGCGCGACGCCGTCTCCCGCGTTCGAGCGCGCGCTCGGCTCACGGGCAGGTCTGCGTGCAATAGGACACGACCGCGTCGAGCTTCACGCAGCTGAGCCGTGAGCAGGCGCTCCCGTCCGCGCAGGTCCCTTGGGCTTTGGTCGAGTAGTCGCAGAGCTGCGCGCAGCTGCCGGCGGCGTCGCGCTTGTCGAGGCAGTCGTAGGCCGACGAGGTGATCTTCCCGAGCTGCACGCCGATCAGCGTGCAGCAGCCCGGGCAGTTCACCGGCGCGCGCGGGTCGCACTTCTCGAAGCACGTTCCGCTGTCGCAGTTCGCGAGGCCGGCCTCGTAGCCGCAGCACTCGGTCGCGTTGCCGCACTGCTCGCCGGTCTTCTTGCACGTCGGGCTCTCGCGCGTGCACCTCCCGCTCCCGGGGTCGCAGTATGGCGGCGAGTAGCCGTTGGTATTGCCGCTGAAGGGGAAGCCGCAGCACTCCTCCGATCGCGTGCACGGCTGACCCTCGGCGACGCAGCGCTGGCACGTGCCGTCGAGGCAGACCGCGGATTCGCCGAGCTCGCCGCAGCACTCGGGCTTCGTGGGCTCGCACGCGGCGCCGAGGTCCTTGCAGATCGGCGGCGTGAGGATGCACGCCGTCTGCTGCGCCGCCACGCAGGAGTCACAGCTCGATTTTCCGAAGGTGTCGAGCCACTTCGCCACGACCGTCGGACCCGCCTTCGCCAGCGCCGCGTCGAGGTACGACGTGCACTGGTCCTGCGCGCACGCCGCGATCGCGTTGGCGTCGCCCGAGCAGCCGTCGGCGTAGAAATCGTAGGACGCGCTGCACTGGCAGACGGCCTTCGCCGCGTCGAGGTAGTCGGACGGGGCGCCGATGCCGAGCACCGCGGTGCAGCCGGTGAGCCAGGCCGCTCCGGCCCACGCGAAGAGGGCCGGACGCCACGCGCGCGCGTCGCGCATCAGAAGGAGCCCCCCGTCACGAACCCGGCGGTCGTCGGCGACACGATCGGCATCCAGTACGCCCGCCGATCCAGCTCCGTCGCCGTCGATGCCGAGGGGGACGTGAAGAACACCGTGAGCCCGACGGCCGCGACCGCAGCGCTGCCGACGAGCAGCCATTGCCCCGCGTTCGCGAGGTTGCGCGCGCTCGACGCCGCCGCGATCCCCGCGGGGGTGCAGTAGCGCGTCGACGACTTCGCCCCCGCATCGACGCAGTTGGCGTTCACCTCGGACCGCTTCGACAGCGCGGCGCCGCCGAGCCCGAGGCCCGTCCCCACGCCCACCACGCCCACGCTCGTCACGACGAGCCCCGCGATGCGCTGCGGTCCCCAATAGGGCGTCGGCGCCGCCGCCGCGGTGCCCAGCTTCGGATCCTCGTGCGCGCGCTTGCGCTTCACCGCGGGCGCAGCGTCGCGGATCTTCTTCATGTCGATCTTGATGGTGGCCTGTTGGCCTTCCGAGAGGGACGTCGTCTGTTGCCAGAGGACGTCGTCGCCCTCCGTTACTTGCAACGTCGTCTCACCTGGATCGATCGGCAGCGCCGTCCCGAACGCGCCTGGATCGAGCGGCTGCGCGCCGCGATAGAGCGTCAGCCCGGGCACCGGGTTCGTGACGTCCACGGTGAGGTGAGGAAGCCGTGGGGTGAGCGCGTCCCTGCGCTTCTGGGCGTAGGCGACGCGATCGTCGCCGAGCTTCTTCGCCTTCTCCGCGGCCTCGCCCCAGCGCGCCCACGCAGCGGCGAGCCTTCCCTCCTGCTCACGGCAGTTCGCGAGGTTGAGCAGCGCGCCGAGCGCCGAGTCCTCGGCGTAGCTCGCCTCGAACTTCGCGCACGCTTCGCTCACCTTGCCTTGGGCGAGCAGATCCTTGCCGGCCTTGAACAGCGCGTCTGCCGCGCCCGCGTCCGCGCGCGCCTCCGAGGGTCCGAGCGTCGCACACGCGAGCACGATGCCGACGGCGAGCGCCGACGCTCCCCCTCGGACGCGGATGGATGGATCGTGCGGGCGGGTCATGGGCGCGGCGCCGGAGCATAGCGGCGTCCCGCTTCCGGCGCGACCCATTGGCCACGCGGGCACGTCTCGTCGATCAGTTGCGCGTCTCGAGCGGATCGGCGTTCGGGGGCGGCTTGGCCGGTTGGCTCGTCGGCGCGGGCGGGGTCGTCCCCGCGGTAGAAGCCGCGGATGGCGGGGGCTTCGTCGGGTGCGTGGTCTTCGCGCCGCTCGTCGGGATGGGTCCCGCGGACGTGCTCGTCGGCGGCGCGTCGCTCGCGACGGTCGCGGCGCTCCCGTTCGGGTGCGGCGTCTCGCGCTCGGCCTCGGCGCTCGTCGCCTCGGCGGCGGCCGAAGAGAGCGTGGCCGGCGCCGCTTCCGCGGACGCGCTCGCCGAAGGGACGACCCTCACCTCCGGCTCGTGGCTCCCTCGTCCGAACGCGTGCACGGGCGTCTCGTTGGTCGTCGTGGGGCGCGCCGACGCGGTCGTCTCCCGCGGATCGGGGCTCTTCAGCACGAAGAGGAACAGCACCGCGCCGATCGCCACGCCGAGCGCCAACGCGACGCCGATGACGGTGCGAACCGGCGTCTTCGTCTCGGTCTTCGCGGGCGCGAGCCCGGTCGTCGCGAGCTGGAGGTCGGTCTTCGACAGGGCCTTGGTGTCCGCCGCCTCGGCCCCCTCGACGACGCGCGCCGACGGGACGGAGCTCGGGATCACGCGCAAGCTCGGCGCTGCGTCGGGCACGCGGAGCTCCGCGTCCTGTCCGAGGACGCGCGCCAGGGCGAGGACGGCGGCGCCAGCCGACTCGAACCGCGCCTTCGGATCGCGCGCGCAGCACTCGAGGAACCACGCGTCGTAGTCGGGGCCGAGGCTCGTCCCCTGCTCGCTCGGCGGCTTCATCGGTTCGTAGACGATCTGCGCGATGAGGCCCGTCAGCGTCTCCGCCTTCCAGTACTCCTCGTTCGTCAGCATGCGGTGGGCGATGAGGCCGAGCGCCCAGATGTCCGTCTGCCGCGTGATCGAGGCGCTCTCCGCTCGCGCCTGCTCGGGCGACATGTAGAGCGGCGTGCCGAAGATCTCCCCCGGGGAGGTCGCGGTGTGGCGGACGAGATCGTGCGCCGCGCCGCCCGTGAACTTCGCGATCCCGAAATCGAGGATCTTCACGTGCGCGGTGCCGTCTTCGCGTTGCGTGATGAAGATGTTCTCCGGCTTGAGATCGCGGTGGACGATGCCGAGCGCGTGCGCCTTGTCGAGCGCGCGCGCGATCTGCCGCAGGAACCCCACGACGTCCCGCGGCGGCAGCGCCCCCATGCGCGTCAGGTATTGATCGAGATCCTCGCCGCGCAGGTACTCCATCACGAGGAACGGAGCGCCCTTCAGCTCGGGGGCCACGTCCGCGTCGGTGACGCGCACGACGTGATCGCTGTCGATGCGCGCCGGCGTCCGCGCCTCGCGGCGGAAGCGCTCGAGCGCGTTCGTGTCCTTGATGACGGCCGACAGCAGCACCTTGAGGGCGAACCGTTCGTCGGTGTGGACGTGTTGAACGAGGTAGACCGCCCCCATGCCGCCGGCGCCGAGGCGCCGAACGACCCGGTAGCGCTGGGCGATCACGGTGTCCGCCGGGACGCCTTCGGCCGTTTCATCGGTCATCGCGGTGAGCTCGCTCTCGAAAGGCTAGCATCCGTCACTCGTCCGGGGCCATCGCAGGACACCCCGCTCTTCGTCCGTTCAGTCGCGACCGTCAAGAAAGCAACGGCCGGAGGGATTCCCATTCGCGTGGCTATCAAGCACCATGCCGGGGCCATGATCCCCGGTTTCGTTGAGCCCTTCGACGGGCCTCGTGCGTCCAGGTTCTGAGTGATGAAGCCTCGAACGCCGAGCCGCGGTGCAGCGCAGGGGGGTCGCGCACACCTGCGACTCCTCGGCGGGGTCGGCGAGGCGCGCGCCGCGAGCTCGCCCGACGAGCTCTCGGCAGAGCTTTCGGACGAAGAGCTCTCGGCGGATGCGCCCTCCGGCGAAGGGGCGTCGGTCGGCGAGCTCTCGAACGCGCACGTGCCCTCCGGCGGCCCGGTGAGCGGACAGCTCGCGGCGCTCGCGGCGCTCGCCGACGCGCCCCTGGTCGCCCTGGCGCGCACGGGCGAGCGGCGCGCCTTCGAGGTCCTCTATCGCAGGCACGTCTCGTTCGCGATCCACCTCGCGACGCGCATCGAGGGATCTTCGCGCGACGTCGAGGACATCGTCCACGACGCGTTCATCAAGGCGTTCAGCCGCCTCGGCGATCTCTCGGAGCCCTCCGCGTTCCGCTCGTGGCTGGGCTCGATCGTGGTCTTCGCGGTGCGCTCGCGGCTGCGTCGAACGCGGCTGATGAACCTGCTCGGGCTCGGTCGCGGGGCGGACCCGGTCGACCTCGACTCGCTCGCGAGCGCGGACGCCTCGCCCCACACGCGCGCCCAGCTCGCGCAGATCTACGCCCTCCTCCGTACGCGCCCGACCGACGAGCGCATCGCTTGGACGTTGAGGTGCGTCGAGGGTCACGAGCTCGAGGTGGTGGCTCGTCTGACGAGCTGCTCACTGGCGACGGTCAAGCGCCGCATCTCGCGCATGCAAGACTTCCTCGACGAGCACTTCGTCACCGAGGCCGTCGCGCAAGGTCCGCTCGCCGCCGGCGTGGCGGCGCCCACGAGGATGAACGAGGGCTCGCCCGCGCGCACCCCGACACGAGGACCCCTCGACGCGATCGCGAGCCTCACCCCCACCACCAACGTCACCGCCGTCACGCCGATCCCGACCACGGCCGAGAGCGCGAGCTCTCGGCGCAAGAGCCGACCATGACCCGCCGGAGTGTTCCCTCCATCGATCCCGACGACCTGCGCGAGCACGCGAGCCACGAGCGCGTGGAGCGCATTTGGAGCCGGCTCGAGTCCGATCTCGACGCCCAGGGCCTCTTCGCACCCGAGCAGAGGGTCTCGCGGGAGGAGACGGCGCCTTCGAGTCTTTCTCGGCGAGCCGCGCCGGGCAGGCTCGCAGGGCTTCAAGCCGGTGCTCTCCCGCGCGCTTCGTCGCGGCGACGTGCGTGGCTCGTGCTCGCTGCGGCGGCCGTGTTCGGCGGGGGATGGTTCGTCGGACACGCCTCGCCGCGAGGCACGAGCGACCCGCCCATCACGGTCGGATCCACGCGGGACGTCTCGGTGGACGTCTTCGCCGCGGGCTCGCAAGCGCGGAGCTTCCAGCTCGCGAACGGCGGCTCGATCCATCTCGAGCCGGAGTCGACCGTCGAGGTCGCGGAGATCGCAGAGAGCGGCATGACGCTGCGTCTCTTGCGCGGGAGCGCGTCGATCGACAACACGCACGCGGTCTCCGGCGCCGTCGCGATCGTCGCTGGCGAGGCACGCCTCACGGCGCCAGCCGGCGGCGTGATGGCGGTGCGGCGCAACGAACGAGACGTGGACGTGATCGTCTCGGGGGGCACGGTCGATCTCGACGCGCCGGGCGTGCATCAGCAGCTCTCGAGCGGAGACAGGCTCCACGCGGTCCCCATCTCGACGCCCACGGCGGTGCTCGATCCGCGCGTGCATCACGCGACCGACGCCGACGGACCGAACCCGCCCGCGCGCGCGCTGCGCGTCGCGCGGGACGGTCACGCCGAGCGCGGCGCGGGCGACCCTCCGGTGGACGCGGCGTCGGCGCCGAGCTGGTACAGCCGATATCGCGTGGGCGACGACGATGGTGCACTCAAGTTGCTGGAGCAGTCTGGTGACATGAGAACGGTCATCTCGAACGCCCAGAGCGGCGCCGAGCTCGCCGCGCTGAGCGATCTCAACTCGCGTCGCACGGATCTCTGGCTCCTCGCTGCGAAGCGCGCCGTCGACGAGTTCCCGCACGACCCGAAGGTCGTGGGGCTCCCGATGAGCCTCGGCAACTACTACAGCCAGCACGGCGACGAAGAGCTCGCGAAGAAGTACTTCGCGCTCGCGGGCGCGCTGTTCGCCGACGACGTCGCGTGCCGCGGGCTGCGAACGGCGGATCCCGCGAGCCCCGAGACGATCGAGAAGGCGCGCGCGTACCTCGCGAAGTATCCGTCCGGCAGCTGCCGCGCGGACGTCGAGCTGCTCGTCGAGGGGCTCGATGGCCAGAAGGCCGACGGCCAGCCCCAGGGCGACGAGGCGAAGGACGCCGCCGCGCCCGATGCGTCGAAGAACGGGGACGCGTCGAAGGGCGCTGACGCGGCGAAGCCCGACGCGGGCAAGGCCGTCGACAAGGCGTCCGAGCCGAAGGCGGGCGATCCGAAAGACGCGAAGGCGGGCGATCCGAAAGACGCGAAGGCGGGCGATCCGAAAGACGCGAAGGCGGGCGACCCGAAGAACCGCCCCTCGGGTGACAAGCCCGCGCCGGAGAGGTCGCCCGACAAGGCCGCCGACAAGGGCGCGGACAAGGCCGCGGACAAGGCCGCGCCCGACAAGAAAGGCCCCTGACGAAGCCCGGCGCCCGGCGCGAGCGGTTCTCGCTCGGGCGTCGACGCGAGAGGCCGCGCGAGCGCTCCGCGCCCCTGCGCGAGGCACCTACGCAGGCGAACAGCTAGGCAAAATCCAATACCTCGACTACGAGTGAGCGCCCCTCCCGCCCTTGACATGATCGAGGGGGGCGGGTACACATGCCGCCCCTTAACGACCGGGCAGAGCGAGATTTCACCACCATGAACGCCCAAGAGAAGAGCGCGCCCGCGAGCGCCACGAAGTCCCCCGTCCAGAAGTCCTTTTCGGCGAAGCCCGCCGAGGCGCTCCCGCAGCGAAAGTGGTGGGTCGTCGACGCGACCGATCAGCCCCTCGGCCGTCTCGCGAGCAAGGTGGCGATGGTGCTCCGCGGCAAGAACAAGCCGACCTTCACGCCGCACGTGGACACGGGCGACTTCGTCATCGTGATCAACGCGAAGAAGGTGAAGCTCACGGGTCGCAAGCTCGAGCAGAAGATGTACGTGCGCCACAGCGGCGAGCCGGGCGGCTTCCGCGAAGAGGCCTACGGCAAGCTCCTCGATCGCATGCCCGAGCTCCCGATCGAGAAGGCCGTGAAGGGCATGCTGCCGAAGAACATCCTCGGCCGCGAGCTGCTCACCAAGCTCAAGGTGTACGCCGGCGCGGAACACCCGCACGCCGCGCAGAAGCCGCAGCCGCTCGCCTGAGCCGCCGCGAGACCCGGACCAGCCCGATCGGGCTCGTCCTTGGGAAGCGACGTTCGCGCGGACGACAGGAACTGCAACCCGATTGCAGCGCTAGTCTAGACGCGAACAATACCGAGTTTCACTACGTTCTTTCGTCGAGTTTCAGGAAGCGAACAAGACCATGACTGACACGCGCATCTATGCCACGGGCAAGCGAAAGACCGCCGTCGCCCGCGTTTGGATCAAGCCCGGCTCGGGAAAGATCGTCGTCAACCAGCGCTCGGCAGACGAGTACTTCGAGCGTGAGACCTCGCGCATGATCATGCGCCAGCCGCTCGAGCTCATCGAGGTCCTCGACGAGTACGACGTCACGGCCACGGTCGCCGGCGGCGGTCACTCGGCGCAGGCCGAGGCGATGCGCCACGGTATCGCGCGCGCCCTCGTGGCCGCGGACGCGGAGCGCCGCTCGCCCCTCAAGCGCGCCGGCTTCCTGACGCGCGACGCTCGGAAGAAGGAGCGCAAGAAGTACGGCCAGCCCGGCGCTCGCAAGCGCTTCCAGTACTCCAAGCGCTGAGTCGGACCCGGGGGGGACCACGACGCTCGGGTCTCGGCGAAGCTCGCCGGGCTCGGGCGTCGCTCGCGTTTGCGTCGGGGGCGCGAGCGAGAGAGCCATCGTCGGCGACGAGCTCGAGAGGAGCCGTCGCCGAGCGCTTTTTGTGCGTCGCTCACGGCGATCGTCGCGCGTCCATCGACGCCGCCGGCGCGCTCGGCCGCCTGGCTCGGGCGAGGGCTACTTGCCGAGATCGGCGCCGACGAGCTCGTCGCCGTCGTCGCCTTCGTCAGGCTTCGTCGAGGCGTGCGCGGTCTTCGCGTCCTTGGACTTCTTGCCGTCGCCCTTGTCGCCCTTGTCGCCCTGGTCGTCGCTCTTGTCGGCGGCCTCGGGCTCCTCGTTGCCGTGCGGATCCTTCTTGGGATCGTCGTCGCTCTTCGCGACCTTCTCGTCCTTCGGCTCCGGCGGCGGCGGCTCGGGCATCGGGAGCGCGTCGAGGCGCGCGTCGAGCTCGGCCTTGCGCGCGGCGAACGCCTCTCGTTCGTCGCCGGGCAGCGAACGCAGGCCGTTCATGTGGAGGGTCTCCGCGTCGAAGAACTTCCCGTCCTTCTTCGCCCAGAAGTGCAAGTGCGGGCCGGTCGATCGCCCGGTGGTTCCGACGTAGCCGATGAGCTGCTTCGTCCCCACGACGCTGCCGAGCTTGAGGCCGGGCGCGAACTTCGACATGTGGCAGTAGCCGGTCTGGATGCCGCCCGGATGATCGAGCTGCGCCATGTTGCCGCAAGGACCGGCGGGACCCCAGTTGGTGATCTTCCCCTTGAAGGCAGCGTAGATCGGCGTCCCCGAGGGCGCGCCGAAGTCGGTGCCCGTGTGCGGGACGATCTTGTGCAGGATCGGGTGCATTCGCTTCGGGTTGAAGTGCGACGTGATGGGCGCGCCGGGAACGGGGATGCCCCAACCCGAGCCGTCGGGTTGGCGACCCTTCTCGTCGAAGTAGCCGTGCACGTGCGCCCCGTCGAAGCTGTAGGCGCGCACGGGCGCCGCGGCCGGATCGGCGGGGTGGTACTCGATGGCGACGATCTGCTTGTACTTCGCGAACTCCCCGAGCGCGGTCTGCTCGATGGCGATGACGCGCAGCGTGCCGCCCTCCTCGAGCCCCTCGCTCGACATTCGTCCCGCGAAGGCCTCGTCGATGGCCTTGGTCAGGCCGTCCTCGAGGCCCGCGTCCTCGATCGATCGCGTGAGGTTCTTGCCGATGTAGACCGAGCCCGTCACCTCGGCCTCGGCGATCTTCATGTCGAGCTGCGAGCCGGCGAGCACGCCGTTCTCTTCGCGCGCCTGGTAGATCTCGAGGGGAGAGACGACGTACTCGAAGGCTTTCACGGCCTTCGTCTCGCGATCGAGGGCGACGATGAACTTGTCGTTCTTGGACGACTTGTCGAACTTGCGGACGCCTTCGAACGCCTTGAGGATGCGGTAGACCTGATCCTTCGCGACGCCCTTGTCGCCGAGCGCGGCGACGAACGAGCGCCGGTCCATCGCGTCGCTGACGATCTTGACGCTCGGGTCCTTCTCGAGGTCGGAGACGCGCCACGGAGGCGGCAGGCGCACGCGGATACGGCGCTTCGACGGGCGGGCGGGGGTCTGCCCGTCCGCGAGCTTGGCGCTCGACGAGGACGCCGCGGACGCCGAGCCGAGAGCGGTGCGCTCGTCCTTGGGCGGGGCCGCCTGGATCAGCAGGGCGATGATCGTCGTGACCGTCGCGAGGCCGAAGAGGCCCCCGAAGATGGCCGTCATGCGCGGCGAGAGCGAGAGCGACGGCGCCGAGCGGAGATCGTCGTGCGCCGAGGTGTTGGTGCGGGGTCTGCGGGAGCCGACGCTCGGGGGCGGCG
>CAYYKK010000153.1:0-16367 GCA_964467935.1 uncultured Polyangiaceae bacterium
GCCTCTTCGGCCGCACCGGCGGCGAGCGCCGCGCCCTCGGCGTCCGCCCCCTCGCCTGCGCCGTCCGCCGCGCCGCCAGCGCCCTCCGCGTCCACGCCTGCGCCGGCGTCGCCGGCAGCCTCCGCCACACCTCCCAAGGGTAAGCCATGAGTCTCCTCGCGCGACCCCGCTCGTCCCTGCTCCTCGGCGCGCTTCTCACGCTCGGTGCCGTCGGCACCGGCTGCAGCTCGCCCCCCGAGTCCAAGTTCGCGACCCAGTCGACTGGCACCGTGCAGGCGAAGCGCCTGCCCGACGGCTCGATCGACGACCAGTCGAAGTGCGAGTGGCGCGGGCGACAAGATCGCGAGACCACCGAGACCGCCGGCCCCGGCGCGATCATGCCGAACGTGCGACGCGTCTACGCGATCGTGGGCACCGGGACCGATCGACAGCGGGTGCTCGTGTGTCGCGAGATCGACACGAACCTGGATGGCGTGAAGGACGTCGTCCGCAGGTACAACGAGAAGGGCGAGGCCCTCTACGAGGAGGCCGACGCGAACTACGACGGACGCGTCGACACCTGGCTCACCTTCTCCAAGGGCCGCCTCGCCGAGGCGAAGCTCGACACCGACTTCGACGGCAACCCCGACGAGTGGGACTACTACGTGGCCGGGAAGATCGCGCGCATCAAGCGCGACACGAACCACGACTCGAAGCCCGATCGCTGGGAGATCTACGGGTCCGACGGCAAGCTCGAGCGGATGGGCGTCGACGTCGACAACGACGAGCGCGTCG
Organism: uncultured Polyangiaceae bacterium; assembly: GCA_964467935.1. GTDB lineage: Bacteria > Myxococcota_A > Polyangia > Polyangiales > Polyangiaceae > CAYYKK01. The sequence goes on from CAYYKK010000153.1 coordinate 775, forward strand.
ATCGCTGGGACGTGGACACCGACGTGCGCCGCGCGAAGGACGAGCAAGAGCGCAAGGAAGAGGACGCCGCCGCCGAGAAGGCCGCGAAGGAGCACGCCCAGGGCGACTACCAGACGAGCGAGGGCGCGAAGGGCGAGGGCGACGCCGCCGATGGCGCCAAGAGCGACGGCGCGAAGGCCGACGCGAAGGGCAAGAAGCCCGCGGCGAAGTCGGCGCCCAAGTCGAAGCCTGCCGACAAGCCGAAGCCCGCCGACAAGCCGAAGAAGTAGCGCCGAGGGGCGCGCGCCCGTGCTCGGCCCGTCACGCCCCGTCGGCGCGGGCCGGCGATCCGGGCGCCTGCTTCAGGGCTTCGACGTGCCCTCGCGCCCGTAGACGTCCTCGAGACGAACCACGTCGTGGAGCTCGGGCGTCGAGACCTCCATCACGTCGACGTCGCTCTCGCCGATCATGCGATGGATCGTGCCGGGCAGGACGTGGAAGACGTCGCCTGGACCCATGCGGCGGGTCTCGATCGCGTCGGCCGGGCCGACCTCGAGGATCATGGTGCCGTTCTGGACGAACAGCGTCTCCTCCTTCACCTCGTGGTATTGGCGCGACAGCTTCTGACCCGCCTTGATGTGGAGGAGCTTCCCCACGTACTTCGCGGTCTCGGCCCAGATGATCTCGTGCCCCCAAGGTTTGTCGACGCGGCGCATGGGGCGTGTCTAGCATCGGCGCGCCCATGCAGGAAAGGCTTCAGAAGATCATCGCGCGCGCGGGCGTCACCTCCCGCCGCGCCGCCGAAGAGCTCGTGGCGAGCGGGCGCGTGCGCGTGAACGGCCTCGTCGTGAACGAGCTCGGCGCCAAGGCCGACCCGTTCCAAGACAAGATCGAGGTGGACGGTCGGCGCCTCGTTCCCGAGGACCAAGTCTATCTCGTGCTCCACAAGCCGCGGAACGTGGTCGCGACGATGAGCGATCCCGAGGGGCGGCCGACGGTCGCCGAGATCCTCCGCGGGGTCGAAGGGCGCGTCTATCCGGTCGGTCGCCTCGACTTCGCGACGAGCGGTGTCTTGCTCGCCACGAACGACGGCGAGTTCGCGAACGGGCTGCTGCACCCGAACAAGGCCGTCCCGAAGACGTACGTGGTCAAGGCGCTCGGCGTGATGAGCCCCGCCGATCTCGACGTGTGGAGGCGGGGCGTGGCGCTCGACGACGGCATGACGCTCCCCGCCGACGTCCGGTTCCTCCGCCACGAGGGAGACAAGACGTGGTTCGAGATCACGCTGCGCGAAGGGCGGAACCAGCAGATCCGGCGGATGGGCGAGGCCACCGGCTTCCGCGTCGGTCGGCTCGCGCGCATCAGCTTCGCGTCGATCACCAGCGAAGGTCTGCGCCCGGGGGACTTCCGTCACCTGACGCGCGACGAGCTGCTCGCGCTGCGCGAGACGTACGGGGTCCCGAAGCGCGTGCGCGGCGTCGCGGGAGCGACGGGCGCGAAGACGTCGGTGCGCGCAGGGCGGCCGACGCGAGCAGCGGGGCCGTCGACGCGTGGCAAGTCCGCGGGGCGCGAGCGCGCCGACGATGCACCGGTCCGTCGCGCGGTCGACGCCTCCCAGAGAACGCCGCGCGCGGCGGCGGGGCGGCACGCCTCCGCGACGCGCGGTGAAGAGGTGATCAAGACCACGCACGATCGCACGACGGCGTCGCGCGCGTCCGGCGCGGGCGGCGATCCGGGCCGCGGCGCTTCGCGCCGGCAAGCCGGACCGAAGGGCGCCGGCGCGAAGCGGCCGTCTGCGCGCAAGATCGGTCGCTGACGACTGCGTCGCGCGCACGCTCGAGCGGTGTCTCACGATCGAGCGTGCGCACGAGCGAGGTGTCGCACGCGCGCGGGTTGTTCGAGCGCGGGTCGTTCCAGCAACTCGACCGCGGAACGGCTCAGATCTGCGCGAAGCGTCCGCTTCGGAACGAGGCTTCGAGCAGCTGGTTCACCCTGCCCTCGAGCTCGCGGGCCCGCGGATCGGGGAGCGTCGCGAGCGCGGCCTTGATCTCGCCGAGGGCCTTCAGCTGACTGAAGAGCTGCACGTCGCCGAGCGCGGCGCCGCCCGTCAAGATCTGACGGATCCGATCGACCTCGCCCGCGAGCGCTTCGACGCCGACGCCCATCGCGCCGACGCGGCGACGATCGGGGTGCTCGCGGAAGAACGCCTCGAGCACCGGCTGCACGATGCCCTCGAGGATGTCGGCCTGATCTTCGTTGTTCCAGATGTGCTTCAGCACGAAGAAGTCGCTCGCGTCGGCGCTGGGGCGTCCGTCGATGAAGGCGCTCGCCGCGAAGAGCTTCAGCATCTTGACGACGCGCCGATCGGAGAGGCTGATCCCCTCTGCGCGGATCTGGAAGACGAGCCCCTTGTAGGCCGAGAGGAAGGCGTCGGTGAAGTTCATTCGCTGGCCGAACGTGCGGCCCAGCTCGGCGAGCTCCTTCGCGGCGAGCACCGGCTGCGGACGCTGACCGGTCATCTGGCGGATCTCCTGCTGGATCCCGCGCTGCAGCAGATCGCTGAAGTGGTAGGCGTCGAGGTTGTCGCTGCGCACGCGCAGGAGGAAGCGATCGAAGATCGCGTTGAGCGTCTCGTCGCCAGGCACCTCGTTCGACGCCGCGAAGACGCTGATGAGCGGGCACTTGAGGACCTGACCGCCGCTCGTGTACTTGCGCTCGTTCAGCAGCGTGAGCAGCGCGTTCAGGATCGCGCTGTTCGACTTGAACACCTCGTCGAGGAACACGACCTCGGCCTCGGGGAGCATGCCGGTGGTGTTGCGGCGGTACTGTCCCTCGCGGAACGCCGCGATGTCGACGGGGCCGAAGATCTCGTTCGGCTCGGTGAAGCGCGTCAGCAAATACTCGAAGTAGCGCGCCTGCATCAGCTCGGAGAGAGAGCGGATGAGCGCGGATTTCGCGGTGCCGGGGGGGCCGAGCAGGACGCAGTGCTCTCCAGCGACGACCGCGATCAACAAGAGGCGGATGATCTCGTCCTTGCCGAGGAACTGACGCTCCAAGTTGCCGGCGAGGGCCCTCAGCCGATCGTGGATGGGCGCGGTCTCTTGCGCGTTCATGAGCCACGAATGGGTATCACGACCGGCTCGCCCAGGTCTCTCCACATTTCGGTGCCCTAGGAGCCGTCGTCTCGCCCGCTCTTGTCGCGGGGCCGTCCTCAGAATAAATCTGGTGCGTCACCCGGGAGGCGAGCGCGTGAACGTGAGAGCACACCCGACAGTTCGACCGTATGCCCTGGCGCTCGGGGTCTTTCCGCGCACGGGCACGCCCGAGAAGCTGTCGTTCCTGGGCCCCGTCGCCGCGCAGGAGGTCACGTCGGCGCTGCTGCTCGACACGCTCGGGGCGCTCTCGACGTTCCCGGTGCGCCATCGCGTCGTGTTCTCGTCGGGGAGCGACGTCGTCACGCGGCAGACCAAGCTGCCCGCGACGTGGCGTGAGATGCCCCAGCGCGGCACGACCGGCGGAGAGCTCGTGGCCTCCGCGATCGAGGATCTGGCGAGCCTCGGCGCCGAGGCGATTCTGCTGCTCTCCGCGGACAGCCCGGTGATGCCGCTCGGGCCGCTCTTCGACGGCCTGATGTGGCTGCTCCCGAAGAGCCGCCTCCTCCTCGGGCCGGCCGAAGGCGGCGGAGCGTTCGCCGTTGGCGCCGCCGAGCACTTGCCTTGGCTCGCCGAGTGCGATCCGCATCGATCCGGTCTCGGCCTCCTCAGCGACGAGCCGCTCGTCCCGACCATCGCGTCGGTGTCCGAGCACGCCGTCAAGCACGGCCTCGAGGTGCAAGAGACGCCGACGGCGTACCACGTGGACGGGCGAGACGCGCTGCGCCGACTCTGGTCCGACGTGCAGAAGGGCGCCTTCGCGCCGGCGTGTCGCAAGCTCTTCGAGCGGCCCGAGATTCGCGCCCACGCGGAGTGAGCGCGCCCGCCCCTCGCCGGAAGCTCGCGGCTAGAAGAGGGCCGCGGCGATGCCGTCCACGAGGGCGCGCCGCGACGCCGGCACGCGAACGCGCGGGCCGTCGCGCACGATGCGGCCCTCCCGTTCGAGCCGCGCGAGGGCGCGAGCCCGCTCCTCGGTCATCGGATCGACCCCGAGGGGCGCGGCGATCGCGTCGAGATCGACGCCCTGCTCGAGACGGAGACCGAGCATGATGCGCTCTCGAAGTCGTGTCTCGGGGTCGAGCGTCTCGTGCTCCTGTTCGACCGAGTCGCCGCCGAGAGCGCGCGCGACGTAGCTCGACGGATCGGTGAGGTTGCGGTGGCGCACCGCGGAGCCGTCCGCGCGGCTCGTCGTCCCATAGGCGCCGCAGCCGAGCCCGAGGTAGTCGTGCCCTCGCCAATAGCCGAGGTTGTGTCGCGCCTCTTCGCCGGGCGCGGCGTAGTTCGAGGTCTCGTAGTGCGCGAGCCCTCGCGCGCCCAGCGCGCGCTCGATCGCGAAGAACGTGTCCACCACGAGATCGTCGGGCGCGAGCGGCAGGCGACCCTTGCGCGCCAGCTCACCGAACTGCGTGCCGGGCTCGATCGTGAGCGCGTACGCCGAGACGTGCGTCACCCCCGTCGCCGCGACCCGGTCGGCCTCCCTCGCCGCGTCTTCGGGGAGCTCGGGCGCCGCGCCCCCGGCGACGCCGAAGATGAGGTCCCCGCTCACGCGAGGCATCCCCGACGCGAGCGCGTCCTCCAGCGCGCGGAGCCCTTCGTCCGCGGAGTGGAGGCGCCCCAAGAAGCCGAGCCGACCGGCGTCGAGGGACTGCACGCCGACGCTGAGTCGGTTCACGCCGACGTCGCGCAGGGCTTCGGCGCGGCCGCGGTCGAGCGAGGTCGGATTGCACTCCACGGTGACCTCGAGCTCGCTCGCGTCGGCGCCGAAGCGCGCGACGACCGCGGTGAGGACGCGGCCGAGCTCGCGAGGCTCCCAGAGCGAGGGCGTACCCCCGCCGAAGAAGATCGTCTCGAGGCGGCGAGACCCCGACACGCGGAAGTCGTCCGCGCGCCGGTCGAGCTCGGCGATCACGGCGTCGGCATAGGCGCGGTGGGGCAGCGTCGCAGGGTCGGTCTTGTACGAGACGAAGTCGCAATACGGGCACTTCTTCAAGCAATACGGGAAGTGGACGTACGCGCCGAACGGCTCCTCGGCGTGCGGACCCGCAGCGAACGGCTCCGCCACGACGGCGCGCTCGACGCCGCTCGACGGTGGGCGCGCGCCTCGTCGGTGCGCCGCTGCGGAATTGCGGGAGTCCATCGTGGGTGTTACCGTTCTCTCGTTACGAAGACCACGTTTCGCGAGGTTTAGAGCCACTTCCGAATGCTGTCATCCCAGGATCTCGTCGCCCGCGTCCGATCGTACCAGCCCAGCGCCGATGCCGGTCTGATCGAACGAGCCTACGACTACGCGCTCCGAGCGCACGAAGGGCAGAAGCGAAAGAGCGGCGAGCCCTATTTCACCCACCCCGCGTCGGTCGCGGGGGTGATCGCCGATCTGCGGCTCGACACGGCGAGCGTCTGCGCGGGGCTCTTGCACGACTGCGTCGAGGACACCCTCGCGACGGTCGAAGATCTCGAGCGCGAGTTCGGCGACGAGGTCGCGTTCCTCGTCGACGGCGTCACGAAGCTCTCCAAGATCAACTTCACCTCGCGCGAAGATCGGCAGGCCGAGAACTTCCGCAAGATGGTCGTGGCGATGGCGCGCGACATCCGCGTGCTGCTCGTCAAGCTCTGCGACCGCCTCGACAACATGCGCACGCTCGACGCGATGAAGCCCGAGGCGCAAGACCGCATCGCGCGCGAGACGATGGACATCTACGCGCCGCTCGCGAACCGGCTCGGCATCGCGCGCATCAAGAGCGAGCTCGAGGACCTCTCGTTCCGCTATCTCGAGCCCGAGGCGTACAACGACCTCACCGAGAAGATCCGCAAGACGAGCGCGGAGCGTGACAAGTACATCGCCGAGGTCGTGAAGACCCTCTCGCAGAAGCTCGCCAAGCAGGGCTTCGCCGCGGAGGTGACCGGGCGCGCGAAGCACCTCTACTCGATCTATCGCAAGATGCAGGCGCAGCAGTGCGACTACGATCAGGTCTACGACGCGATCGCGTTCCGCGTCATCGTCGAGACCGTCGCGGACTGCTACGCGTGCCTCGGCGTCATCCACTCGCAGTGGACGCCCGTGCCGGGTCGCTTCAAGGACTACGTCGCGCTGCCGAAGCCGAACATGTACCAGTCGCTCCACACGACGGTGATCGGCCCCGGCCGCGAGCGCATCGAGATCCAGATCCGCACGCACGAGATGCACCGCGTGGCGGAGCAAGGCATCGCCGCCCACTGGAAGTACAAGGAGCGGTCCGGCGGCATCGACCCGCGCGACGCGGCTCGCTTCGGCTGGCTCCGTCAGCTCATGGAGTTCCAGAAGGAGCTCAAGGATCCGGCCGAGTTCCTCGAGAGCGTGAAGGTCGACCTGTTTCAGGACGAGGTCTACGTCTTCACGCCGAAGGGCGACGTGCGCGTCTTTCCGCGAGGATCGACCCCGATCGACTTCGCCTACGCCATCCACAGCGAGGTCGGCCAACACTGCTCGGGGGCGCGCGTGAACGGCGCGATCGTGCCGCTCCGCTACAAGCTCCGGAACGGCGACGTGGTCGAGGTCATGACGAAGCCCGACCAGACGCCGAGCAAGGACTGGCTCGACTTCGTGGTGTCCGGGCGCGCGCGATCGCGCATCCGCGCCTTCTTGCGCACCGAGCAGCGCGATCGATCGCTCAAGCTCGGCAAGAGCCTCCTCGAGAAGGAGATGCACCAAGCGTCGCTGTCGCTCAGCAAGCTCTCGAAGAGCGACGAGGAGCTGAAGCGCCTCGTCGAGCACTTCAAGACGGCGAACCTGGAGGAGCTGCTCGTCTCGGTCGGCTACGGCAAGATCGCGGTGAAGGCGATCGTCGAGTACCTCACGCCGCAGCCGAGCGGCGAGGTCGAGGCGCCGCCGTCGAGCCTCCGCGAGGGGCGGTTCGAGTCGTTCGTTCGCAAGGTCGCCGACAAGGTCACCGGCAAGGACAGCGCCGGCATCAAGCTGAACGGCGTCGACGACGTGCTCGTGCGGTACACGAAATGCTGCAACCCGCTCCCGGGCGACGAGATCGTCGGCTTCATCACGCGCGGGCGCGGCGTGACCGTGCATCGTCGCAACTGCCCGAAGGCGTTCGACACCGACCCCGAGCGGCGCGTCGAGATCTCTTGGGACGCCCGCGCGAAGATCAACCGCCCCGTCCAGGTGAAGGTCACGACGCAGAACCGCCTCGGCATCCTCGCGACGATCGGGCAGACCTTCCACGAGCAAGGCATCAACATCAGCGAAGCCGCCTGCCGCGCGAGCGACGACGGGCGCGCCACGAACGTGTTCACGTTCCTCTGCTCCGATCTCAACCAGCTGAAGAGCGTGATGCGCCGACTCCAGAAGATCCCCGGCGTGGTCAACGTGGAGCGGGTCTAGAGAGGCCGCTCGGGCATGGACGCCGACGCGCGTACACCCGAGAGACCCAAGCTCCGCGCGCTCGACGTGATCCGCGTCCCCGACCGGAGCCACGGGCTCGTGACCGTGCTGCGCGACGGCGAAGGCGTCGGCAAGAGCCTCGTCGTCCCGCCGCCGCTCGATCGCGCGCTCCCCTTCATGAACGGTCGCAGGACGGCACGAGAGATCGCGTCGGAGGTGCGGCGGAGAGGGAACGAGGGGCCGAGCCCGGCGGAGGTGGCGCAGCTGGCGACGGCGCTCGACGAAGCCTGGCTGCTCGAGGGCCCCCGGTACCTGCGCCGAGCGCGGGAGCTCCGAGAGGCGTTCGCGCGGGAGACCTCGCGCGTCGCTTCGCACGCCGGGGGCGCCTACCACGACGATCCGAAGAAGCTCGCGGACTACATCGAGTCGGCGTGCCTCGCGCGAGGCGCGAGACCGCCCGATCGCAGCGTCCGCGCGCTCGTCGCCCCCCACATGGATCTGTGGCGGGCCGCGCAGGGCTACGGCAGCGCGTACCGCGCGCTCGAGAGCGGGCTCGATCCGCGCGCCGACACCTTCGTGCTCCTCGGGACCTGCCACGCCGGGATGCGCGAGCCGTTCGCCGTCTCGCCGAAGACGTTCGAGACGCCGCTCGGCCCCCTCGCCCCGGATCGATCGATCCTCCGAGCGCTCGCCGACGAGAGCCGGTTCGACGTGCTCGCCGACGAGTACCAGCACAAGAACGAGCACTCGATCGAGTTCCAAGCGGTGTTCCTCCGACACTTGCTCGGACACGAGCGGGCTCGCGCGAGCACGATCGTCCCGATCCTGTGCGGTCTCGGGCGCGCGCAAGCGCGGCAGACCGATCCGGCGCGGGACGACGAGGCCGAGAGCTTCGTCGCCGCGCTCTCGTCGGCGCTGGCGGCGCGGCCCGGTCGGGTGGTGGTCATCGCGGGCGCGGACCTCGCGCACGTCGGACCTCGCTTCGGCGATCCGAGCGCGCTCGACGATTCGGAGCGGCGCGCGCTCGACGTTCGCGACCGCGAGACCCTCGCGCGCGCGCTCGACGCCGACGCGCCGGGGTTCTTCGCGCATTCGACCGAGGACCTCGAGACGCGGCGCATCTGCGGCGTCGGGCCGGTCTACACGCTCCTCCGCCTCCTCTCGCCCCTCGACGCGTGCGGCGGGAAGCTCCACCACTACACGCAGCACGTCGATCCCGAGGAAGGATCGATCGTGAGCCACGCGTCGCTGTCGTTCGGAGCCGCGTGAGAAATCCGGTCGTCCGCCATCTCTCTGCTTGACATGCTGGGCGCGGCGAGTAAGTTACGCGGCCTGGCCACTGCGGGAGTAACTCAGTGGTAGAGTGCAACCTTGCCAAGGTTGACGTCGCGGGTTCGAATCCCGTCTCCCGCTCCAGCTGTACTCAGGATCGTTCGTAGAGAAGCCGGCAGCCCCCCGAGGGCGTCGGCTTTGCTGTTTTGTTCCTCGATTCCTGCGCCGTTCCTGCGCCGTTCCTAGCGCATCTCCCGCGGCGCTCTTGCGGCGCTCCCGCGGCGCGTTGCTCGTGCGGCGCGCGCGGAGCGAGGGCTCAAAACCGGAGCGCGCCGAGGCCTTCGACGATCGTCCGCGCGAACTCGCGGACGCGCGAGAAGCCGGGCTCCTTCGGCGCGAGCGCGTCCTCGTCCATGTAGAGCTTGCGCGCGATCTCCACCTGGATCGCGTGGATGCGATCGGCGGGGCTGCCGTAGTGCTGCGTGCTGTAGCCGCCTCGGTACGGGTCGTCGTGCTTGACGGTGAACGCCGCCGCGCGCGCTTCCGCGTCGACGAGGTCGATGATCTCGGCGCGCGCGCTGGTCCGGCCTCGCGTGCCCGGGACGATGTCCGCGCGCCCCACGCCGACGTCAGCGTGCCCCCTTCGACCTTGGCTCGGCATCGAGTGGGCGCAGAGCAGGATCGCGAAACCGAAGCGCGCGCGACGCTCCTCGAGGAGCTGCCGCACCGCCGCGTGGTAGGGGTCGTAATAGCTCCCGAGGCGCCTCGCGAGCTCGAGCGGGGAGAGGCGCTGCGCGAGGACGGGGTCGCCCTCCGTGGTCGTGCGCCAAATGAGCCCACGCGGCAGGTTGCTCGGTCCCCCGCCCTCGACGGCGAGCCCATCGAAGTCGTCGCGACCTCGGTTGAGGTCCACGACGAAGCGGCTGACGTTGGCGACGACGGACGCGGCGCCGAGCGAGGGCGCGTCCTCGAACAGGCGATCGACGAACAGATCCGCGTCGCGGCCGACGGCCCGGATCGGGGCGGCGGTGAACGCCATGGACTCGGCGTCGATCGCGGTGCCTGCGTGCGGGATCTCGACCACGACGGGCGTCGGCTCCCCGCTGGGCAGGGTCACGCGGAACGGAGGGAGACCGCCGGGCAAGAGCATCTCAGTCGCCGAGGTCGGTCGTCGCGATGCCGCGCGCGCCGCGGGCCTCGAGCGCGACGGCCGCCGCGCTCACCCCGAGCGCCCGGGCGACCGCGCGCACGCCGCCGTCGACCGGCGTCGCGGTCGCGATCGGAGCGACGTCGACCGGTGTGAGGACGCGGTGAGCGCACTCGGCGTCCACGCGCGCGCCGAACGCCACGCGCAGATCGGCCCCGCGGTCGATGACGACGAGGGGCGCCGGCGCCGGAAGGACGGTGCCGGGGCTCGTCCTCGGGACGCCGCGGCGCACCGGGACGCCGGAGAGCGGGAGCATCACCTCCAGCTCGGGCACCATCAAGCCGGGGGCGCGCTCGAAGGAGAGCAGCGCGACGAGCCCCCAGGCGTCGCACGCCACGAGCGACTCGGTGACGCCGCGGATCGCCGAGGAGGCTGCGCCGACCTGCGATCCCCAAGGCGCACGGTAGATCCTCGCCGCCTCGATCGTGGCCGAGGGGGCCAGGGCGACGTCGCCGGGCAGCGCCTCGGCGAGGTCTGCCTCGCTGAGCGCGCCGCCGGCGGATCTCCCGCCCACGGCGAGCAGCGCGTCGACGACGCTCGACCGCGAGAGCGCGGCGCCCCCCGCGCGCCCGATTTGCGTGAGCCAGCGGCTCCTCGCGTCGGCGCCCACCGTCTTCGCGTCGGCGGCGCCCTGCCGCGTCGCAGACGCGAGACCGATGCGTCCGTACATCGTATGCAAGAGAATCGCTGTTGGAATTGAACGAGGCGCCGCGACGGCCGCTGCCTCGGTCACGCGGTCGCCGTCCTTCGCGCCTCGCGGCCGAGGCGCGCCGAGCCCTGCCTGCCGCGCGCGGCCGTCGAAGGCGCGAACGCCGGCGCCGGCACCGAAGACGAGCGCCGAGACCGGCCCGAGCAGCACGCTGGCATCGTTTCCGGCCTCGGCGAAGAAGCCCGCGAGCACCGCGTCGACCGCGCTGCCGTGCTGCGCGAGCGACTCCATCGCCGCTCGGGCCCCCAGCGCCGACGTCGAGGCTGCGGCGCCTCGCGCTCGCGTCGACCGCGTCGCTGCGCTCGCGCCGGAGCGCTTCTTGCCGGTCGCCGGGAGTTGCCCCGCGTCGCGGTCGGACGACGCGTCGCGGTCGGACGAGGCTTCCCGGCCGGCCGCCACTTCGCCGGCCAACGACACATCGCTGACCGACGACGCATCGCTGACCGACGACGCATCCCCTTTGGGATCGCGGCCCGCCGCGGCGCGCTTCTTCTTCGCCTTCGCGGGTTGCGCCTCCGCGGTCTGGGCGGGCGCGCCCGCCGGCGCCGCCCTGGAAGAGACGACGCGGCGGCTCTTCATTGCTCTTCGTCCTCCGCGCGCAGGCGTCCTGGCGAGGGCTTCACCACCACCGGCCCGATCGACGGACCGAGCCGCGTCATGGCGCGCGCGAGCTCGGCGCGGAGCTTGATCGCGCTCGCGCGATCCTCGACGACCACCCACGCCTCGCGTCGCCCTTGGAGCTGCTCGGCGATCGACGCGATGCCGCGCGCGCTCACCGCCCTGCGCCCGCCGAGCGAGCGGATGCGCGTGTAGACGGCGCTGCCCGGCGGCAGCGGCGTCTCGGTCGCGTCCACGACCGGGAGGGCGCTCATCGCCTTGGCGGTGCTGAAGATCTCCGCCGGCTCCCACAGCCCCGAGGGCTCCCAGCAGAGCGCGACGGAGGGGCGCGCGATCTTCTCCGCGAGCGCCTTGAGCTTGTCGCGGTTGCTCTTCGTCGGTCTCACCTCGGGCGGCGTCTGCAGCACGACACATCGCGCCTCGACGAGCTTCGCCAGCTCGAGCGCCTCGGCGAGCTTTGCGTCGGCGGCGCCACCTTCACGGAGCTCGCCCACCGCACGCGGCAGCACGACGCTGAACGTGAAGGTCGGGTTGACGGCTCTGCGCCAGGCGCGCACCGTCCCCGCGCGCGGCGCGCCGAGGGCGTCGGTGCGCAGCTCGACCATGTCGAAGCTCTCTTGATACTTCGCCATGTCGCCTTGGAGGTTCGGAAGCCCAACCTGAGGTCGACCCATCGGCGCCGTTCTAGCACTCAACGCGTCGTCCGGTAACAGGAGCTTCTTCGCGCGCGGTCGCGCATGCATGGACGCGTCAGCGCGTGAAGTGAAACCAGTCCGTCGGGTGGCGGATCACGAACGACGCGATGCGGTCGGCGACGAGCTGCGCTGCTGCGTCGAGCTCTTCCGGCGTCGGGCGGCGCGGCACGTCGACCGCCTCACCGACCTCGATCTCGTAGTGCAGAAATCCCATCCGCCTCCCCAAGACCACCACGATCGGCGCGCCGCTGAGCGCCGCGAGCATGAGCGCCCCCTCCGGGACCTCGGCGGTCTCGCCGAGGAAGCGCACCGCGCGTCCTCGCTGGCCTTCGGGGACGCGGTCCATCTGCAGCGCGACGATGCCACCCTTGCGAAGGTGGGCGAGCAGCGGCATCGCGGCGAGCGGGTCGGCGCCGACGTGCACCACGCGCAGGCCGAGCTCGTCGCGGCTCTCTTGCTGGATCCGCTGCGCCGAGGCGTCTCGCTCGTGCTGCATGACGACGAGCACCTCGTCGTCGTACACGCTCCCGAGGACGGGCCCGGCGGCGTACCAACCGCTCGTGTGCGCGGTCGCGACGATGACGCCTCGGCCCTTCGCCTTGGCCTCGTGGTAGCGCTGGTCGCCCTTGATCTCCGCGACGAGCCGCTCGTTTCTGCCCGAGCCGACGGCGAACGCCTCGGTGAGACTCGAGGCGTAGCGGGTGAAGACGCGCGCGACGTCGACGCTTCGCGCTTCGCCGCTCGCGCGCCGCAGGTTCTCGGCGACGCGCCGGCGCACCCGCGGCAGCGCGAGGGCGAAGGCGAGCCCGAACACGGCAGGGCTGTAGCGCACGAACGGGTCCGGGCCGTGGACGGCGCCCGCGCGGATGGCTCTTCGCCAGAAGCTCGAGTCGTGCTTGAGGTCCGGAACCAGGTCGCGCAGTCGGGTCGCCGCGCGCGACCAACCTCGAGCCAACGCTGCGGGGAGAGGCGCCATCGATCGGGCCATCCTACGCCAACGATCGTGCGTCGTCAGCGCTTCGCCGCGACGCGCACGCGCTCCTCGAGCGCGAGATCCCGGACGACGGGGTCGTCGCTCGCCGCGCCCGCGTCGAGCGCAGCCCGCGCGTCGGCGTCGTCGTGACCGCCGAGCAGCCGGTTGGCCGCGACCACCACGGCGTTCCGCGCGAGGCCTCGGCGCGTGGCGCGCTTCGTCGGGCTGCCGGTCGTGGTCGCGTCGAAGCGAGCCTCGTCGGCGCCGACGAGGTCGGCGAGGCGCGTCGAGCGCCACACGTCGAGCGGCTCGTACGCGCGCGTCCTCTCGGGGGGCGGCGGGCTCGTGCGATTGAACGGGCAGACCGCTTGGCAGTCGTCGCAGCCGAAGAGGTGCTCGCCGATCGGGCTCCTCAGCTCGGGCGGCGGCGGCCCGTCGTCCTCGATGGTCAAGTACGCGATGCACCGCCGTGGATCGAGCACGAAGGGGGCCTCGAACGCCTGCGTGGGGCACGCGTCGAGGCACCTCGTGCACGAGCCGCAGCGCTCGGTCATCGGGGCGTCCGGCGCGAGCGCGAGCGTCGTCACGACCTCGCCGAGCAGGACGAAGCTCCCGCGGCCCGGCACGATCACGAGTCCGTTCTTGCCCACGAAACCGAGCCCCGCGCGCGCCGCCCACGCGCGCTCGAGCACCGGCTCCACGTCGCACAGCGGACGCGCGTCGCCGCCGAGCGTGCGGATGAACTTCGCGAGGAGCCGCAGCTTCTTTCGGAAGTGGTTGTGGTAGTCCTGACCGCGGGCGTAGCGAGCGATGCGCCGCGCGGTCGGCGGGTCTCCCTCTTCGGCCGCGCGCCCGCGTGCGTACGGTCTCGCCACGCAGACGACGCTCTTCGCGCCGGGGAGGATCGCGTCGCCATCGAGCGAGCGTCGGGCGTCGACCTCGTCGGCGAGGTAGCGCATCGAGCCGTGCTTGCCCTCCGCGACGAACCGCGCGTAGCGGTCGTAGTCGACGTCGAGCGGCACGTCCGCGCGCGCGATTCCGACGTGGTCGAGCCCGAGCAGACGGGCCCGACCGAGGACCTCTTCGCGGAGCGCGTGCGGCGAGGGGCCGACCATGCGCGAACTCTAGCGGATCGGCTACGAAGAGGTGGTTGCGCGCGCGACGTTGCGGTAAGAGCCTCCGCGAAGAGGGGTGGGCCTCGAGCGGCTCTCGAGGGACAGGGCTCCTCCGTTGCGAAGGAAGAAGTCATGAAGCGAGCTTTCTTGCGTGCTGGTGTTTCGGTGTTGCCCGTCGTCGTCGCCCTCGGTCTGGGCTCGCTCGCGTGCGGCAACAGTGGATCGGGCGGCTCGGGCACGGGAGGCTCGGGCGGCGGCGATTGCTCGACGACGCTCAAGGAGGCGAAGAACTCCGAGTTCTGTCAGAGCACCCCCGGGAGCCTCGACTGCGCCGAGGTGGCCGGCTTCGTGAACCAGGTGTGCAAGGTCGCGCTCCCCGAGCCCTCGGGTGAGCTGCAGCGCTCCTCGACCGTGAAGGAGTACGCCGGCACCGGCGCGCCCGACGTCAGCTGCTACGCACCCGCGTCGTACCCCGCTCCGCCCGGCGCGAGCCAGCCGGTGACGGTGACGGGCATCGCCAAGATCTTCTCGAGCGGCTGCGAGTCGAAGAACCTCAAGATCACGTTCTACAAGGTGCTGCGCGGCGGCGCCGCGGCGGACGAGGGCAAGCTCGGCGATGCCGTCGGCACGAGCGTCATGACCGCCGCCGACTGCAAGGCCGACGTGATGACCGCGAACGACAAGTGCGGCACGCGCTACGAGTGCAAGTACAGCTACCCGAACGTCCCCAGCGAGACGGAGCTGGCGGTGAAGACCGAGGGTGAGCCGGCGTGGGCGCCGCTCATCCAGTACAACATCTACATCAGGAACTCGGAGATCGTGACGACCAGCGGGGCGCCGACGTGGACGCACGACGTCCGCGCGCTCGCCAGCGACGACTACTCCGTCATCCCCGCGGTGGCGATCGGCGGCCCGGTCACCGCCGGCCACGGCGTCATCGCCGGCGAGGTCCACGACTGCGGCGACGTTCGGCTGATCAACGCCGTGGCCGACGTCGACAAGCCGCGCATCAACCGCACCTACTTCACCAACAACGAGGATGCGCCGCTCCCCGACACGAAGGCGACCGGCACGAGCACGCTCGGCCTCTACGCCGCGTTCGACATCGCCCCCGGTCCGGTCACCGTGGCCGCGATGGGCAAGCTGAACGGCGAGAACGTCACGCTCGGCCAGCACCACGTCTACGTCTATCCCGACGCGGTCACCTCGGTGACCTTCAAGGGGCTGCAGCCTTACCAGCTGCCGAAGTGATCGCCTGGCCCTTGGATGACGTTGACAGCGAAGGGCGCGATCTTCATAGTGCGCGCCCTGGAACCGCGGGTGTCGTCGACCGCGCTCCGCCGAAGTAGCTCAGTTGGCTAGAGCAGGCGTTTCATACGCGCCGGGTCGGGGGTTCGACTCCCTCCTTCGGCACCCCGCTTTCCCTTCGCCGCCCGGAGCGCTCCTCGCGAGGAGCCCACGGGCGGCGTTTTCGTTCGACCTCCGGCCGTCGACGTTCGAG
>CAYYKK010000154.1:0-16264 GCA_964467935.1 uncultured Polyangiaceae bacterium
GCGATCCGATCGCGACGGCGAAGGTGGAGGATCTCACCTCCGAGCGCCGCCGCACCTACTCGATCGTGATCGTGACCCACAACATGCAGCAGGCCGCGCGCGTGTCGCAACGCACGGGCTTCTTCTACATGGGTCGCCTCGTCGAGGTCGGCGACACGTCGACGATCTTCACCAAGCCGCGAGAAAAAGAGACCGAGGACTACATCACCGGGAGATTCGGATGAGAGAGCTCATGACCAGGCGCGACACCCTTGCGACGTTCACCCTCGCCCTCGGTCTGTTCGCGGCCGGCTGCGACAAGACCCCGCCGCCCTCGAGCGGCTCGGCGGCGCCGACGGGCAGCGGCGCTGCGGCGGCGGCGAAGGAGACGACGACCATCCGCGCGAGCGGGTCGAGCGCGCTCCAGCCGCTCGTCAACGTCGCGAAGGAGAAGTTCGAGGCGAAGAACAAGGGCACGAGCGTCGAGGTCTCGGCCGGCGGCTCGAAGAAGGGGCTCACCGACGTCGCCTCGGGCGCGGTGCAGATCGGCGACAGCGACATCTTCGCGCCCGAGGACCAGAAGAAGGATCTCGTCGACCACAAGGTCTCGGTCGTCGGCTTCGCCGCGATGGCGAACAAGGGGCCCTTCAACGAGAAGGTCACCGCGCTCACGAAGGAAGAGCTCGCGAAGGTCTTCTCGGGCGAGATCAAGGACTGGAAGGATCTCGGCGGCGCGGCGCAGCCGATCGTCGTCATCAACCGCGCCCCCGGCTCCGGCACGCGCACCGTGTTCGCGAGCGCCATCTTCGGGAGCGACAAGTTCGTCGAGTCGCAGACCGAGGACAACTCGGGCGCCCTCGTCACGAAGCTCAAGCAGACCACCGGCGCGATCAGCTACCTCGCCCTGTCGTTCAAGGACGACGCCCTGCTCACCGTCTCGCTCAAGACCGACGCGGGGGCCGTCGAGCCGACCGACGCGAACATCACCGGCGGCACGTACCCCATCTGGGCCTACGAGCACATGTACACGAAGGGAGAGCCCACCGGAGAGACCAAGGCCTTCCTCGATTTCATCCTCTCGGCCGAGTTCCAGACCGACGCGCTCCCGAAGGTGAAGGGGTTCATCCCCGTCACCGCGATGAAGTCGCAGAAGGATCGGGACTGAGCCGTGAGCGTCGCCGTGGTCGCGAAGCGCGAGGTCGCCGATCCGAGATCCGGGCGGGCCTCGCTGCGCGGCGCGGCGCGGCGCGACCTCGTCGAGGGGGTCGTCCGCTTCGCGCTCGCGTCCTCAGCGGCGCTCGTCGTCGCGGCGACCCTCGCGCTGCTCACCTTCATCGGTCGCGTCGGCGTGCGCGGCGTCGCCGAGGTCGGGATCGTCCCGCTGCTCACGGGGCTCGCATGGAAGCCGGAGGCGGGCGTCTTCGGCGGACTCCCGCTGTTGTTCGGCACGTTCGTGAGCGCGGCCGGGGCGACCCTGTTCGGCGCCGTCCCGGCGGTGCTCGCGGCGCTCTACGCGACCGAGCTGGGACCGAAGCTCGTGCGGCCGATCTACCGGCGCACGATGGAGATCGCCTCCGCGGTGCCGAGCGTCGTCTACGGCTGGCTCGCGCTCGTGAACCTCGTGCCGCTCATGCACCGCGTCGGCGACGCGCTCCACCCCGGCGGGCACGTCGCGGGCGGAGAAGGCCTCGCGTCGAGCGCCGTGCTCCTCGGCGTGATGATCGCCCCGACGGTCCTGCTCTTGTCGCTCGACGCCCTCGGTCGCGTCCCCGCCGAGCTGCGCGCCGCGAGCGCGGCCCTCGGCGCTTCACCTTGGCAGACCGCGTTCCGTGTCTCGCTCCCCTACGCTTGGCGCGGCGTGCTCGTCGCGGTCTTCTTCGGCTTCGCGCGAGCGGCGGGCGAGACGATGGCCGTGCAGATGGTCATCGGCGGCGCGCGCAAGCTCCCCGTCGACGCGTTCACCCCGACGACGACGATCTCGACGCAGATCGTGATGGACATGCAGAACGCGCGGCCCGGCGCGCCCGAGAGCGACGTCCTCTTCTCGATGGCGCTCGTCCTCCTCACCTTCTCGGTCGCCGTCGTCGTCGCGACGAAGCTCCTCTCCCGAAGGCGCGCGCGATGACGCCCGGATCGCTCGCCACCTCCGTGAGGAGAGGCCGCCGCGTCGAGGCCGTGCTGTCTCGGGCGCTCGCGCTCGGCGCGCTCGCCGTCGCTGCGGCCTACCTCTCGGGGCTCGCCTTCCTCCTCGCTCGCGGCGCCGGCAAGATCGCGAGCTTCACCGCGTTCGCGACGCCCCTCGAGGACATCGAGGGCGAGGTGACGATGCGCGTCGTGCTCGCGGCGAGCCTCTTCGGCGCGCTCGGGTGGGGCGCGTCCGCCGCGTTGCGCGCGGTCCTCGCGCGACTCGGCAAGGCGAGCCGTCGAATCGATCGCGCGTGTGCCGTCGGGGTCGTTGTCCTCGCGGCGCTCGGCGCGCTCCTGTTCCGTGACCACCTGCCGCGCTTCCTCCTCGCGTTGCCCAGCGAGACGCGGGCAGGCGGCGGTGTAGGGCCCGAGCTCTTCAACACCGTCTACTTCGCGATCCTCTCGACCGCGCTCACGCTCCCGCTCGGTGTCGGCGCCGCCGTGTACATCTCGCGCTTCGCCTCGTCGGGGCCGCTCGTCGCCGCGCTCCGGACCGCGCTCGACACGCTCTCCTCGCTGCCGAGCGTCGTGTACGGGCTCTTCGGCTTCCTCGTGTTCGTCGTCGAGATGAAGGCCGGCTACTCGCTCTTCGCGGGCGCCTTCGTGCTCGCGCTGCTCAACCTCCCGCTCGTCGTCAGCGTGAGCGAAGAGGCCATTCGGTCCGTGCCGCGAGAGCTCGAGGACGCGAGCACCGCGCTCGGCGCGACGCGGGTGCAGACCACCCTCCGAGTGACCTTGCCGTACGCGTGGCCGGGCATCCTGAGCGCGCTCGTCTTGTCGATCGGCCGCGTCTTCGCGGAGAGCGCGCCTCTCATCATGACCGCGGGGACGACGATCTCTCGGGCCAACGCCTACTCGCTCGACCCCTTCCGCGGAGGTGAGACCCTCGCGGTTCATCTCTGGTACGTGAACTCCTCGGGGCTCTCGCCGGACAGGGCGGAGATCAGCGCTGCGACCGCCGCGCTCTTGGTCGTGCTCGTCGGGTTGACGAACCTCCTCGCGTCACGCCTCGCGCGCTTCGGCGGCGCCGAGGGGACGCGTCACCCTCGAAAGGCGAAGGCATGAGCGACTCGCACGCGACCCACACGAGCCGGGACTTCGAGTCGGAGCTGCGCGAGCTGCGCGCGCACGCGCTCGCGATGGGCGCGAGGTGCGAGCGGAGCCTGCAGCTCGCGCTCGAGGCGTTCTGGGAGGGCTCGGAGAAGATCGCCAACGAGGTCGTCGAGCTCGACCGGCACATCGACCGGGACGAGATGGACATCGACGCGCTCGTGCTGCGCGTGCTCGCGCTGCGCCAGCCGGTCGCCTTCGATCTTCGCTTCCTCACCGCCGCGCTGAAGCTCGTCACCGACCTCGAGCGCGTCGGCGACGAAGCCGTGAACATCGCCGAGCGCGCGAAGGAGGGCGCCGGCGTCGCGAAGGAGAAGGTGCGGGAAGATCTGCGCTCGATGAGCGATCAGGCGCAGCAGATGCTCCGGGACGCGCTCGACGCGTTCGTCGAGGGCGACGCGAGCCGCGCCGAGCAGGTCCTGGTGCGCGACGACGCGGTCGACTCGCTCTACGGCGGAATCCTCCGCGCCATGATGGACTTCATGGGCGAGGACGCGCCCTCGATCCCCTCCGCGATCCGCGTCATCAAGGTCGCGAAGTACGTCGAGCGGATCGCCGATCACGCGACCAACATCGCCGAAGAGGTGATCTTCATGGTGCGGGGTGAGGACGTGCGTCACCTCCGCTCGCATCGCCCCGAGCCCGGCTGACGACCTCCCGTGTCTCGCGGCCTCCTCCCGCGGTCCCATTCGCCGGCGTTTTTGGAGGGTGCGCACACTGTGATCCCATGCGCGCGCACGGCGCGCCGCGAGGACGGCCGTTGCGTTCTTGGGAAAAAGCGTGCGAGCATCAACGTGCGGGCGTTTAACTTCATTCCGAACTCGCGCACGCAAAGGGAAAGACCCTGATGTCATTCCGAAACCCCGGATGGGCCGTCGTCTTCGGTGCTGCCGTGTCCTTGTCCGCAGCGCTCGCGGCGACGCCGCAGCGCGCGGAGGCAGAGCCGGCGAGCTGTCTCTCCTCGGACCCGGCCCAGTGGCCCGCGTCGTCCAAGCCCTACTTCATGATCATCGTCGACTCCTCGGGCTCCATGACGAGCTCGGTCTCGACCAGCAACTCGTGCGGATACCCGAACAACCGCCTGGGCCACGCGCGGTGCGCGGTGCGCAACACGATCAACGCCTACTCGGGTGAGGTCAATTTCGGCCTCGCGACGTACGCGTGGCGGGAGACCGGCTGCTCCGGCGCGGCGTGCTACACGGGCTGCTCGGCGCAATACACGGCGGCCGACGACAATGCCTGCGGTCCTTTGCTCCCTGAAGGGACGCTGGGCGCGACCAACGTCCACTACGGCGCGAACATCATCGTGCCCATGCTGCAGGACCACTATTGGTCGCAGCCGCCCGATCCGTCGAACGTCGGGTCGATGCTCGGCTACGTCGACAACAACTGCACCGGCAGCATCGAGATCGGCGCGTCGAGCAACACACCCCTCGGCGGCGCGCTGCTGAACATGAACCAGTACTTCTCGGGGACGTTCCAGGATCCGTTCTCGGGCACCACGCTCGCGTCGCCGATCGGCACGCTGGCGCAGGGCGAGCGCTCCTGCCGCCCCCTCAACGTCATCCTCATCACCGATGGCGACGAGACCTGCGACAACGGCGTGAGCCCGACGCCCATCGCGAACGGCTGTCGAAACGGCCAGGCCGCCTACCTCAACTCCTCGGGCGAGCGGCTCGCGAGCTACGAGGCCGATCGGATGTTCACGAACGGCATCACGATCGGCGGGCAGAACTTCAAGGTGATGACGCACGTCATCGGCTTCGCGGGCGCGACGACCGCGTCGCTCGACCACATCGCGGCGTGCGGCGGGACGACGGCCTCGTACTCCACGGCCAACGAGGCGGCGATGAGCCAGGCGCTCTCGACCATCATCGGCTCGGCGGTCGCGCCGGAGACCTGCGACAACACGGATAACAACTGTAACGGCTGTACGGATGAAGGCTATTTGCACTACGGCGATCAGGGGCAGACGTGCTGCGCCTGGACCACGGACCCGCAGCGCAACACCTGCCTCGCCAACTACGTCGCCACGATCACGCCGGCGAACCCGACCGGCAACCTCGCGCTGCTGCCTTGCACCACCGTCGGCACGGTGCTGCCCGCCCAGCAGGCCGATCCGGCGCACTGGCTCTGCTACAACCCCGGCGACATCTGCGACGGCGTCGACAACAACGGCCAGTTCGGCGTCGACGAGGGGCAGACCAAGTGCGGTAGCCCGCTGCACTGCCCGACCCCCGAGGTGTGCAACGGCGTCGATGACAACTGCAACGGATCCATCGACGAGGGCGGCGTCTGCGGTTCGTGCGTGAACTCGCCCGAGGTCTGCGACGGCTGCGACAACGACTGCAACGGCATCGCCGACGACGGCATCGCGCCGGTCGCGTGCGGCCTCGCCAGCCCAGCCAACTGCGCCGGGACGAAGACCTGTCTCACGGCGGGCGTCGCGGTACCGATCGGCGGCTGCGTCAGCGGCGGCGGCTTCTCTGCCTGCAGCAACAACCCGCAGCCCGAGACCTGCGACGGCATCGACAACAACTGCAACGGCATCATCGACGACGGCATCGCGCCGGTGCAGTGCGTGCCGAACGGGACGCCGAACAACCTCGTCTACGGCGGCACGAGCCAATGCAAGAAGGGCACGCAGCCCTGCATGGGCACCTGCACCGGCTTCGTCGGGCCGAGCGCGGAGATCTGCGACGGCATCGACAACGACTGCAACGGCATCGTGGACGACATGCCCTTCGGCGTCGGCACGGCGTGCGGGCCGAACACGCCGCCCTGCTCGCCGGGCCTCGTCGCCTGCGTCGCGGGCGTCCTCACCTGCCAAGGCGGCGTGCAGCCGACGAGCGAAATCTGCGACGGCATCGACAACAACTGCAACGGGCAGACGGACGAAGCGCCGCTCGCCGATGCTCCGCCGCCCGGCCAGTCCGGCTGCTGGAGCCTCGCGGGCAACGCGTGCTCGCACGGCAACCTGCACTGGAGCCCGCCGCCCGGCGCGAACTGCAGCAACGTCGGGACGCTCAGCGCGCCGTGCAACACCGGCACGCTCGTGTGCGCCGGCGCGCAGGGGTGGACTTGCCAGGGCGGCACGCTGCCGACCCCGGAGGTCTGTGACGGCGTCGACAACAACTGCAACAGCACCATCGACGAGGGACCGTTCCCCGGCGACGGCCAGGTGTGCGGCAGCAGCGTCGGCGAGTGCAAGACCGGCATCCAGAACTGCGTCGGCGGCGCCGTGACCTGCGTCGGCTCGGTCGGCCCGACGCCCGAGATCTGCGACGGCAAGGACAACGACTGCAACGGCGTCGTCGACAACGGCATCCCGACGGGTGGCCCGTGCCAGCCGACGTACGACATGGTCGCGTACCCGGGGCCGCGCACCGCGGCGCCCTGTCAGCCCGGCGTCCTGCAGTGCGACGGCAACGGCGGCCTCGTCTGCGTCGGCGGCGTCGGACCGTCGCCCGAGCTCTGCGACGGCGTCGACAACGACTGCGACGGCGCGGTCGACGAGACCTCGCCGGGCATGGGGCCGGACGTCATCACCGGGAGCGCGAACCCGTTCCCGCCGCCCGCTGGCAACATCGGCGACGCGTGCGGGACCAACGTCGGCACGTGCACGCAGGGCAACTACGCGTGCGTGAACGGCACGTTCAGCTGCCTGGGCGGCACCTCCGCGACGGTGGAGACCTGCGACTGCAAGGACAACGACTGCAACGGGACGATCGACAACGAGAACCCGAACAACAATCCGCCGCTCTGCAGCTCGGGCAAGTCGTGCGTCCACTCGGCGACGCAGGGCTGCCAGTGCGCGGTGCCCTGCTCGAACGGCGAGTTCCCGTGCCCCTCCGGACAGGTCTGCGAGACGATCACGATGAAGGATGGCGCCGAGGTCGTCGGCAACTTCTGCGTCACCAGCACGTGCCCCGACTGCACGATCCAAACGGTGAAGGACTCGAACGGCAAGATCCTCTGCGCGCCGGCCGGCACGCCGTCGGCCGACTGCTCGACCATCCCGGTGTGCGAGTGCAAGGGTCAGAACGGCTGCCAGGCGCCGTGCTTCGGCGTCAGCTGCTCGGCGCCGCAGGTGTGCACGAACTTCGGCCCCAACGCCGGCAAGTGCGTGCAGGACAACTGCTTCAACGTGCCGTGCCAGGGCTGCGGCGAGGTCTGCGACAACGAGGGCTCGTGCAAGCAGAACCCCTGCAGCCCGAACCCCTGCCAACCGAACCAGGTCTGCAAGCCCACGATGGACTTCACCGATCACGTCTGCGTCGGCAGCTGCGCCGGCGTGATGTGCGGCAACGGCACAACGTGCGTCGACGGCCAGTGCGTGCCGACCTGCACGCCTGCCTGCGACGTCGGCAAGGTCTGTGACATGTCGCAGAACCCGCCCGCCTGCGTCGACAACATGTGCTCGATGGGGCCGACGTGCACCAACGGCGCGTGCTGCGATCCGGTGAGCGGCCAGTGCGGCGCGTGCTCGTGCACGGGCGTCGTCTGCCCGTCGGGTCAGAAGTGCCTCAACGACCAGTGCGTCGACGACGCGATGGGCACCGGCGGCGCCGGCTCCTCTTCGTCTTCGTCGGCCTCGAGCGGGAGCTCGGGCAGCGGCGCGGGTGGTGAGGGCACGGGCGGCGGAGCGCACTCGAACGGCGTCTTCGGTCTCGCGACCGGCGGCGGCGGGTGTGCCTGCGAAGTGAGCGGGACGTCGTCGACCGGGACGCGGGACTTCGGCCTCGCCGCCGTCGCGCTCGGCGCGGTGGTGTCGAGGATGAGACGGCGCAGAGAAAGAGCGCGCGCAGCGGGAGAGGAGGTGTCGCGATGATCTTCGCGAAACCTCTCTCGTTCGCCGGGCTCTCGCTCGGCCTCGTCGGGCTCCTCGCTGCCGCGACGCCGCTGCTCTCGGGCTGCGACACCAAGGCCTACTGCTTCGCGAACTGCGGCGGCGGCGCGCCGACGACCGCGTCGACGGGCACGTCGCAAGGCGGCAGCGGCGGCATGGGCGGCGGCTTCTCGAGCAGCACGGGCTTCTCGGACTCCGCCTCCGGCCAGGGCGGCGGCACCTGCACGCCGACCAACGGAGGCATCGAGGCCTGCGACCACATCGACAACGACTGCAACGGCTTCGTCGACGACATCCCGGGCAACGTCTACGACGGGTCCAAGCCGAAGACGTGCGGCACGTGCGACAACAACTGCTACGCGCTGCCCGGAACGAACTGGGACGCGGCGTCGGTGACGTGCACGCTCCCCGCGAACGCGGTGCCGGGCGTCACGCCGGGCACGTGCGCGGGCGCGTGCACCGCCGACTACTACGACCTCAACCACGACGGCACGTGCGAGTACTTCTGCACGAAGACCGCCAACGACGACACGACCTGCGACAACAAGGACGACGACTGCGACGGCTTGTTCGACGAGGACGTCGACCTCTGCACGAGCCTCACGGACTGCGGCAAGTGCGGCGGTAACTGCGTCGTCGTCAACGGCACCCCGAAGTGCACGAACAACGGGATGATGCCGTGCGGGCCGATGAACACGAAGTGCGAGATCGCGGCCTGCAACCCGGGCTGGGTGGATCTCGATCACAGCTACGCGACGGGCTGCGAGTACCACTGCACGCCCACCGGCCCCGAGATCTGCGGCGACGGCATCGACAACGACTGCAACGGGTTCATCGACAGCGCCGACCCCAACATCGGCCAAGACCCGCAGATCGGCGTCGCATGCTTCGGCGGAACCCAAGGCATCTGCGCGGCGCCCGCGCACGCCGGCCTCACGGCGTGCGTCGCCAACGCGGTCACGTGCGTCGGCGCGAACGTGGTCGTGCCGGGCCAGATCACCGAGAAGTGCAACGGCCTCGACGACAACTGCGACGGCGTCGTCGACAACAACCCCTCCGACGCCGGCTCGGCCTGCGGCACGAACAACACGTTCCCGTGCCGCTTCGGGCAGAACCAGTGCCAGAACGGCTCGCTCGTCTGCGTCGGCGCGGTCAACCCGCAGACGGAGACGTGCAACGGGCAGGACGACAACTGCGACGGCGTCATCGACAAGACCGGCGCGAACCCGCCCGCCGACTCGGTCGGCACGTGCAACGTGCCGATCCCACCCCCGATGGGCGCGACGAGCCCGTGCATGGCCGGTATGAAGGCCTGCGTCGGCGGCACCGTGATCTGCCAAGGCTCGGTGGGACCGACGAGCCAGACCGACGCTTGCGGCGTCGACTCGAACTGCAACGGCATCCTCGAGAACCAGCCGAACAAGCAGACCGACGTTCACAACTGTGGATCGTGCGGACACGACTGCACGGTCGGCGCGCTCAACGCGAACTGGTCCTGCCAAGCCGGCGCTTGTCACTTCGACGGCTGCCTGCCGGGGTGGAACGACCTCAACAACGACCAGAAGTGCGAGTACGCCTGCACGTTCGTCAGCGCGCAGGAGGCGTGCAACGGGCAGGACGACAACTGCAACGGTCAGGTGGACGAAGGCGTGATCGCGCCGTCGCCGGTGAGCGTTTGCGGAGTCAGCCCGACGGCGTCCACGCCCGAGTGCACGACGGGCGTCAACGTGGCCTGCACGGCAGGCGCGTGGAAGTGCACGTTCCCGGCCGGCGTCTGCACGGGCGCTGCCCCGAACCAGTGCTCGTCGACCGCCGAGATCTGCGACACCCTCGACAACAACTGCAACGGCTTCGTCAACGAGACGTCGCCGAACTACGGAAAGACGTGCGCCAGCGACGACGGCAAACCGCCGCCTGGAGACGGCGCGTGTCGGACGGTGGGGACCTACGTCTGCAACCCCGCCGTGAGCACGACGGCCACGAAGTGCAGCGCGGTCACCGCGAACTGCGCGTCGTTGCCGGGCGGGTGCACCGAGAAGTGCGACGGCATCGACAACGACTGCGACGGCCTCATCGACGAGCCCTACAGCAACAAGGGCACCAACACGGCGAACTTCTACAAGCCGAACGTGGTGAAGATCGGGCCGGCGCTCTGGGTCTACGAATACGAGGCGAGCCGCCCGAAGGCGGACGGGACGGTGCCCGGGTCGGGCAACGGCTACTTCACGTCCGCGCCCTCGGGGACGACCCTCGACAAGACGCCCTCGTGCTCGGAGCCGGGGCGCATCCCGTGGTTCAACGTGACGCCGGACGAGGTCGAGCAGACGTGCGCCGCGATGGGCGGCGTCGTCTGCGCGACGACCGAGTGGCAGCAAGGGTGCCACGCGGGTGGTACGCCGAACTGCAGCTGGGGCTACAACCCGCACGGCGCGGCCTGCACGTCGTCCTACACCGGGACCAAGTACTGTAACCTCGGTCCCTCGTACGACTTCGATCCGGTCGCGACGGGCGATCAGGACGGGTTGCTCCCGACCGGCTCGGCGAAGCTGCAGAACTGCTTCGGTGACTGGTCGCTCTCGATCCCGTCGCCGGTCGCTCCGCAAGCGAACAAGCTGTTCGACATCACGGGCAACCTGCGCGAGATCACGAAGTCGTCGGCGACCGTCTACAACTTGATGGGTGGCGCGTTCAACAGCGGGTCGGAGGCGGGCGCCACGTGCGACTTCACCTTCTACGCCGTCAACAAGACCTTCAAGTTCTACGACACCGGCTTCCGCTGCTGCTTCGACTTCGATCCGACGCTCTAGCGGCGCGACGTCGACCTCCCACGCGTGCTCCGGCGCCCGGGACCCGAAAAAGGGTTTCGGGCGTCGGTGCTTTGGGTAACGTCACCTCCGGACCCCCCAACGAGGACGACAGCGGATGGAATCTCTCGTCGAGCTCATCGCGAAGAAGCGCGACGGCCAGCACCTGGGCGACGCGCAGATCGGGCGCCTCATCACCTCGTACATGCGGGGCGAGCTCGCCGACTACCAGATGAGCGCCTTTCTCATGGCGGTCTTCTTCCGCGGCATGAGCGACGGCGAGACCGTCGCGCTCACGAAGGCGATGCTGCACTCGGGAGACGTGATCGATCTCTCGAGCGTCCCAGGGTTCAAGGTCGACAAGCACTCGACCGGTGGGGTCGGCGACAAGGTCTCGATCTGCCTCGCGCCGCTCGTCGCGGCGTGCGGCGTTCCGGTGCCGATGGTGTCGGGCAGAGGGCTCGGGCACACGGGCGGCACGCTCGACAAGCTCGAGGCGATCCCCGGGTT
Organism: uncultured Polyangiaceae bacterium; assembly: GCA_964467935.1. Classification (GTDB taxonomy): domain Bacteria; phylum Myxococcota_A; class Polyangia; order Polyangiales; family Polyangiaceae; genus CAYYKK01. The sequence continues at coordinate 11,440 of CAYYKK010000154.1, forward strand.
CTCGGTCGACATGGACACCGCGGCGTTCACGCGCGCGGTCGCCGAGGTGAAGACGGCGATGATCGGTCAGACCGCCCGGATCGCGCCTGCCGACAAACGCATGTACGCGCTGCGCGACGTCACCGCGACCGTCGAGTCCATTCCGCTCATCGTCGCCAGCATCCTGTCGAAGAAGCTCGCGGAGGGCATCGACGGGCTCGTGCTCGACGTGAAGGTGGGGCGCGGGGCGTTCATGAAGACGGAGGCGAGCGCGCGGACGCTGGCGGAGGCGCTCGTCCGCGTCGGCACGGCCGCCGGCAAGCTGGTCGTCGCGCTCCTCACGCGGATGGACGCGCCGCTCGGGCTCGCGATCGGGAACGCGAACGAGACCCGCGAGGCGATCGACGTGCTCCACGGACGCGGCCCGGAGGACCTCGTCGAGTGCACGCTCGCGCTCGGGGCGGAGATGCTCGTCATGGGAGGCGTCGCGCACTCGCCCGCCGAGGCGCGCGCCCAGCTCGAGACCGCGATCCAGACGGGCGCCGCCGCCCGTACGATGGAGCGCATGATCGAGCGGCAGGGAGGCGACCCCCGCGTCGTCGCGACGCCCTCGCTCCTCGCGAGCGCGCCCGTCAGGGTCGAGGTCATCGCCGATCGCGACGGCTTCGTCACGGACATCGACTCGCTCGAGCTCGGGCTCTCCGCGGTCCAGCTCGGCGCCGGCCGAACGCGCGCGGAGCAGTCGGTCGATCACGCGGTCGGCATCGACCTCGTCCGCAAGCCCGGCGACAGCGTGCGGACCGGCGAGCAGCTCTGCACGATCTCGGCGCGGAGCGGCGACGTCCCGCTCGATCGCATCCGCGCCGCGTTCACGCTCGGGGACTCGCCCCCCGACATCCCGGCGCTCGTCACTGGGCGCGTCGTGAGCTAGTTCTCTCGTTGGGAGGCCCCCTCCAGGATGGGATATCGCCGCATCATCCTCTTGCTCGTGTACCTCGGGATCGTCCCGGGCGTGCTCTTGTCGGCGATCGGCGTCCTGCTCTTGGTGATGGGCGAGGCGCGCTTCTACCTCCTCATGGGCATCCTCGTCCTCACCTTCACGGGGACGCTCGTGACCGGCGTGATCCTCGCGTGGGTCTTCCTCCGTCGCGAGCGGAACCTCTCCGAGCTCCAAGCCGATTTCGTCTCGAAGGTGAGCCACGAGCTGCGAACGCCGCTCACCTCGATCCGCATGTTCACCGAGACGCTCATCCTGAGGCGCGGTGACAAGGTCGCCGAGGATCGGTGCATCGAGGCGCTCGACAAGGAGAGCGCGCGCCTCACGACGATGCTCGCGCGCCTGCTCGACTGGGGGCGGATGGAGAGCGGCATGCGCGTGTACGAGCTGGCGGAGCACGACATCCGCGAGATCGTCGACGAGGCCGTGACCGCGTTCGCGCCGACCCGAGAGCAGCGCGACGTCGAGCTCACGGTCGACGTGGCGAAGGGGCTCCCGCCGCTCCTCTGCGATCGCCCCGCGCTCGTCGACGCGCTCGTGAACCTCCTGTCGAACGCCTACAAATACGGAGGCTCGCCGCGCACGATCGTCGTCTCGGCACGCGCCGAGGCGGAGCAGATACGCATCACCGTGCGCGACAACGGCAAGGGCATCGCGCGCCGCGAGCACAACCGGATCTTCCAGAAGTTCTATCGCGTCGACGATCTCCTCACGCGCAAGGAGGACGGCTCCGGGCTCGGCCTCGCGATCGTCCAGCACGTCGTGAAGGGGCATCGCGGCAAGGTGGTCGTCGACAGCGCGCCCGGGATGGGCAGCGAGTTCAGCATCGTGCTGTCGACCAAGCAGGCGAAGGTCACGCCGCTCCTGCCCGACGGGAGCGCCGTGCTCGCTGCAGCGCCGAAGCCCGTCGTGGCAGAGAGGAGGGAGGCGAAGTGAGGCAAGCGCTGGACGGCCCCCGAAAGCGGGTGCTCGTCGTCGAGGACGACCCCAGCATCTCGATGGGGCTCGAGATGAACCTCTCGGCCGAGGGGTACGAAGTGGTCGTCGCGAGCGACGGGACGAGCGGCCTCGAGGCGGCCCGGAACGACGTCGACCTCGTCGTCCTGGACGTGATGCTGCCGGGGCTCAACGGGCTCGAGGTGGTCAAGACGCTGCGCACGGAGGGCAACGAGGTGCCCGTCATCATGCTGAGCGCGCGCGGGGCCGAGCTCGACAAGGTGATGGGGCTCGAGCTCGGCGCCGAGGACTACATCACGAAGCCGTTCAGCCTCGCCGAGTTGCTCGCGCGGGTGAAGGCGGTCCTGCGCCGCGACGCGATCGCGCGCGGCAACGCCCAACCGACACCCATCCGGGTCGCGGCGCTCGAGATCGATCCGACGACGCGCGAGGTCCGCCGCTACGGCGCGCTCGTCGAGCTCACGGCGACCGAGTTCGACGTGCTCTTCACGCTCGTCCAGGCGAACGGCAAGGTCCTCTCGCGCGAGCAGATCCAGGCCAAGGTCTGGGGGCCCACGCACCACGGGACGCCGCGCACGATCGACAACTTCATCCTCCAGCTCCGCTCGAAGCTCGAAGAGGATCCGACCGAGCCGCACCACATCGTCACGGTGCGCGGCGTCGGCTACCGCTTCATCGCCGGCTGAGACGGGCCTTCATCGCCCGTCTGACCGGCCCCCCTCACGGGGCTTCGCAGAACTTGTTGATGCCCTCGACGAGGGCCTCTTCGGGCTGCGTGGCCTTCTCGAGCGAGTCCTGCGCCTTCGTGACCTTCTCCGGATCCTTCGCCTCGAGGGCCGTCGCGGTCTCGCGCGCGGCCTTGGCGATGGTCTTCGACATCTCTTGGTACTTCTTCGAGTACTCCTTGAGCTCGGGGATGGTCGTCTTCGCCTTCGAGAGATCCTCGGCGATCTTGTCCATCGTGTCGGCCATGGCCTTGAGATCGGCGGGGCTCGCTTCCTGGTCGCCCTTGCCCGTGGTCGTCTTCTCGATCTTCTCGACGCCCTGGTTGATCTTGGTGTTGAGCTCGGTGCACTCGGCGACCTTCGACGGCCCGCAGCCCGAGAGCGCGACGACCGCCAGGGCAATGCTGGCGAGGGCACTGCTGCCGAGGGCACTGCCGGCGAGGGCACTGCTGCCGAGGGCACTGCTGCCGACGGCACTGCTGGCGAGGGCACCTCTCGCGACGGTCCTGGCCGCGGTGGGCGCGCAGCCGTTCGACGAGAGCCTCGAACCACCCGACACGATGCTGAACGACGTTCGCATGGACCGAGAGCCATAGTCCTTCGCCGTCGGCGCCGCAAACGACAAAAGGCCGTGAATCAGGCCGCGACGAGCGCGCGAGGACGCGTCGGGCTCGGCCGGTTCCCTCCGTTCCGCGGCGCGCTCACGTCCGGAGGCGGAAGTTGCAGGGGAAGCTCTTGCCTACGTCGTCGGCGGTCGGGTCGGTGATGATGAGCTCGGGCCTGCCCCGATCGGCGAAGACCACGGTGTTCTGTCGGAAGACGCGGCCGAACGCGATCGCCTCTTCGCGATCCATGTTGTGCACGAGCCACGCGGGCTCGCGCCACACCCCTTCGGGCTCGGCTTCCGAGCCCATGCACGGCTCGACCCGGTAGCAGCCGAGGATGAGGAGGTCGCGCATGACGAGGTGCCTCGAGTCGTTCACTCGCCGCGGCAGCAGCATCGAGCGCGGATTGTACGCGGTGAGCAGCGCGAGCTTGCGCGTGAGCACCTCGGGCAGCCCCGTCGGATCGACGGTGTTCTCTCCGTCGAGCGACACGCGCAGCGGGCCCGTCGGCGTCGGCAGCTCGTAGATCGTCGAGTAGTAACCGCGGAGGAGCGCCTGATCCATCGCCCCGGCTCTAGCAGATGCGCGCGCGCCCGAGAACTGCTCGGACGGACTCGGTGCGCGCGCAGGCGTCTCGCTCAGGTGATGGTGATGACCTTCCACGCGAGCAGCGCGCCGTCGGACTGCTGCGCGTGGTCCATGACGACGTCCGAGAGGGTCAGGCCAGCTTGGCTCATGACGCTGTCGGCGACGTTCGTCGTGTCCTTCGCGCCGTGCGCGCTGTAGGTCGCGTGGTCGGCGAGGATCTCGTCGTTGAGGGTGTCGTCGAAGAAGAGCTGCGACGTCTTGTACTGCGTGGTGCCGACGGTCACGCGGAAGTGGATGTGGATCGTGCGGCCCTTGTACCAACCCGGGAAGAGGGTATCGAACGTCACGCGGCCGTCCGAGCCCGCCTGCTGATAGGCGCGGAACCAGCCGGCGACCTGCGCCTTCGCGTCGTTGGCGGTGCAGAAGCCGTCGTTGAGGTCGGCGGCGTGCGCGGCGTCGTAGCCGATGTCCGAGGTCTCGACGGTCGGCGCGGCGGAGTAGATGCCGTCCGGGCTCGCGTGCCAGATCTCGACGATGGCGTCCGGGACGGGGTTGCACGACGTGTCGACGACGAGGAGCTCGAGCCGCGTCGGCAAGCCCGAGACGCCTTCGGTCGCGTCCTGTCGGTGGTAGGTGTTCGAGTGGCACGGGCCGCTCGTCGCGTCCTTCCACACGGCGCACGTCGTGCCGGGGCCCGTCGCGAAGGGGTTGCCGTAGTCCTTGCCCGTGAGGAACGAGCCGTCACCGGTGGCCCAGCCGGTCGCCGAGCCGGTGCTCGTCGAGCCCGTGGCGGTCGTCGCGCCCGTGCCGGTGGTGGTGGTCGAGCCCGTGCCGCCCGCGCCGCCGGCGCCCGACACCGCGTCGCCGCACGCACCGGCGAGGGCCGTCGCGCCCAGCGCTCCGAACATCCTGAGGGCCGCTCGCCTGCTGACACCGATCTCGCTCATCTCATGCTCCTCCTGGCGCTGGCGACG
>CAYYKK010000155.1:0-16256 GCA_964467935.1 uncultured Polyangiaceae bacterium
CGCGCGAGGCCGGCGGGCGGGCGGACGAGGAGGCCGCCGAGGCCGAGCGCGCCGTCCTCGTAGCGCGTCGTGCTCGCCGGATCGCGGGGCTCGATCGTGAACGCGCCCCGGGTCGTGACGCGGAGCGCGTCGTTGCGATGGCGGGGTGACCCTGCGTCGACGAAGCCGGGCCCCGCGTCGCCGAACCGCCGCTGCAGCCGCTCGCGCAGACCGCCGGTCCAGTACTCGCCTTGCGCGTGCGAGTCGCCGAAGAAGAGGACGCGCACCGGATCGCGCCGCGCTCCGGTCTCGAGCTCCGCGAGCGCCGCGTGGAAGCCGGCGAGGGGGCCCGGGTCGTGGGCGTCTTCGCGTGGTCGCGCGACGCTCGCGATCGGGCGCGCGGAGTCGAGGGCCGGCGCGACGTCGGACACGTCGTGGGGCGAGGCGCCGTGCGCGGCGGTGGGGGAGCGATCTCCGTCGCGGCTGGCCGCGACAAAGACGATCGCCGCGCAACCCACGAGGAGCAGCGCGGCGATCACACTCGAACGCGGTGAGCGAGGTGACGTCACCTCACGGCGGGTTCAGCTTGCAGTCGCTCAAGGAGCCCGCGTACCAGTCTTCCTTCTTCTCGCCCCACGCGGCCGACTGCTTCCAGCGGATGAGGGGCGTCTTCATCATCCCCTCGACCTTGAACTTGCAGTGCACCGAGAAGCGGTCGTTCGGCAGCTTGCTCTTGTCGAGCGCAGGCTGGCTCCACAGGCCGGCGGCGACGAAGTTCACCCCGTCGACCGTCGTGTAGGGCTTGAGCATCGTCGCGTCGGTGAGCCCCTGGTTCTTGTCGCTCTTCGTGCCGAACTCGCACTTCTTGCCGCCGAACTCCTGGCTCGACGCACACCCGAGCTCCACCGCGTCGTCCTTGACGAGGGTGATGTCGATGTCGGCCGTCTGTCCGACGCGCCACTTGATCACGGGCTTGTCGAGGCCCGAGTCAAAGCCGCTGAGCAGCCAGAACCCGGAGGTCAGCACCAGCAGCACGGCCACGAACACCACGACGCGCGCGCCGAGGTTCGTCGCCGGAGGGGGCGGGGGCGGCGGCGCGCGCAGCGGTCGCGGGCGCGGGGCTCGCTCGGCCTTCGCTCGGCGCTCCGGCTTCGCGGGGGCCTCCTCCTCTTCGTCGTCTTCCTCGTCGTCGTCGCCTGCGTCGTCGCTCGCGGCGGCGCCGTGCTTCTCGTCGGACGCGGCGTCGCTCTCTTCGTCGCCCTCTTCGTCCGAGCCGCCTTCTTCTTCGCGCTCCTCTTCGTCACTCGCATCCGAGTCGCGGGAGTGCTCCTCTTCGGCAGCGCGCGTTTGCTCGTCCTTGGCCATGGCGGCGCACTCTAGTCGACCTCGTGCCCTCGTCGCAATCCGTGGACGCGTTTGTTCGCTGACCTTACCCTCCGTCAAGCCGATCGGCGTGGATCGCCGGCAACGAGCCCTCGGTTCGCCCTTGTCCCCTGGATCCCCCTCCTCGCCGAGTCACGCGTCTCGCCGGTGCATCTCGGCCGCCGGCGTCGCGCTCGTGGCGATGCTCGCGGCCCGCTCGGCGCTCGCGGAGGAGCCCGCCCAGGCGCGTCTCCGCGTCGAGCGCAGCGAAGCGGCCGGCGACTGCCCCGACGCTTGGGCGTTGCTCTTGCGCGTGAACCGGATCGCCCACCGAAGCGCGGTGGTGCGCGAAGGGGGCAACGTCGTGCTCCGCGTCGGCATCGACCACGGTGAAGCCGGCTACTCGGCGAGCCTCACGGCGCGCGGCGCGCGAACCGGCGAGCGCGACCTCGACGACGCGGGACCCACTTGCGAGGGACTCGCCGAAGCGCTCGCGGTCTCCATCGCTCTGCTCCTCGACGAAGAGCCGAGCGTTCCCGCCCCGCCGCCGCGGGTCGCCCCCGCGCCGGCCGCGTTGCCGCCGGTGCCCACCGGTCCGGGCCACGGGGCGCCGCTCCCGTCCTCGGTGCTCGACGTCCTCGTCTTCGAGAGCGCGGGTGTCGTCGGACCGTCGACCTTCGGCGTCGAAGGGAACGCCGACTTCCGCGTCACGCCGCGCCTCACGTTGGGCGGCGGTGTGTTCGCGCTCATCGACGACACCCGCCGCTTCGGCCCCGGCGCCTTGCACATGAGCCTCGTCGCGATCCGCGCCAACGCGTGCTTCACGTTTCGGCTCGCAGACGCGTCCATCGGCGGGGCGTTGTGCGGGTTTCCTGCGCTCGGATCGATCATCGCGACGGGGCGGGGGTTCGACCAGGATCGCACCGCGAGCCAGCCCTGGTTCGCGCTCGGCGCCGGCGCCGTGGCGGATGGGCCGATCATCGGGCCGCTCGGGTTGGTGACGCGGCTCGACCTCGTCGTGCCGGTCCTGCGGCCCTCCTTCGTCGTGGAGGATCTCGGCGCGGCGCCGCCTGGCGCGAGCGGCACGGCGTTTCGGACGAGCCCGGTCGGTGTCTCGCTCGGCGTCGGCGTCCGCGCCCAAATCCCCTGAACGCGCTCGCGGGCTCGCACCTCGACGCAAACGACCGCCCGAGAGCGATTCGATGGATGGCTGGGCCGTCTCTCCGCCACCCACGAGACGGTGGTAGCCTGTCCGAAGCTCCCGAACATGGCCGATCCGACGACCTTCCGCGAGGTGTACGACGAGCACTTCGCGTTCGTCTGGAAGTCGCTTCGCCGCCTCGGGGTGGGCGAAGCGGACGTGCCGGACGCCGTCCAAGAAGTGTTTCTCGTCGTTCACCGCAAGCTCGGCGAGTTCGAGGGGCGGAGCAAGCTCACGACCTGGCTCTTCGGCATCGCGCTCCGGGTCGCGCGCGATCGACAGAAGCTCGCGGTGCATCGTCGGCAGGTCTCCGACGAAGCCGTCGTGCTCGCGGAGCCCGACGCCCGCGCCGACGTCCACGGCGCCGCCGAGCGCAACGAGGGGCTCGCGCTGCTCGAGAGCATCCTCGACGCGATGCCCCTCGAGCAGCGCGCGGTGTTCGTCCTCTACGAGCTCGACGGTCGGAGCAGCCAGGAGATCGCCGAGATGCTCGACATTCCGCTCGGCACGACCTACTCGCGGCTTCGGCTCGCCCGCGAGGTCTTCCAACGAGCCGCCAGCCGCCACCAGGCCCGCGAGGGATCCCCGGTGCACGTGAGAGCCGCAGGAGCACCCCGATGAGCGATCCCCGAAGACTGCTCGATCCGAGGAGCGACGCCCCCGTCGCGCGTTCCTTGTTGGAAGCGGGGCTCGACGTGGGGCCGCCGCCGGGCGCGAAGGAGCGGGTGTGGGGGGCCCTCTCGTCGTCGTTGGGGGCGGCGGCGATCGGCGGGGTCGCGTCGGCGATCGTCTCGCACGCCGCGTCCAGCGCGCCGGCGGCCGCTGGGGTCGCGAGCAGCGTTCCTGTGGCCGGTGTTGCTGGGGCCAGCGTTCCTGCGGCCAGCGTTCCTGCGGCCAGCGTTCCCGCCGCCGCACCCCTCTCGGGGGTCGCAGCCTCCGCCGGATCGTCCGCCGGCGCGCTTCCGGCGGCGGGCGCGAAGGCGGGGATGTTCAAGCTCGTCGCGGGCAAGTGGATCCTGCTGAGCGTGCTCTCGCTCGCGGTCGTGGGGGTGCTCGCGCTGCGTGGCGCGTCGGGCTCGAGCTCGCCGCCATCGGTCGTCGCCACGAACCGACCTGCCGACGGCGCGACCGCGCCTGCGAACGGGGCCTCCACCTCGGCCTCCCGTCCGTCGCAGCGGGTCGAGGAGGCGGTGCGCGGGGACGACGTCGTGGTCGCCTCCAACGCGGGCTCCTCCGCCGTCGCGTCGCCACCGTCGCCAGACGCCTCCTCACCGCCGAGCCCAGCACGAACCGCCGGCCTGACCGAGGTCCCACGCGAGGTCGCCCCTGCGACCCGTGGCGCTCCTTCGCCCGCCGCGGTCGCGGCGTCCACGGCGGTCGCGGTCGCCGAAGGCGCGACGCCGGCGGATCGCGACGAAGCCGCTCCTCGCAAGGGCAGTCGCATCGCCGAGGAGAGCGCGGCGCTCGCCGACGCGCGCGCGAAGCTCCAGTCGGGCGATGCGCACGGCGCGCTCGCAGCCCTCGCCGCGATGGATCGCGAGTTCGGCGTCGGTGCCCTCTCGCAGGAGCGGGCTGCCCTCGAGATCCGCGCGCTCGCGGAGAGCGGGCAGCGCGATCGCGCCGCGCGCGAGGCGGACGCGTTCCTCGCGTCCTACCCCGAGAGCCCGCTCGCCGCCCGCGTGAAGCCGTTCGCCTCGAACGGTCCTTGAAGACGCAACGCATCCACGTCTACATCCCCGATGCGATACTGCGACGCGAAGAAGAGCCTGAGCGGCGCCTCGCGCTGGCTCGCGCTGTGGCTCTCGCCCGCGGCCCTCGCCTGCTCGAACCTGGTCGGAGGGGAGGGCGGCCTGCCCGGAGCCTCCTCGGAGAACGTCCCCCCCGTGATCGCGACGAGCGACGAGGTCGACCTCCTCTTGGTCGTCGACAACTCGAGCTCGATGCAGGAAAAGCAGGCGATCCTCGCCGCGTCGGTCTCGAGGTTGATCACCTCGCTCGTCGATCCTCCGTGCGTCGACGCTGCCGGCACCGTCGTCGCGGTGCCTCCTTCGCCGACCGATCCTTGCCCGGGGCCGACGGTGCGCCGGTTCCGCCCGGTCCGCTCGCTGCACGTCGGCGTGATCGACTCGAGCCTGGGCGCCCTCGGGGCCGACCAGTGTCCCGCCGACGGCGCGGGCCGCCACGACGACGACCGCGGCCACCTCGTCGACCGCTCTCCGCCCGGCACCGTGCCGACCTACCTCGGCTACGGCTTTCTCGCGTGGGATCCCGATGCGCGTCTGTCGCCGCCCGGCGAGTCGGAGCTGACCGGCCTCGTTCGGCGCGCGTCCGACCTGGTCGTGGGCGTCGGCGAGCGCGGGTGCGGCTACGAAATGCCGCTCGAGGCCGCCTACCGCTTTCTCGTCGATCCTTCTCCCTACGCCTCCATCCAGCTGGGCGCGGGCAGCGGTCTGCCCGTCGCGGCGAAGAGCGGGCTCGACATCGAGCTGCTCGCGGAGCGAGACCGCTTCCTGCGGCCCTCGTCGATCCTCTCGATCGTGCTCTTGAGCGACGAAGACGACTGCTCCGTCGTCGCGGGCGGTCAGGACTACGCGGTGCTCGACGCGGCGCCCTTCTTCCGCGCCGCTTCGCTCTGCGCGACCGATCCCGGCTCCGCGTGCTGCTACAGCTGCGGCACGTCGCCGCCCGCGCCTTGCGCGCCCGATCCGGCGTGCGCGATGCCCCGCCTTGCCGCGACCGAGGACGCGACGAACCTGAGGTGCTTCGACCAGAAGCGGCGCTACGGCGTCGATCTCCTCTATCCAGTCGCGCGCTACGCGAACGCGTTCACGCGACTTCGGATCGATACCACGCGGGCCGATCTCGACGACGAGGCGAGCTCCGGCGGGTCCGACAGATCGATCGCGAACCCGCTCTTCGCGGGGGGACGAGACGCTTCGCTCGTCACGATGACCGCGATCGTCGGCGTGCCTTGGCAGAAGCTCGCGCGCGACACTTCGGACCCCTCGCTCGGGACGCTCTCCACCGCGGAGCTCGCACAGTCCGGCTTCTGGGCGAGGGAGGTCGGTGATCCCTCCGCGTACGTGTGGCCCACCGATCCGATCATGATCGAGTCGACCTCGCCGCGGCCGGGCGTCGGCGCGCTGGCACCGAACGGAGGCGAGCGGTTCATCGATCCCGCCGCGCCCGACGATCTCGAGTACGCCTGCATCTACCGCCTCCGCGCGCCGGTGCCCGCGTCGCTGAGCCCCGAGTGCGTGAGCACGATCCCCGAGGAGGCGAACCCGATCTGCAACGGCGCGACGCGGGTGGCAGGGAAGGCCTACCCCGGTCTGCGGGAGCTCGCCGTGCTCGAGGGGCTCGGCGACCGCGCGGTCGTCGCGAGCATCTGTCCACCCACGCTCGACCCCGCCGTCGACGAGACGTCCGCGGGGTATGGATACAACGCCGCGATGGATGCGACGGTCGACCGGATCGCGCGATCCCTCGCGCGCTGACGACGGGCGCCGACGACGTCAGAGCGCGTCGCGAATGGCCTTCGCGAGCGTCGGGGCCGTCGCCGGATCGAGCTTGCCGGCCGGCCACTCGATCCCGAGCCCGGCGTCGTGATCCGGCTTGGGGATGATGTGGAAGTGGACGTGGAAGACGGCCTGATGGGCGAGCGGGCCGTTGTTCTGAAGGACGTTGAAGGCCTCGCAGCCGGTCGCCTTCTTCACCGCGCGGCAGAGGCGCGGCAGGACGCGTCCGATGGCCGCGCTCGCCTCGTCACCGAGCGCGTCGAGCGTGGCCGCTGGCTCCTTCGGGATGACGAGCGTGTGGCCGCGCGACAGCGGCCCGACGTCGAGGAAGGCGAGGACGTGCTCGTCCTCGTAGACCTTGTGGCAGGGGATCTCGCCGCGCAGGATCTTCGAAAAGATGGTCTCGGCCATGCGCGAACGCTAGCGAGGTCGCGCGCCCGAGGGAAGCGGCGCATCCTCGAGCGAGCGACCTCGGCGAGCGACCCGGGCGAGCGACCCGGGCGAGCGGCCCGGGCGGCGACTTGGGCCAGCGAGAGGGAGCGCGGTCCTCAGGCGACGGCGGCGGCCTCGGGCGGCGTCGACGCCGTCCGGCGCTGCACGCTGCGCGACTCCACCGCGTCGTTGACCTTCACGCTGACGATCTTCGACACGCCGGGCTCCTGCATCGTGACGCCGTAGAGCACGTCGACCGACTGCATCGTCCGCTTGATGTGCGTGATGAGGATGAACTGCGAGCGATCGGTCATCGCGCGGATGCCCTCGTTGTACCGAGCGACGTTCGCCTCGTCGAGCGGCGCGTCGACCTCGTCGAGGATGCAGAACGGCGACGGCTTGAACTGGAAGATCGCGAAGATGAGGCTCACCGCGGTGAGGGCCTTCTCGCCGCCGCTCATCAGCTCGATGTTGCCGAGCTTCTTCCCGGGCGGCTGCGCGAGGATCTCGATGCCCGTCTCGAGCATGTCCTCCGGGTTCGTGAGCCGAAGCTCGGCCGTGCCTCCTCGGAACATCTTCGGGAAGAGCGTCTTGAAGCGCGCGTTGATGCCCTCGTAGGCGTCCTTGAAGAGCCGCTTCGTCTCTCGGTTCATCTGCAGGATCGCCTGCTCGAGATCGCCGAGGGCCTTCTCGAGGTCCTCCTTCTGGCCCTTGTAGTACGTGTAGCGCTCCTCGGACTCGGCGTGCTCGCGGACGGCGTCGAGGTTCACGGGGCCCATGCGATCGATGAGCTCGGTGAGCTCGGTGATGCGCGAGCGGTGCGCGGCGTCGACCGGCGGACGCTTGTGGTAGTCGCCGACCACGCGCTCGAGCTCGAGGCCGCGGAAGCGCTCTCGCACCCCGTCCGTGAGGTGCCGGCGCTCGATCTCGAGCTTGGCGAGCGCGGTCTCGTGGTTGCGCAGCCTCTCGGTCGCCTCCTCGACCTCGGCGCGCAGGCGCTTGAGGTCGACCTCGCGCGAGGAGAGCGCGGCGCGCAGCTCGTCGAGCTCGATTCGCGCGCGCGTGAGCTCCTCGTGCGCCGTCTGCGCCGTCGCGATCGACGCGAGGAGCATCTCGCGCTCGACGACGATCTTCGCCGCGGCCTGGCCCGACGCGAGCGCGCACTCCAGCTGCTCGGCGTCGAGCCGCTCGATGCGCCCCTTCATCTCCTCGCAGCTCCGAGCGAGGCGCTCCACGGTCTGGCGGACGCTCGTCGCGCGCTCGCGCACCTGCGCGAGCAACACCTTGCGCTCGGTGACGACGCTCTGCTGCCGCGTCACCTGCTCGCGCCACGCGTTGGCCGTCTCGTCGGCCTCGGTGAGCGCGCCTTGCGCCGCCTCTCGACGTGCGCGCCCCTCGCCGAGGGTCCGCTCGGCGAGATCGCGCTCTCCCGCGGCCGAGGCGAGCGCCTCGCCGAGCTCGCGGTGCTCGGTGCGGACGGTGATGAGACGCTTCTGGATCGCGGCGAGCTGCTCCTCGGCGCGGCGGAGATCCTTCTCGCCGGTCACGAGCAGCAGCTCGCCCTGGTGTGCTTCGTTGCGCGCGCGGTCGAGGCCGGCGGACACCTCGGTCATCCGGAGGCGGACCTTCTGCTGCGTCTCGAGGAGGAGGGAGACCTCGTCGCTCTTCGCGGCGACCGCCTCGTGCAGCTCGCGCATCTCGCGCTTCTGATCGATGAGCCCCGCGGCCACCGCGTCGCCCGCGCCGCCGCGGACGACCCCGTCGCTCCCGAAGACCGTGCCGCTCGTCGCGACGACGCTCCCCGCGTAGCCCTCGGCGCGCAACCGGAGCGCCGTCTCCTCGGAGTCGACGAGGATCGTGTCGCCGAAGAGCGCGCGTGCGAGGGGCTCGTCCGACGCGTCGAACGCGATGCGGTCGATGAGGCGCCCGAGGACGCCTTCGCCGGTCGGGACGCCGACGGCGCCGCCGGCGACGAAGCGCGGGCGCTGGGGGACGATGGCGGCCCGGCCTTTGTTACCGCGCGCGAGCTCGGCGAGCAGCGCGACGCCTCGCTCCGTGTCGGACACGACCGCCCACGACAGCCGCTCGCCGAGGAGTCCGGCGAACGCCTGCGTGAGCTCGGCGGGAGCCTCGAAGCGATCGGCGACGAGCCCGAGCACCGCGGGATCCTTCGTCCCGACCAGCGCGCGCACGCCCTGGCCCACGCCCTCGAGCTTCGTGTGGATCTCCTCCAGTGCGCGGAGCCGATTGCGCTTCTGGGAGAGCTCGTTCTTCGCCGCTTCGACCGCTCGGTCGTGCTCGACCGCGCGCTCGCGCAGCGTCTTGAGCTCGTCCTCGAGGCGCGCCTTCTCTTCGGCGCTCACGCGCTTGCCCTCGGCGAGCTCGGTCATCTGCGTCGCGAGCGCCGCGCGTCGGGTCTCGACGTCTTCGGCCTCGTACGTGAGCCGGCCGTCTTCGTCCTCGAGCTTCTCTTTGCGCGCGGACATCTCGGTGAAGCGTCGCTCGTGCCCGGCCAGGGTGGCCTCGGCGGCGGCGACGGCGGCCTGCGCCTCGGCCGCGTCGCGCCGCAGGTTCTGGGCGACGTCGGACGCCTGGCGCTCGGTGTCGCGCAGCTCCTCGAGCCGCTCGGTCTCGGCGAGCGCGCGCTCGACCTCGCGCGCCTCGTCCTCCTCCGCGCTCTCGAGCGCCGTCTCGAGCCCCTCTCGCTCGTCGGCGAGCTCGCCGAGCTTCGACGCGAGATCCTCCTCCTCGAGCTGGGCCGCGGCGCGCCGATCCTCGAGCGTGCGCATGCGGTCGCGCGCCCGCTCGATCTCGGCCTCGTGGAGCCGGACCTCGTTGTCCGCGCGGTACGCGGCGCTCTGCGCGCGCTCCGCACGATCCTCCGCCTCGAGCGCGGCGTTGCGTTGCACCTCGAGCTCGGCGTCGCGCGCGTCGAGCGCGGCGCGCACCTCGCGCTCCGTCTCCGCCATCGTCGCGCGCCCCGTCTCCTCGACCTGCGCGACGACGATGAGCTCGAGCAGCCGGTGCGACGACTCGTGCAGGACGAGGTCCTCGACCTCGTTCTTGTAGTTGATGTAGCGCTCCGCCTTGGCGGCCTGGCGCTTCAGCGACGCGAGGTTCCTCTCGATCTCGGAGACGATGTCGCCCACGCGGAGGAGGTTCTGCCGCGTCAGATCCATCTTCTGTTCGGCCTGCTTGCGGCGCGCCTTGTACTTCGTGATGCCGGCCGCTTCTTCGATGAGCATGCGGCGATCTTCGGCGCGCGCCGAGACGATGAGGCCGATCTTGCCCTGCTCGATGATCGAGTAGGCCTTCGTGCCGACGCCGGTCCCGAGGAAGAAGTCGGTCACGTCCTTCAGGCGGACCTGCGTCTTGTTGATGAGGTACTCGCTCGTGCCGTCGCGGTAGAGGCGGCGCGTGACGGCGATGTCCGCGTAGTCGCGGTACTCGAGCGGGAGCGTCTCGGCGGCGGCGCCGTCGCTGTTGTCGAAGGTGATCGTCACCTCGGCCATGCCGTGCGGTCCGCGCGAGGCGGAGCCCGAGAAGATGACGTCCGTCATCGAGCGGCCGCGAAGGTGCTTCGCGCTCTGCTCGCCGATGCACCAGCGGATGGCGTCGACGATGTTCGACTTGCCGCAGCCGTTCGGGCCGACGATGCCGATGACGTCGTGATCGAAGTGGATCACCGTGCGGTCGACGAACGATTTGAATCCGCTGATCTCGAGCTTCTTGATGTGCATCGTCACTTCCCGCGGGTTCAGTCCCAGACTACCGACGAAGCGAACAGTCCTGAACGATGGTTCGCTCTCTTGAATATATCGTCATGACGTGACACGTACGGTCACGCGATGCATCTTAGGGCTACACGTGGTCGTGCGCACGTTCAAGACTTGACACGCGAACCTGCGCGAAGCCCCCCAAAAAGCTTGACGAAAAGTCCCCTGCGCTTATTTCGTGCGAGATCGATCGCGTGCGATCGGGGAGCCCCGCGACCGGGGGCGAGGACTTCATCACCATGCCGACCTACGAGTACGCCTGCAGCGCCTGCGCCAACGAATGGGAAGAGGAGCAGTCGATCAAGGACCCGCCCATCACCGAGTGCCCGAAGTGTCACAAGGCGACGGCCAAGCGTCAGATCTCGCGCGGCGCAGGGTTCATCTTGAAGGGCGGCGGCTGGTACTCCGACCTCTACGCCTCGTCGGGGAACAAGTCGGGCTCGGGCTCCTCGAGCGCCTCGTCGAGCGACAGCTCGTCGAGCTCGTCGAGCTCGTCCAGCGACACGTCGTCGAGCTCGAGCTCGTCGAGCGGCGGCAGCTCGAGCTCGTCGAGCGGCGGGTCGAGCTCGTCGGGCGGCGGCAGCTCGAGCTCGTCCGGCAGCTGACGCCGGGGCCTGCTAGGCTCTGCGTCAGATGACCTCCCGAACCAAGCTCGACGAGCTCGCCGGCCACCTCGCAGAAATCGACCGCGACATCCTCCGCGCGATCGAGCGCCGCGCGCGCGTCGTTCAGGATCTCGTGAAGCTCCGCGGCGACGCGTCACGCTACGCGCCGGTCACCGATCCGAGCCGCATTCGCGCGCTCGAGGAGTCCGTCGCGCCGCCCCTCTCGGCGTCGGCGGTCCGGAGCATCTTCGCTGCGATCGACGCCGGGTGCCGCCTCTACGAGGTGGCGCCGAAGGTCGCGTGCGTCGGCACGGAGGGCGCCTTCGCGTTCCTCGCGGCGGCGCTCCACTTCGGGCCTCGCGCGGAGCTCTTGCGCGCGGAGACGCCCGAGAAGGCCCTCGAGGAGGTCGCGCGATCGCGGGCCGACTTCGCCACCGTGCCTTACGAGTCGATGAAGGAGGGCCTCGCCTTCACCACGATCCAAGCCATCGCGGCGCACGATCTCAAGCTCGTCGGGGAGCGCGAGATGATCCACGTGCTCGACCTCGTCAACCGCAACGGCAACGCGGCCGACGTGGACAAGATCTACGTCTCTCCTCACCATCACGTCCTCTGCGAGGGCTTCCTCGAGACCAGCTTCCCGAAGGCCTCGGTGCTCGACGTCCGATCGGCACAGATGGCTTGGGACTTGGCGCTCGACAACCACGGCGCCGCCGCGATCGTCCCTGGCGGCTTCGGCAATGGCGACCTCCGGCGCGTGAAGGAGAACGTGGCCGACGAGGGCGAGCTGATGATGCGCTACGGGATCGTGTCGCGGTTGCCCGTTCCACGCACCGGCAACGACGCGACGGCGGTGCTCTTCAGCGTGCACGATCGGCCCGGCGCGCTGCACGACATCCTCGAGAACTTCAAGGAGCGCAGCTGCAACATGCGCCGCATCCAGTCGCGGACGATCCCGGGGGAGGGCTGGGAGTACGTGTTCTACGTCGAGGTCACGGGACACATGACCGATCGCAACCTGGTCGCGGCGCTCGAGGGCGTGAAGAAGAAGGCGCGCATGCTGAAGATCATCGGCTCGTTCCCGCTCGACGTCGCCGAGCCTCCGCCTTCGTCCGAAGGCGCCCACTGAAGAGCAACCACGTGATCGACAAGCGCTCCGTCCGTGGGCTCCCTCGGCCCGCGTCGAACCCCTCCTCTCGGTCGTTCGGTCGTCGCGCGTTGCTCGAGTCGATCGTCGGGTCGGCCGCCGCGGCCGCGGTCGGAGCCTCGCCGCTCGCGGGCTGCTCGTCGGCGCCGTCGCTCCTGCTCGTCGGTGGTCGCAACGTCGACGCGGCGACGATCGACGCCGACCCGGTCGCGCTCTTGCCCGCGGGGATCGTCGTCCTCGCCTACGCGGATCTCGCGGCGCTCTACCGCACGCCGCTCGGCGGTGACGTGCAGAGCTTCATCTCCAACTTCGTCCCGATCGGCGCGGAGTCGAACTTCGTGCCTTCGCGCGACACGACCAAGTTCTACGGCGGGCTCTACGCGATGCAGGGCGTCGACTTCTGCGCGGTCACGCAGGGCCGCTTCGACGTGCAGGCCATCCAGCGCGCCGCCGACGCCCGCGCGGCCGCGCCGACGGGCGCTCCCCTCGTGAAGAGCCGCTACGCCGACTGCGACGTCTACACCGTTCAGAACCTCGGCTTCGTGCTCGTCACCCCCAACACGATGTTGAGCGGCAACGAGATCGGCATGCGCCGAGCGCTCGATCGCCTTCGCCAAGGCTCGCTGACGCGGAGCGTGCCGCGATGGATGATCGAGACCACCGAGACCCAGGGCGCGAACCTCGCGTTCGCGGGCGACTTCGGCGCGGACTCGATCCTCACCGCGGATGCGACGGGCGCTGCGACCGCGAAGCCCACGCCGTCGAGCTCCCCGGCGCTGCCCGCCATCGACGCCGCGTCGCAGACGTTTCCCTTCCTCGCGGGGCTGCGCGCGGTGCGCGGCGTAGGCAACTTCGCCTCGCCCGGCGTGAACCTCGCCGGGACGCTGACCTACGACACCGACGAGCACGCGCAGGCCGGAGGGGAGGGGCTGCGCAACCTCGCGAGCCTGAACCCGTTCATGAACCTCATGCTGGCCTTCGGCGTCGGCGCGTCGCTCGCGACGCCACAGATCGCGCGGAGCGGGCGCGACGTCGCGTTCACCGAGCCGATCGATCAGCGCCTGCTCAGCGCGGGGATGAACGCGCTCATCGCGGCGACGCGTCGCTGAGCCGCGCCTCTCACGACCCGTTCGTGGGCCCCCGGCGCTGCTTCACCACGGCGGGCGGCTCCGCTCGCCTCGGATCGTCGGGCCACGCGTGGCGGGGGTATTTCCGCCGCAGCTCCTTCGCGATGGCCGGGTAGTGTCGCTCCCAAAAGCCCGCGAGGTCGGTCGTCACCTGCACGGCGCGTTGGTTCGGTGCGAGCAGGTGCAGGACGAGCGGCACGCGACCTCCCGCGAGGCGTGGACCGTCGGCCATGCCGAAGAAGTCCTGGAGGCGCGACGCGATGAACGGCGGCGCGTGAGGCGCGTACGCGATGCGCACCATGCGGCCGCCGGGGAGCTCGACGCGCTCTGGCGCGAGCTCCCGCACCGCGCGTTGCGCGGCCGGCGGGAGGTCGGCGAGCACGAGGGCGGAGAGGTCGATCACCCGGAGCTCGTCGAGCGAGCGCCGACCCGCGCACGCCGTCGCGAGGGCGTCGCGGACCCGCTCGTCGTCGATCGGGTCGAGCGCGAGGTCGGGTCTCTCGGCGCGCAAGAACGCGATCCGCGCGGCGAGGGCGGTCGTGTCCCCGCCGTCGCCGAGGAGGCTCGTCCCCCGGCGCAGGGCCTCCTCGGCGAGGACGCGCGCCGCGCGTTCGGCGTCTCGGGGCGGGCCGCGCGACTCGTCGAGCACGAGGCTTCCGAAGCGCAGGCGCCGCACCTCTTCGACCCTCCCCGCCGCCGCGTTCCACGCGATCTCGGTCTCGTCGACGCACAGATCGGTCAGCGTCTCGAGCAGCACGTCCGCGTCGACCGCGCTCGCCCAGCGGACGACCGTGCGATGACGGGTCCCCTCGTTCCGCTCCTCCGCGTCGACGGCGACGAGGAGATCGGCGTCGCGAACGCGGCTCGACTCGGCGAGGATCGCGCCGCCCGCGCCGCTCTTCTCGGCCCAGACGATCTCGAGTCCGCTGCGACCCGTGGCGTTGTCCGGTCGGCGGAGCCTGCCGACGCGATCGGGGTAGCCCGAGAGGACGGTGCGGAGGAGCGCGTCCTCGTGCGCCTTCGGCGATCCGGGCGAAGCGGCGGACGTGTCGACCAAGCGCTCGAGCTGGGAGGCGACCCGCAGCGCGGCGGCCACGCGCGCCGAATCGAAGCCTCGGTACGGGCGATCCGAGGGGCGGAGCGCTTCGGCTTCGTCCAGCTCGCCGAGCGCCGCGACGAGATCCGACCGCTCGGGCGCCCCGCGATGAGGCGCCGGCGCTCCCGCGCGAATGGATCGCTCGCCGACGAGCGCCGCGATGCGGGCGCCGTCGCGCGCGACGCCCAGCCGCTCGGCCTCGACCAGCATCCGCGCCTGTCGCGGGTGCACCGGGAAGCGGAGCATGCGGCGACCCGCGTCGGTGATCGCGATGTGCGGCGGCGCGCCCGAGACCGCCGAGAGGCGAGCCAAGAGATCGAGAGAGGCCGCGACGCCGCGCGGATCGGGGGCCTCGAGCCAGTCGAAGCTCATCGGATCGCCGACGCCCGCCGCCGCGAGCTCGAGCAGCGTCTCGGAGAGATCCAGGCGGCGGATCTCGGGCGCCTCGTGCGTGGGGCGCGCCGCGAGGTCCCCCGTCGTGTAGAGCCGAAGGCAGCGGCCGGCGCGCGTGCGCCCCGCGCGGCCCGCGCGTTGCTCCGCGGAGGCCTTGGCGATCTTGGAGAGGCGCAGCGTCGGCATCCCCGACCACGGCGCCACCGACGCGACGAGGGCGAGCCCCGAGTCGACGACGCCCACGACCCCCTCGATGGTGATGCTCGTCTCGGCGACGTTGGTCGCGAGGATCACTTTGCGACGGCCGCTCGGTCGCACGGCGCGGTCCTGCTCGGCGGCCGGGAGCGAGCCGTGGAGCGGGAGCACCGCGAGATCGTGCTCGCGGGCGATCGGCGAGCACGCCTCTGCGGCGAGGCGAATCTCGCGAGAGCTCGGCAGGAAGACGAGCACGTGACCGTCTTCGGTCTCCTCGATGAGGGTCCGAACCGCGGAGGCCACTTGGCTGGCGAGCGGCCGATCATCGGCGCGGGGCGCGTGCTCGATCGTCACCGGAAAAGCGCGACCGTCCGAGCGTATCGTGCGAGCCCCCAAGAACGCCGCGACGCTCTCGGCGTCGAGGGTCGCCGACATCGGCAGCACGGCCAGATCGGGGCGCGTCGTCCGACGCAAGCGCGCGATCCACGCGAGGGCCACGTCGCCGTGGAGGTGGCGTTCGTGGAACTCGTCGAGGATGACGACGCTCGTTCCCTGGAGCGTCGGATCGGTCACGAGCCGTCGCGACAGGACGCCCTCGGTGACGAAGCGGACGCGCGTCGCCTTCGACACGCTCCGTTCGAAGCGCGTGACGAACCCCACCGTCTTGCCGACGTCCTCGCCGAGCTCGGACGCGACGCGCTCCGCGGACAGGCGCGCCGCGAGGCGGCGGGGCTCCAGCACCACGATGTCGCCCGGGTACGCGCCACGATCCAGCAGCGCGCGCGGGACACGCGTCGTCTTCCCGGCGCCCGGCGGCGCGGCGAGGGCGAGCGCGCCGTCCGTCACGACGGCGTCGACGATCTCGTCGAGGAGCGAGTCGATGGGGAGCCCGAGCACGCGGTGCTCTTACCACGCGCGGGCTGTGGCGCGGCGGCTCGGGGACTTCGTGACCTTCGGCCCGGGCGAGCTGTTGCCCAAAGGAGGCGCTCGTGCGATGGACGCGGCGTGGGCTCGCCCCGCGGCGCTCGGCGCCCGCTCCCTCCCGACCTCGTGCGACCGGTGACGGCACCGGCGCGTAGCGGTTTCGGAGTCGCATGAGCAGCTCGTCCCCCGCGCCGCCCGGACGCACGACCCACGGGTCGGACGGAGGCCCGTCGACGGACGAGGGACGGCTCGCGCGGTCTGCTGAGCTAGCGCTGTCTGCCGAGCTGGCGCGGTCTGCTGAGCTGGCGCGGTCGGCCGAGCTCGCGCTGGAGGCTGCCCTCGGGCTGGGCCCTGCCGGTGTTGGTGGTGTCGCTGCTGGTGCGGTCGCGGCTGGTGGCGTCGCCGCTGGTGGTGTCGCCGCTGGGTCGCCCGGCGGTGCGGCCAGCGATGGGACCGATCCGGCCTACGCGTCGCTTCTTTCGCGAGCCGCGCGAGGTCATT
>CAYYKK010000156.1:0-16003 GCA_964467935.1 uncultured Polyangiaceae bacterium
CGCGTCGCTATCGCGGGAACGTCCGCGAGCTGCGCAACGTGTTGGCGCAGGCCGCGCTCCGCGCCGCGGGCCGCGTCCTCGACGCCGAGCACGTGGTCGAGGTGCTCGAGGCGCGGGCGGCGGCGCGGCGCAGAGTGAGCCCCGTGGAAGCGGCGCACTGGCTCGAGGCTTGCGAAGGCAACGTGAGCGCCGCGGCTCGGCGGGCGAGGCTACCGCGCTCGACCCTCCGGGATCTGCTCCGTCGTGGTCAGGACGAAGATACCGTCGCATCGAAGATGCATTACGGTCGGCACCCTTCGACCAGCCCACGCGTCTCGGCGTGAGGCCGGTCGGTGCGAGCCCGCGCTCGCGTGAGACCGGGCGGCGCGGAGTCGGCGCGACCCTGCTCCGGCGACCCGATCCGATGCGAGGCGACGAACGCGACGGGGCAGTGGCTCAGAACTGGCCCATCACCCCGGTGAAGCCGGGGCCGATCACCGGCGTGACGCGGATCGTCTGCGTCGCCGGAGCCGGGGCGGGCTCGTCGCTCTGGGGCTTGTTCTTGTTCGGCAACCAGTCCACGAGCGCGTAGGTGAGGGTGCCCGCGGCGCCGATGCCGAACGCGACCCAGCCGCCGACGGCGACGCCGACGTCGACGTCGTGCTTCGACATCGAGTCACGCAGGGCCGTGCACGCGGTGCCGTAGCCGCTCAGATCGCTCCCGCCGCTGTTCGAGCAAGGAGCGCTCTTCAAGCCGTGGCTCGCGCCGTAGGTGCGGATCTCGTTCGCGATGCTCTCGGTGTTCGAGTTCGCGCTCGCGGCCGCCGCCGAGAAACCGATGCCGAGCCCGAGCCCGACGGCAGCGAGGCCGGTGCCCACCCAAGCGAGGGGCTTGTGCGTGTACCAGTGCCCGAAGCTCTCGTGCCCGCCGGTCTCGGGAGGCGTCGAGGGCGGCGGGTTGCCGACGGGGCCCGTCGGGCCGGTGGGGCCGGTCGGTCCGACGGGGCCGGTGGGGCCCGTGGGGCCTGTCGGGCCGGTCGGTCCGACGGGGCCGGTCGGGTTCGGCTCGACGGGCGGCGTGGCGCCGGTGATCACGATCGACGCGTCCGCGACGGCGCCCTTCTTCGCGTCGACCCGCGCCATCCCGTTGCTGGATCCCAACGTCGCGACGATGGTCCGCGAGCCCGCCTCGACGAAGACCGGATCGACGAGCGGGGACTTCCCGACGGGCGCGCCGTCCACGCTCACGTCCGCGCCCGCGACGCTGACCGTGATCGAGACCAGCGCCGCCTTGCGCTTCGCCTCCTCGATGCCGTCGCGCGCCGAGGCCACCTGGTCGGGCTTCGCCTCCTTGTACTCTCGCAAGAACTGCTGGAGGTGATTGCCGCCATCGACCGGGTGATTGCTCTTCACCTCGCTGAGCCCCAGGTTGAGGAGCACGGCCGGCACCTTCGTCAGCTCGTACGATTGGTAGAACGCGGCGCGCGCCTCGTCGAACTTGCCCGCGTCGAACGCCTTCACGCCGTCCGTGTACCGCTGGCGCGCGATCTCCTTCATCGTGTCCGGGTTCGGCTGCTGCGCGAGCGCGACCGACGGGAACGCGACCGTGGCGATGGCGCCGAGCGAGATCGTGCCGAGCGAGATCGTGCCCAGCGTGACCCCAGCGAGCGCGGCCCGCGCCTTCGCACGCGTCGACGGGCTCCGCCCGCTCATCGAGCGCGTGGCATCGACGCGCGGCGCGCAGTGAGGATCACGCTCGTCGCGGCCGAGCGCGCGGCGAGCTCGGGACGGACGGGCGGAGGCCAAACCAGACTTGGTTGCAGGAGCATTCATGGTGCGCTCTCGAGATGGTTCGGGAGGAAGCGAGATCGTGCGTCGAGGACGGTCACCCATACCTCATTTCCGTGCACGAAAGATCGCGGCCGGGCGCGGCGGAAGGGGCGAGATGGTCAGAACGGCGCGTCGCGGATGATCCCCGTTCCGCCGCTCTTCGGAGGCTTCTTCGTCGTGCCGGACGCGGGCGCCGAGGCGCCTGAAGAGCCCGAGCTGGTCGACTTCGGCTTCGCGGCTGCGACCGGCTTCGGCTCCGGCGCGGGGGTGGCGGTCGCGGCAGCCTTCGCCGTGGCCTCCGGAGCGCTCGTTTCGGCGGCCTTGGCCGTCTCCGTCGGCGCCGGCTCCGTCGTCTTCGCCGGCTCCGGCGCAGGGGCAGCGGTCTTCGCGGGCTCCGCCGTCGCCGCGGGCTCGGTGGTCTTCGCCGGCTCCGCCGTGTTCGCGGCGGTCGGCGCGGCCGTCTTCGCCGTCTCGGGGCCGCTCTTGTCACCGCCGAAGAGCGTGATGCCACCCACGATCGCCGCGAGCGCGACCGCGCCCGCGATCGCGTAGACGACCGCCTTCGAGGTCTTCTGGACGGGGATCTCGATCGGATCGTCGGCGCGGGAGAACGAGGCTGCTTGAGGGGCGATCGGCTCGAGCGCGGCCGGTGGCTCGGACGCGGCGGCGTTCGGCGGCTCGGAGCTCCCCGCGGGCTCCGACGCGGCTTCGGCGGGCGGCTCCTTCGGGGGCGGTTCCGCCTTCGGTGCACGCGCTGCGGGCTTGGTCTCGTCTGCGACGGGCGTAGGCTTCGCCTTCGTCGGCTTCGGCGGCGCGTTCGGCTTCGCTTCGACGGGCGTCGGGTCGCCGATCGAGACGATCTTCGACGACACGATCGCCGGCCCTTCGGCCTTCGCCTCCTCGCCCTCGGAGGAGCCGTCCGCCGGATCGCCGAGACCGAGCCGGGTGGGGCCGGGGGCACCGGATGCCGGGCGCTTCTCGTCACGCGTGATGGCGCTCGGATCGCTGCGACGGTCGACGAGCGTGTCGTGCGCAGGGCTCGCGCCGGCTTCGGCGATCGGCGCGCTCTCTTGGGTCTTGTCGGCGCCGAACCCCGGCGGCGGCAGATCGTCGCCGTCCTCGTCCTCCCACGCGGGGCGGAGGCGGGCGGCGAGGCGATCGGCCTCTTCGGCGTTCAGGGCGTCGTCGGGCTTGGCGAGGTTCGTGGTCATGGCAGGCGCCGCAGGGACAGGACCCCTTGGACTTCCGAAGGTATCACCCCGAGGAACCCCGCCGCAAACCGCGCCCGCGACTTTTCCGTGTACTCGCTGTGCGCAAGTTGACCGGACCGCGGCGTTGCGCGAGGTTCTACGGGTGCGGGCGCCATCGCGATCGAAGCACCGAGCCGGCCGAGAGGCTTGCGTCGGCCTCGGCCTGGCGACGCTCTTCACGCTCGCGAGCGCGTGCACGGGATCGCCCGCGCCCTCCGACGCCGGCCCGGCGCGCGCCAACACCGACGTGTCGCGCGCCGAGGCGCTGCTCGCGTCGGCGACGATCCTGCCGCCGAGGGCCGAGATCGTCGCGCTCGCGGACGCGCTCGCGATCGGCGCCTCGAGCGAGGGCAAGAGCGCCGAAGGGGCGCGGCTCGCCCGCATCGCCGGCGACCTCCGACTGCGCGTGTACCGCGTCGAGCGGGCCGACGCGGACGCCCGTGAGGCGGCGGAGCTCTACGCGACCGCGGCGCGCGCGGCCACCGGCGCGGAGGCGGGCTGTGCCGCCGAGCGGGCGCGCGCGCGGCTCGTCGGAGAGATCGCCGCGAGCGCCGTGGCTTCCTATCGCGAGGTCTACCTGGCGAAGCGTCGGCAGGCCGCGCTCCTCGAGCACCCGGAAAAGAGCGCGTGCATCGGGGACCTCGATCGCGATCTCGCCATGCTCGCCGCGTTCCGCCCGGTCGACGCCGACATGGTCGCGCTCGCCGCGGACGGCGATCGCGCCGCCGAGCTGGCCGCGAAGGGCGCCGGGCCCGAGCCGGTCTCGAGCGGCGGCGCCCCACCGGCGACGTCGAGCAGCGCGCGCGCGGTCGCGTCTTCGACGGGCGACGTCGTGATCTCACCGAAGGATCTCGCACCCGCCACCGGGCCCGTGAAGATCACGTCGATCGAGCGCTTCGCTGCCGAGGGCGGCGGCCGGGTCGTCGTCAACCTCTCGGGTCCGACGACGTTCCAGGTGGGCGCGCTCGGCGCCGACGGCGGCAAGGACGCTCGCATCTTCGTCGATATCGATCGCGCCAGCGCCAAGGGGGTTCCCCACGAGATCGAGGTGGGCGGCGCGGTCCGTCGCGTCCGCACCGGAGCGCGCGACGGCGGGACGCGCGTCGTCCTCGACCTGATGCAGGAGATGCATCGGCGCGTCTTCTACCTCCCCCAGCCCTTCCGCATCGTCGTCGACGTGAGCTCGCGCCCCCCCGAGGCGCCCTCGGCCGCGACGACGGGGGGCGCGCGCGTCGTCAAGCGGGTCGTCATCGACCCCGGACACGGCGGCGACGACGCGGGCGCGGTCGGGCCGACCGGCCTCAAGGAGAAGGACGTCACGCTCGACATCGCGCACCGCATCGCGCCGCTCCTCGCGCACGAGCTGTCGATCGAGACGCTCCTCACGCGCGACACCGACGTGTTCGTCCCGCTCGAGGAGCGCACGGCGCGGGCCAACGCGTTCCACGCGGATCTCTTCGTCTCGATCCACTGCAACGCCTCCGAGAACGGCGAGGCGAGGGGCGTCGAGAGCTTCGTCCTCGACGAGATGAAGGAGGTGAGCCGCGCCTCGGCTCGCGTCGCCGCCCTCGAGAACGGCATCAAGGGCTCGCTCGATCCCGCCGCGATGGACGCCGAGATGGCGCGCATCTTCCAGGGACTGTCGAGCGGCGAGACCGGCCAACGCTCGCGCACCTTGGGCGGGCTCCTCCAACGGGCGACGCTCGCGTCGATGGGGCAGCGCTACGCGGACACGAAGGATCACGGCGTCAAGTCGGCGGGCTTCTACGTGCTCGTCGGCGCCGAGATGCCGGCGGTGTTGTTCGAGACCTCGTTCATCTCGAACCCGGACGACGAGTCTCGCCTCGCCACCGCCGACTACCGACAGAAGCTCGCCGACGCCGTGGCCAACGCGATCAAGGCCTACCGCGAAGGTCGGTGAAGCGCGCGATCAGCGCGGCTCTTCGCTCACGAAGCGCCCATCGCGCAGGACGAACCGCGTCGGCCCCTCGACGACTCGGGACGGTTGCTCGTGCTCCGGATCGCCCGGCAGCGTCAGCATCGGCGGATCCGCCGGCACGAACCTGGGGCAGATCGGCGCGAGATCCTGCGCGCTCGCGATCGCGATCGCGCTCTCGAGGCTCGTCGCGCGCGAGAGGATCTCGAGGCTGCGCGTCGTGGGGGGCGCGAGCTGGATCTCGCCGCGCTCGAACCGCGCGAGCACCTCGCGGGGCGTCGCCCAGAAGCTGTGCGTGGTCTCGTGGTCGTCGTGGTGGCCCTCCTGACCCGCGGGCGCCGCGAGCAGGAAGAAGCGGGCGTCGAACCTCCGCGGCTCGGCCGTGGGCGTGACCCAGCGCGCGAAGGGCACGAGCGCGGAGAGGCGCACGCGGAGCTCTTGGCGGGCGATCGCGGCCGCGAGCGAGCCGGCCTCCGCCTCCCGTCGCAGCGCGGCGATCCCCGCGGCGTCCAGGTCGGCAGGGAAGAGCTGGGCCTCCTCGAGCAGCTCTCGCGCGGCGGCGACCGCCATCGCACGGGCCTCCAGCTCGTCCTCCGCGAACGCGCGGGCTCTCGGCGAGAGTCCATCGGCGAGCGCCGCGAACGCGGGGTCCCGATCTCCCTCGTCGACCTTGCCGCCTGGGAACACCACCGCGCCGCCCAGGAAGGCGGAGGCGGCGTGGCGACGAACGCAGAAGACCTCGACCCCTTCGTCGCCCTCGCGCAGAACGATCACCGTCGCGGCCGCGCGCGGCGGCGCTGCGGGACGGTCCGCGTCGAGGGCGAGGCCGAGGGGCTTCGTGTCGTTCGAGCTCATCGCCTGGCCTTACGGGCTCACGGCCCCCCGAGCAAGCCGCTGCGAGATCGTCGAAGCGTCGCTTGACGTGAGGCGAACCGCTGCCTACCTTGTTGCGCCCCTGATTTGTGGGGTGATTCGACGAGCGGGGGCAGGCATCACCGCCCCACCCACGGAAAAGCAGGACGGGGAAGGCCACGTGACCAAAGCCCAGATCAAGAAGTTCAAGGCGCTGCTCGAGTCGAAGCGGGACGAGATCGTCAAGCGGGCGAAGCAGACGCTCAACGACGACATGGCGCTCGACACGAACGACCTCCCCGACGAGATGGACCTCGCCTCGAGCGAGTACCTCCAGTCGTTCACCTTCCGCCTCCGCGGTCGCGAGAAGTCCTTCCTCGACAAGATCGAGAAGGCCCTCCAGAAGATCGAAGAGGGCACGTTCGGCAACTGCGAGGAGTGCGAGGAGGAGATCTCGATCAAGCGCCTCGAGGCGCGCCCCGAGACCACGCTCTGCATTCGTTGCAAGGAAGACCAAGAGCGCGCCGAGAAGGACTTCGGCTGACGGCAGGCGCCGACCCTCGGCGCGTCGCGATCGCGCCTCGGCGCGATCGCGGATGAAGGAGCCCGGGCCTTTCGCTCGGGCTCTCGTGTTCTCTCGCGCCGGGCGCCCCGCTCGTCGAGCGGGACCGTTGCCTCAAGAAGGCTTGCGGAAGCCGCGCACCTTGGGCCGCGCGCCGAGCAGCGCGAGCTGACCGCAGGCGGCGGCCACGTCGTCGCCCCGGCGTCGCCGCACGAAGACCGAGTAGCCCTCGCGCGCGAGCAGCTCCTGGAACGCGAGGACGCGGCCGAAGCTCGGCGGGGCGAGCTCCGACTGCGCGATCGGGTTCATGGGGATGAGGTTCACCTTGACCCGGATGCCGCGCAGGAGCGCCGCGAGCTTTCGCGCCTCGCTCTCGGTGTCGTTCTGCCCGGCGACGAGCGTGTACTCGATCGTGATGCGGCGGCGCTTCGGCAGCGGATAGGCGCGGAGCGCCGCCATGAGCGTGGCGAGCGGGTATTTGCGGTTGATCGGCATGAGCGCGGAGCGCGTCGCGTCGTCGGCGGCGTGGAGCGAGATGGCGAGCCCGATCTGCCCCTGGAAGTCCTCGCCGAGCCGCGCGATCTCCGGCACGAGCCCCGAGGTCGAGACCGTCACGCGCCGAGACGAGAGCCCGATGCCGTCGGGATGGGTGAGCAGGCGGAGCGAGCGCGCCGTGGCGTCGTAGTTCGCGAGCGGCTCTCCCATGCCCATGTAGACCACGTTCCGCAGCTCCTCGCCGGGATCGAGGTGAGCGCGACCGAGGAGCACCTGGCCGACGATCTCCTCCGGGCCGAGGTGTCGCTTCAGCCCCGCGACGCCGCTCGCGCAGAACACGCAGCCCATCGCGCAGCCCACTTGCGTCGAGATGCACTGGGTCACGCGCGTGCGCGACCCCTCCGCCGAACGCGGCTCGTCTTCCTCTTCGTCCTCGTCCGCCGCGCTCGCGTCGGCGTCGTCCATGCCCGCCTCGTCCACGCCCGCCTCGTCCACGCCGCCGTCGCGCGCGCCGGCCGGCTCGGCGCTCGCGGGCGACGCGGCGCCGAGCCCTCCGCGGAACGCGTTGGGGCCGCTGACGCGCGGGATGAGCACCGTCTCGATCGGCGCGTCGTCGGCGAGGCGCACGACGAGCTTGCGGGTGTCGTCGCTCGAGCGGTGGGCGTGCTCGACGACGCCGACGCCCCTGTCGAGATCGCCCGCGATCCAGGTCCGGAGCGACTCGGGCAGGCTCGTCATGCGCGCCGGATCGAGCTCCGCGTTCTTCTGGATCCACCGGAAGATCTCCTTCGCCCGGAAGGCGCGCTCGCCCTTCGCCGCGAGCGCGCGCGTCCACTCGTCCGGGGTGCGCGCGACGGGATGGGGGAGCTCTCGTTCCACGGCGCACGCATAGCATGCGCCCCGCGCCGCGGCTCTCGTTTGCCACCCCGCGCGCGAGGCGCTAGTGGCGCCCCATGGGTCGCCCTTTCGAGCCTGTCGCCGAGATGCCCCTCGCCGCGCAGGATGGCCGCACGTTCGTCCGCCTCGTCGAGCTCATGCAGCGTCTCCTCGCCGACGACGGATGCCCCTGGGACCGCGAGCAGACGCTGGAGTCGCTCCGCAAGTACACGCTCGAGGAAGCGTGCGAGGTCATCGACGCGATCGACTCGGGGGATCGGCGCGAGCTCCGCGCGGAGCTCGGCGATCTCGCCCTGCAGATCGTCTTTCAGGCGGAGCTCGCGCGCCGCGAAGGCGCGTTCGGCCCCGACGACGTCGTGAAGGCGATCTGCGACAAGCTCGTCCGCCGCCACCCGCACGTCTTCGGTGACGAGCACGTCTCCGGCTCGACCGAGGTGCTCGCGAACTGGGAGCGCATCAAGGCCGCCGAGAAGAAGGACGGCGACGACCGACCGCGCGGCGTCCTCTCGGGGGTCCCCCGGAGCTTGCCCGCGCTCACCCGCGCGCAGCGGATCGGCGAAAAGGTCTCGCGCGTCGGGTTCGACTGGCCCGACGCCCGCGGCTCGCGCGAGAAGGTGCGCGAGGAGCTCGGCGAGCTCGACGAGGCGATCGCCTCCGGCGACGCCGCCCAGATCGAGGCGGAGATGGGCGACGTCCTCTTCGCCCTCGTGAACCTCTCTCGTCACCTGGGCGTCGACGCCGAGGGCGCCTTGCGCGGGACCATCGGCAAGTTCACGAAGCGGTTCGACCACGTGGAGGCGCGCGTCGTCGAGGCGCACGGCGGCTGGCCCGCGAGCTCGAAGGACGAGAAGCTGACGCTCGAGGAGCTCGACGGCTACTGGGAAGAGGCGAAGCGCGTGGGACGGTGAGCTTTCGTCCGCCCGGGGAGTCGCCTCGTGGCGTAGACTCGCCGGGTTGAGCCGCTCGCAATCGAGGACGAACCTCCCTCCGGACAGCATCTCGAGGCTGCTCCGCGCCAACCACGTGCGCGTCGTCTACCAGCCGATCGTCGACATCGCCGATCGGTCGGTCTTCGCGTTCGAGGCCCTCGCGCGGAGCGACAGCGACGACTTCGGCTCGCCGCCGGAGATGTTCGACGCGGCCGTCGCCCAGCAGCGCTGCGGCGAGCTCGGCCGCCGGATCCGCGAGCTTGCGACCGCTGCCTGCGACGCGCCGCTGTTCCTCAACATCCACCCGCACGAGCTCAGCGAGCACTGGCTCGTTCAGCCCGACGACCCGATCTTCACCCACGACCACCGCGTCTATCTCGAGATCACCGAGAGCGTCCCGCTCAGCCATTTCGAGCTGGTGAACCACGTCCTCAGGGAGATCCGCGGCAAGGGTGTGCACCTGGTGGTCGACGACCTCGGCGCCGGCTACTCGAACCTCAAGTACATCGCGGATCTCGCGCCCGAGATCGTCAAGCTTGATCGCGGGCTGGTGGCGGGCCTCGGCCGGGACCTCCGGCTCCAGAAGCTCGTCAGCTCGATCGTTCGGCTCTGCACCGATCTCGGCGCCGAGGTCGTCGCCGAGGGCATCGAGACCGCGGACGAAGCGCGGGCGGTCAACGCTGCCGGGGTGCGGTTCGGCCAAGGCTACTTCTTCGCGAGGCCGAACCACCCCCCGCCGGCCGTGGACGATCCGAAGATGGAAGAGGCTTTCGGCGAGAAGCGCCGGCCGCGCCAGGTCACCCCTCCGAAGCGCCGCCGAAGCCGCGCCGGTTGAGTCCCACGCGAAGGGTCTCGCCCGTTCGAGGGCGGGCCCACCCCTCGCGCCGGCTCGTCACCTCGCGCCTTGCCTCGGCGAGAGGTGTTCCAAAATGTAATGCATCTGAAGTGCAATAGAGATTGGAACGAGGAAGGACCTAGTATGTAATAGAGTGTTCGAAGCAACAGAATGCGTTACAAGACTACGTAAGCGATGCAAGCGTGTCGTAGCGTGAATCGTATCTCGACAAAGAGATAAGCGTAGACAGGGTTGTATCTCTGTCGAAGCGCACTACGAGATACGACAGCATTAAAACTGTATCTCCGCGTAGACGCCATGGTGGTCCGACGGGGCCACGCGCTGGCCGTCGTCGAGCGTCACGACCTCGTCGCAGACGACGCGGCATGAGACGGGCCTCCCGCGACCGAAGTCGTCGGGGCCGCGGACGAGCACGAAGTCGATCCTCCGCGGGAGCTCGTGCGTGAGCGCCGCGTGCGGGTTCGTCGTGGGGTCGAACGTGAAGCCGGGCCCTTCGCCGGCGACCTCGAACGCGTCGGTGAAGTGGACGCTCTCGCCCTCGAGCGCGTGCAGCCCGCGGAGGAAGCGGATCTCCGTCGCGTCCGGCCTCGTGTTGAGATCACCGACGAGCACCGCAGGGAGATCCTCGGCGCGCGCCGTCGCCTTCACGGCGCGGCTCACCGCGAGCGCCTGCTTCTCGCGCACGGCGCCCTCCTCGAACTTCCAGGCGAAGTGCGTGGAGTAGAAGGGGAGCGTCCCCGACGGCGTCCGGAGGCGCGCGTAGACCACGCTCCGCGGCTCCGTCCCTGGGCTGGGCAGCTCGAAGGTGAAATGGTCGTCGATGGGGTACCGGGAGAGGATCGCGTTGCCGAACAGCGCTCCGTTCGGATACGCGCTCGCCCGACCGAAGCACGCGGCGTACTCCGAGCCGCTCGCGATCTCGTCGGCCTGCGACCACGTCCCGTCGACGATGACCTCCTGGAGGCCCACCACGTCGGGGCGAAGCGCGCGCACGGCCTCGCGGATGAGCGACAGGCGCTTCTCCCAAGGTCCCTTGGTGTTCCAGATGTTGAGCGTCAGCACCTTGATCGTCGGCATGACGATCTGGCTAACGGCATTCGTCGGCGCGTTCAAGCGCGGCGCCCGCGGGCCCGCCGGCTCAGCCCGCGGGATCGACGAGCGAGCGCAAGAGCGGCGGCAGCTTCCTCGGGTCGCACGCGCTCTTCTGCGCCTGACCGCCCACGACGCCGCTCATCGAGCAAGGGCCCGAGCGCGGGAGGTGATCCATCCAGTAGAGATCGAAGCGATCGTCGTTCGCGAGTCGGCGTACGAACGGCTCGAGGGGCAACACGAGGCCCTCGCGCCAGCGCGCGAGGTAGGTCACGTTCGCGAGGCGGAGCGGCGAGTTGAGGCCGATGCGGCGTCGCGTGCCGGTCGCCCACGGCCCGGTGTGATCGACGAACTCCACGGTTTGCTGATCGCCGTACATGTCCGGCTCGGTTCGCTCGACCGTGACCAGCGTCCAGTTGCAGAGCGGTCGCAAGGCGCGGAGGAGCGTCCGCGTCATCTGTTCGAACTCGGGGAGATCGGCCTCCGCGCGCGCCTCGCTGTAGTGACCGTGCGCGAACGCGTTGCGCTCGGCCTGCAAGAGGTTCGAGAGCGCGTCGAACGTCTGGTTCTGCGAGAGGCGGACGCCGAGCACCTCGCGGGCCATGGTCGAGATGGGATCGTTCTGGTCTTCGAGCCCCTTCGCCGCGTGCCGCGCGAGCTCTCTCCACGTGCCGAGGGCGAAGCCGTCTCGCGTGCCGAAGCGCCTGCCGAACTCGACGAACGCGTCGAACGCCGGTGGCTTCTGACCCGGCTCCACGCGACGAACGAAATAGGCGCTCGCCAAGACGACGGCCATGAACCGCCAGGTGCCTTCGAGGACGTCGAACAGCATCTTCACCCGCTCGACGCCGCTGCGCGCGCTCGACGCGGCGGAGACGCGGCCGGCGATCGGGTAGGGCAGGCCGCCGGAGAGGCTCGAGAGCACGCCGTGCGGATCGGCGCACTCGCGCGAGAGCTCGCCCGCGCGGAACCCGAGCTCGCCTTGTGGCGCGACCTCCCACGACAAGGTCCTCGGCAGCTCCGCCCGACCGTCGAGGACGGGCGGGCGTCCGTGCCACTCGCACTGGATCGCGGTGCCGAGCGCGCCCGCGTCGCCCTTCTTCGTCACGACCGCCGCGACGACGCCAGGCGCGACGGGGGCGACGAAGGCCGTGGGGCCCGCCTGCGTCTTCACCACCGCGGCGAGCTCTTGCTCGAGCGCGGGGACCACGTGCTTGCCCACGGCGCCGAGCGCGGCCTGATCCTCGATCGCGAAGAGCAGCGTCGAGCGCTTGTCGCTCTTCGCCGCCTCGTTGAGCGCGTCGAGGCTCGCGATCTCGACGATCTGCACCTCTTCGCGGAGGCGCACGAGCCCCGGCGCGCCGCCGCCGCTCCCGCGCTTGTCGGCGACGGAGGCGATGGCCGAGAGCGCGAGCTCGACCTCTCTCCCCGCGCCCGAGCCTTCCCCCTCGAGCGGCCAACCGCCGACGACCCAAGGGGGGCTCGGGACGAGCTTCGTGAGCTCGACGGCGATGGCGTCGTCGTCGCCGCCCGTGGCGAGGAGCGCGAGCGTGCCGTCGAAGATCGCGACCGGGAGGCTCGGAAACGCCCGGTGCACGTCGATCGCGAGGCGGGCGAGGGGAGAGTAGTCGCCCTGCGGAGGGGCGAGGCTCTGGCCCGGGCGGGCGACGGCGCTGCGGACGCAGAAGAGCGTGGAGCGCTTCGAGCGTCGGAGCGCGGCGGCGACCTCCTGCTCGAGGCCGACGCGTCCGAGCAGCCCGGTCTGCGGATCGACCGCGCCGGCGGGCACGCTCGGCGAGATGAAGCGGCGATCGCTGAAGACCGCGCGCATGCCGCCGACGATGACGCACATCCCGTGCGTGAGGGGCGCGGCCTCGTTGCGAGCGAGCACGCGCGCGCCGACCTGCACCGGCACGCTGCACTCCTCGCGTCGGAGGATCCACCAGCGTGCGCCGTCGTGGCGCAGGCGCGCCGCGAGCCTCGAGGCCACGTCGGGATAGACGAGATCGTTCGTCTCCGCGCCGACCTGCGGCGTGCGACCGAGGTTCAGGCCCCCTCGTGTCGCGGCGCGCTTCGCGTCGAGGCGCAGCTCGTGGACGGAGCCGTCGCGGGTGTCGACGCGGAGGCGATCCGGTGCGTCGACCTCGCCCCGCCAGATCGACAACGAGGCGGGGCCCTCCGTCAACCACATCGTAGCTGCACTTGCAGTGTGATTGCGAAGATCCGCGGGCGGCGACCCCCCGCTCGACGCCGCCTCCTCCGACCCGTCGGTCGCTCGCGACGCGTCCGCGGTCGAGCCCGCTCGCTTCGGAGGAGCGTCGGAGCTCACGAGGTGGCCCTCCGACGAGGCGAGCCTGGGTCGTTCGCCCGTCGCTGCGAGGGCGGCGAGGCGCCGGCAGGAATCGGACGGCGCGTCGCGCGGTGCATCTTCGAGGCGGGCGAGGGGATCGTTTTCGAGACGGGGAGGCGGGTCATGCGCTCGTTCGGGGCAGCCCCCGAGAGGAGATCGGTCGGCGTGGGAGGCCGCGAGCGCGCTTCCGCTGCACGTGAAGCACCTCCGCGCCGCCGAGACGCTGGCACCATGGGGCCACCTCGCGCGTCGCGGGTCAACCCCTCTCTTCGGCTCGCTCCCACGATCGGGGCGACGCATCTGCGCGAGCAGAGGGCGCGAGCGCCGCGGCCGGGGCTCGGCTCCGTCGCGCGAAGGTGCGCCCTCTCTCGCCCGCTCGTCCACCCTGCGCTCCTCTTTGCGGATCCTTCGCCGTCCGACACGGCACACCGCGCAGGCTTGGGCGCGCGCGGACGAGAGCGCGAAGCGGACGCCGCAGCGTCGCGATTTGTTCCCGACGTCCGACGGAACACCGGTCGCTCGCGCGGCGTCAAAGCGAGACAAGGATGGGCGGACGTTGCTACGTTAGCCCTCGATCCTCCCCTCTCCATCGTGGAGCCCGCTCATGAAGAGTGCCGATTCCCCCACCGTGTTCTGCCTCCCGCTTCCGGGCAACCGCGTCGCGCGCGTGCCGCTGGAGGTCCTCGAGCGCTACGTCGACGCGGCCGTGAGCCTCGCGCACGGGACCGAGTCGGGCGGAGAGGACGTCACCGCGCACAACATGGCGGTCGACGCGACGACCGGGACGAGCTCGTGGCACACCGAGTGGGAGCTCGGACCGTGCGACTTCATGGACGACAACGGGTTCCCTCAGCACGCCTACACGTGGCATCGCCACCCGCTCGGGACCGAGTACACCGAGATCTATCAGAAGTGATCCGTCGCTCGTCGGCGCGCCGCGCCGTCGCGAACGGAAGCCCGCTTGCTTCGTACGTCCGGCCCGCCCGAGAGGCGCGCCCCAAAGGATCCCACCGCATGCTTCGACGATCACGACCGAGCTTCGGCGTCGCACGATGCGCGCTCCTCGGCTTCGTCCTCACCGCGCCCCTCGCGTGCGTCCGTGATGGTTACCCGCTCGGGCCGGCTGGCTCGGTCGAGATCCGCGTCGACGTCGCGGGCCCGCTCTTCGCGGCCGACGTGCTCGACGAGAACGGCAAGCCGATCGGCTCGCGCCAATCGCCCTTCTCCTCGGGCGTGAAGCTCTTCATGACGGAGAACGACGGCCCCGCCTTCGGCGCGTTCGTCTCGGTCCGCGTGGAGCCCGCGCAGGCGCTCGCGCTCGCCAGCGCGCCCAACGAGGATCCGAAGAACCCCACCTGCCAGAGCGTCGACGGCGCGTTCCGTTGCCGAGCCACGAAGGAGGGCTTCGCCGGCTTCACCGTCACCTCCGAGCACGACTGGTCGGGGGCGGCGAAGATCGTCGTGACGTGGGCGAACCTGAAGACCGAGCAGCCGGTCACGGTGCTTCCGGCCGGCTTGCCGGACACGGCCCTCAACTTCGGCCTCGTGGGCATCGATCCCAGCGAGCGGGTGCTCGCGACGTTCCTGCCGCTGCAGTGCACGGTGGACGCGGTGCCGAGCGATCTGGGCTCCAAATGGCGAGAAGGGCAGATCCGATCTCGCGAGGCGTTCGTCCGCGCGACGCCGCCGCCCGACGAGCCCGCCGCGGTCGAGAACGCGCCCGTGATCATCGAGTCGCTGTCGTCCGAGGCGCAGCTCGCGAGCGACGCCTCGTGCTCCGATCGGACCTCGCGCATCCGACGGCAGCTCGACGCGACCGGGCAGTCTCCGCGGTTCTTCGTGTGCTTCTCGGACATCGGAGGGAACATCGAGCTCGTCGTGACCAGCGGGCAGAAGACGGTTCAGCCCAACCCCTCGGTGCCCGTCGACCCGGAGCCGCGGCTCCTGCGCGTCGCCGCGCTCAAGGGAGACGTGCCGGTGTCGCTCTCGCCGGTCGATCTCTTCGAGGTCTCCGCCTACAGCGCCGATCGGGTGCGCATCGCGATGCCCGTCGACCTGACCGTCGAGCCCGGCAACGTGCTCGACCTCCCGTTCTTCAGCGTCACGCTCGCCGACGAGCAGGCGCCCGCCACGGTCATCTCGGGCACGCCGAAGGCGCCCGGCGCCGTGCGCCTTCATGTGACACCTCGGTTGTTTTCGCAACCTGATTGCAGCTCAGCCCTCGTGACGGTGACCCCGTGAGCGCCATCCGAACCACGACCAGCGCCCGCGGCGCGACCCTCTTCGCCTCGTCCCCAGGGAGCGCGTGGCTGGTCTTCTTGCTCGCCTGCTTGTCCTTGCTCTCGGTCGCCCCTCAGCCTGCGCGCGCGCAGGACGAGCCGGACGAGCCGCATCCGGACGAGCCCGTCGATCCGGAGCCGCCGCCGCCCCAACCTCAGCCGCACGGATCGGCGCAGCCCAACGCGGACTTCACGGGCAGCTTGCAGATCGTGCGCGGGCCGGGCGGCGGCAGCGGTCGCCCGGCGACGATCGAGATCTTCCCCGACGCGAGTCGCGTGTGGATGAGCGTGCGCGACACCGACGCGGTGCCGATCGAGCGCGCGCGGCGCGGCGGTCCGTGGCTTTGCGCGAAGGCGAGCTGCAGCGCTGCCGCGGGGACGACGGGGCAGAGCACGGCGGGCGACTCGATGCTGCTCTCGATCAAGGTGCAGACGCCGACGTTGCCCCTGCCGCTGACGATCTGGGGGCGCCGAGATCAGACGGGTCGCAAGGTCCTCGACTTCGATCCGGTGCTCCTCGGTCGAAGGTCGTACGCCCACGTGTGCTCGTACGAGCCGGTGGTGAACGACGGCGCCAGCGCGGCGAAGGGACCGGGGCGGCCTCCTGCTTCGGTGCCTCCTGCTTCGGTGCCCCCCGGCGCGGTGCCTCCCGGCGCGGTGCCTCCCGGCGCGGTGCCTCCCGCCGCGGCGCCTCCCGGC
>CAYYKK010000157.1:0-15956 GCA_964467935.1 uncultured Polyangiaceae bacterium
TGGTGGCCGCGCGCGCCGCCGAGATCGAGGCGCGAGGAGGGGACCCCTTCGGCGCCTACAGCGTGCCGCAGGCCGCGATCACGCTGCGCCAGGGCTTCGGCCGGCTGCTGCGCGCGCAGACCGACCGCGGCGTCGTCGCCGTGCTCGATCGGCGCCTGACGACGCGCGGCTACGGCAAGCGCATCCTCGAGAGCCTCCCGAAGGCGCGGCGCACCGAGCACCTCGACGAGGTGCTCGCATTCTTCGGTGCGCCGTCGATCACGGCTCGATCGTGAGGGGGCGAGCTCTATCGTAGGCGAGCGGCGCTTGCACCTCCACGAGGGCCGCCGTCGCCTCGGGGACCGTCACCTGTCCGCTCAACGTGAAGCGAAGGGGCACGAGGACGGTGTCACCGAGGTCCTTCGGCGTGGTGCGCAGGTAGAGCGCGCCCTGCACCTGCCGCACCCCCGAGACCGAGTCCGCGAGGACCACGCCCGGCGGAAGCGGCACCTTCACCTCGACCGAAGACCAGACGTGCGACGTCTCCGCGACGCTGACGCGGAGGTTCGCGACGTCCCCGCGCTTCGCCGCGGGCCACTTCACCGTGAGCGTGACGGGCGCGCCCATCGTCTCGGGGGCGACCGAGAACGGCCGAAGGTACGTGCGCTCGAGGCGCGCGAGGACGCCTATCGACGCGCCCGCGTCCCGCGGTCGCACGACGAGGTGCTTCGTCCCGCGAGGGACGTCGATCGCGAAGCGCCCGCGCGCCGGCACCGTCACGACGCGGGTCGCGGCCTCACCGTCGTCCGTGGCGCGGGTCTCGACGACGATCCCGGTGTCGACCGGCGTCCTCGCGACGAACGCGGGGCTCGTGAGGACCTGCACGACGGCGCGCGTCGCCGCGGTCGAACCGAAGCCGCCCGACGCGTCGCGCTGCACGAGCAGCCAGCGGAGGAGCTTGCCCCGCGTCCCGGGATCGCTCTCGGGGGTCGTGGCGAGGAGCGCGGCGTAGACGAGGGTCCGCGTCGCGGTGGTCGGCATCGCCAGCTCGATCGTGCCGCTCGGGGCGAGCTTCACGAGCTTGCGCAGGTGCTTGCCGACGTCGGCGGCGTCCTCCGCGCGATGAGGCCGCCGCGCGAGCGCCAGGGCCGCCCGCGCGACGCTCGCCACGTCGTCCGAGGTGTCGAGCCGATTGAGCGCGTCGGCGACGAAGGTCGTCCAGCACGCCTTGACGCTCCCTCCCTCCGCAGGCGGCTCCGCGTCGAGCCCGTTCGCGAGCGTCCAGAGCGGCTCGGAGCCATCTCCGGTGCCTGGGCACGCGGTGGCCGACGGCGTCGACGAGACGCGCCCTGCGCGCGCGGCGGTGACCCAGTCCGCGTCGCCCTTCTTCCCGCGGATCGCGGCGAGCTTGCCGCGGGCGAACGCCTCGATCTTCGCGGTCGACACCGCGAGCGGGTCGGCGTCCCCTCGTCGTTCGATCGCGAAGCCTCGCGCGAGCGCCGCCATGTCGATCGCGTCGGCGAGCGACTCGGTGGAGACCATGGCGTCCGGATCGAGCGAGCGAAGCGCTGCGTCGATCGTCGTGTCCTCTCCGCTCTCGAACGTGAGGCGCGCGTCGCCCGTCGCGACGAGCCCCGAGCGGTCGAGCCATGCCGACAGATCCTCGGACCGCGCGACCCACGTCACGTGCGCGAGGCGGACCGGCTCGCCCGCGGGCTTCACCTCGAGCTCGTGCGAGAGGACGTCGTCCGGCAGCCCCGGCGCGCGCGTCGTGACGACGAGCCGTCCCGTGCCCGCCTGCTTCGCCTTGGTTCGAACGCGAATGGTCTTCGCTCCGCGCCGATCGATCGTCACCTTCTGCGTCCGCGCATCCGCCGCGAGCGACAGCGCGCCCTCCGTCGAGATCTCCACCGCCGCGTCGATCGGCACGTCGGTGCGATTGCGAAGGGTGATCGCCGCGTCGACGACGTCTCCCTCGACGAACGAGTCTCCGGCGAACACCTTGGCGCTGAGCGGCAACGTGACGGGGACGTCGACGGTCGCGACGGCCGGGCGCGCCGCGTCGGGCAGGCCCACGAGCGCGATCTGCCAGGTCGTCTCCACGGCGCCGAGCGGCACCTCGAACGTCACGCGCCCCTGCGCGTCCGTGCGCTTCGGCGGCGAGAAGTAGGCGATGCCGCGTGACGAACCGAACGTCGCCCGCCCAGCGCCGTGCCCCACCGTCCCGACCGTGCCGAGCCCGAGGCCGCCGGCGCTGCCGCCGCCTCCCTCGCCCACACCGCTGAGCCCGAGCCCGCCGAGCTCGGTGCCCGTCATCTCCCGCAGCATCGTGGACCACGCGTCGACCGTCGCGTCCGCGACGCGCATGTCGTAGCGCGCGTCGACGAGCCGATCCTCTTCGACGGCCTCCGCGTAGGGCGTCCCCGACTTGAGCACGCGCTCGAACGGATCCTTCACGTCGTCGCTCGTCCCGAGCTTGCCGTCGGGCCCCGGCGAGCGGAGCTCGTAGCCCTTCGTCACGGTGAGGAACGGAAGCACCTCGCCGCCGGACTTGTAGAACTGGAGCGTACCGCCCCACGGATCGAGCAGCTGCGAGCGCGTGAGCTGTCCGTCGTGGACGAGCCTTCGTAGCAGCGCGTTCGGCTCCTTGAACACGGGCTCGGAGAGGTCGATCCCGTTCTGTGTCCGGTAGTCGCGGAGCGCCTTCAGGAGATCGAAGAGCTTGAGACGCGTGAGTCGGCGCCCGACGTTGTCGTACGTCACCTGGGGATCGACGCTGAGCAGATCCGCCAGCGTCACCGCCTCGCCGCCCGGGAGCTCCGGGGGCTTGTCCATCGCGTCGGTGACGAGCGTCATCAGCTCGGGGTTGAACACGTAGCGTCCCCCCTCCTTTCGGCGGACGTCGACGAGCGTCTCGGGCGCGTCGGACGACTGCCACACGGCCCCTTCCAGCGACTGCACCACCGCCTTGAAGGTCGCGTCGACGTCCGCCTTCTGCGACTTGGCCGGATCGAGGATCGGCTCGAGCAGCGGCGTCCCGGGCGCGGCGAGCGCCGCGCGCCGCGCGGGATCCTCCTTCGCGTCACCGAGCAGGAAGGCGTCGCACCTGTCCGGATCGGCGCCGGCGTCCCCGCAGAGGTCGGTGCGGGTGTCGAGCGCGAGGAGCCCCGCGAGCGAGCCTCCGCCGAGCTTGTCGATCATCGCGACGGCGACCGAGCCTGGCATCCCCTTGCCGTTCTCGTCGACGATCACCGCCTCGACCTCGACCTTCCCGCCGGGGGCGGCGCGACCGCCGACGACCCTGCCTTCTACCTTCGGCACCACGCGCGGCAAGACGAGGATGCTCGTCGCGGCTTGGAGGGCGGGCTCGCCCGCGCGCGGTCCGGCGACGCTCAGCCGATAGACGCCGCTCGCCGTCGCGGGCAGCTCGAGCGTGATCCCGTCTTGTCCGCGCTCGACCCAGCGCACGACGCTGTCCGCGCCGGTCGCCGACGTCGCCACGAGAGAGAACGCTCGGCGGTTCTCGCCCGCGATCTGCACCTTGACCGCGTCACCGGCGCGGACGACCGAGCGCTCGGGGCGGAGAAAGATCTGCGCATCACGATCGACCGCGACGCAGACGGGGAGGCCGTCGCGGCCGACCAGCGCGCCCTCGAAGGCGGACTTCGTGATCTTCGACGCCTCCGCGCCAGCGCTCGTGCGGAGGGTGAGCGCCGCCGCGACACCGCCGGCGCACGGGCCGACGTCGCGCTTCGCGCCGATGCCCTTCGGCACGTTCCAGGTGATCTCCGCTTCGCCGTGCGCGTCCGTGGCGATCGACGCCTTGAGGCCGTCGCCCTCCACGTCGAAGCGCCCCTCGATGGGCTCGCCGTCGTCGCCCATCAGCCGGAGGACGACACGCTGCTCCACGCCGGGGAGGATCTCGTGCGACTCGGGCAGCACCTCGACGTACGCGCGCTTGCGACCGACCTCGACGCTCGCGGTCTCCTTGAGCTCCACGCCCGAGAGCTCCGTGCGCGCGGTGAGGTGCATGCTCGTGCCCTTCAGCGCGATCGTCGTCGGCGTCTTGACCGGCCCCACGATCTCGCCCGCGCCGTCGGTGGTCATGCGCGTGGCGATCCTCCGGAACGCCTCGGCGTCTTCGGGCGCTGACACGCCCTTCGCCCCCCAGAAGACCCAGACCACCTGGTTGGCCACCGCCTCGCCGCTCGCGTCGCGGAGGCGCACGCGGAAGTGCGCGTCGTCTCCCGGCTTCACTGATCCTTCGTCGAAGCGCGCCGTGAGCACCGGCTTGCCCGGGGTCTCCTCGCGGGCCGTCAGCGTCTGCGTCGTCGAGGTCGTCGCGGCGGCGGTCGGACCGAGCGAGCGCGCGACGAGCGTCCACGACAGCCCCGGCTCGACGGCGCGCGGGATGGGCACGCGAAACATCGCCGAGCCGGCCGGATCGGTGGTCGCGCGCCCCGAGAAGCGGCTCACGCCTCCCTCGAGCAGCTCCACCTCGACGGGCGCGCCGGCGATCGGCGCCCCGTTGTCCGAGCGCTCGCACAAGGCCCACGCGCTCACGGCACCCCCCGGCACGACGGCGCTCTCGGACGTGAAGAGCGAGATCCGTTCGGCGCCGGTCCGCGCGATCGTGAGCTCACGCACCCGGCTCTTGCCCCCGGCCTTGACCGACACGAGCAGGGTCAGCGACTGAGGCTCTCCGACCGGCATCGGGATCGCGATGGTCGCGTGCCCCCCGTCGTTCGTCGTGGCGACGACGCTCGGGGGCAGGGGCGCGTCCGCGAGGTGCAGCGACTCCGGATCCCAGGCGGCCTCGATGGTCGCGCCGGCGACGGGCTCCGAGCTCGTGATCGTGGGAAAGCCGAGCGCCTCCACCGAGAGCGAGAGCGAGCCGCCCGACGGAGCCGCGCTCGGTCCGTGCACGAAGAGGTCGAGGCCGCGAGCGGTCGGGTCTTTGGGCCGCGTCGACGCGGTTGTCGGGCGAGCGAGGACCACCGCGAGGACCACGGCGAACAGCGCGAAGGCGCGAAGGAATCTCATGGTCCCGGCTGCGACAACCCGACGCGCGAGAGGTTCCGGGGCCCCCTTGACGAGCTAAAGTTGTCAGACTAATTAACCTGACATGAACGATGGCGAGGTGAAGCGGGTCGCAGACGCGATCCTCGCGCGCATCATCGGCGGCGCCTACCCGACGGGGCTGCGCCTCCCCGCCGAGGTCGAGCTCGCCGAGGAGCTGTCGTGCGGTCGCAGCACCGTTCGAGAGGCGCTCCAGCACCTCGCGACGCTCGGCGTGGTGAAGAGCCGCCGCGGGTCGGGCGCGCACGTCCTCGACTTTCGCCGCGAAGGGACGCCGGCGCTGCTCCCCGCGTACCTCGCCGCCGGGCGCTTCGAGAAGCCGCTCTTCACCCTCGCGAAAGAGCTGCTCCGGCTCCGGTCCCTGCTCGCCGTCGAGGCCGTGCGGCTCGCCGCCGAGCACGCCCCGAAGGGAGCGCTCGGCGAGGCGAGGGAGGTGCTCTCGCGGGCGGCGAGCGCGCGCGATCCGGTCGCCCAAGCGATGGACGAGCTCGATCTCTTCCGCGCCCTCGTGAGGTCGAGCGGGGTGTGGCCCGCCGTGTGGCTCGCGAACGCCTACTGGGCGCCTCTCCGCGAGACCCACGCGCTCTTCGCGCCCGCGATGGGCGGCTCCCCGGACGACTACGTCGAGGTCATGACGCGCCTCCTCTCCCTCGTCGAGGCAGGCGACGCGCATGGCGCCGTGCGGCACCTCGAGAAGTGGCTGGCGCGCGTCGACGTCGCCCTGCTCGACCGATTGGCCCACGTGCTCGGCGACGGCGCGCCGCAAGAGACGCCGCGGCCGAGGGAGCGCCGCGGTCGGCCCGACGATCGTCCACGACGAGCGAGCCCGCTCCACCAGAAGAAGCCCTCGATCCGCAAGGAGACGAAGCCGTGATCTTCGCGATACCCCCGCTGCTCTTCGCAGGCGCGACCTACGCGCTCGTTCGAGGCCTGTTCCTCGACTACCCGAAGGCCTCCATCGACGGTGAGCTCTTGTCCCGCAAGGAACAGGCGATCGTCGCCGCGTGCGCCGACGCGTTCTTCCCGCCGGGCGGCCCCATCCCGATCTCCGGGACCGAGGCGGGCCTCGTCGCCTATTTCGACGGCTACGCCGCGCGGCTCCCGACGGGCCAGGGCGTGCTCGTTCGGCTGCTCCTCTGGTTCATCGAGCATGGGCCGTGGGTCTTCGGACCGAGGCCGCGCCGCTTCACCAAGATGCGCCACGAGGAGCGCCTCGCCGTGCTCGCGGCGATGCA
Source organism: uncultured Polyangiaceae bacterium (assembly GCA_964467935.1). Taxonomy (GTDB): domain Bacteria; phylum Myxococcota_A; class Polyangia; order Polyangiales; family Polyangiaceae; genus CAYYKK01. The sequence goes on from CAYYKK010000157.1 coordinate 6,294, forward strand.
GAAGAGCCCGATCTACTTCCGCCGGGTCGCGTTCCTCTCGATGCGCACGATGCTCACGATGGGCTACCTCGCGTGCCCCGACGTGTGCCGCGCGATGCGCATCGAGCACGACGCCGATCCCTTCGGCCTCGGGAGGCGTGACGACGCGACCACGGTCGCCGCACAGGAGCAACGATGAAGACCCTCGACGTCGTGCGCAGCGAGCGCGCCCCTTCGTTCACCGGCTCGGAGGACCCTCACCGCGGGGTGCGCGTCTACTCCGACTACACCGACCGCCTCACGCTCTCGTGCGAGGTCGTGGTCGTCGGATCGGGACCGGGCGGCGCGGTCGTCGCCAAGGAGCTCGCGGAGGGCGGGCTCGACGTCGTCCTGCTCGAAGAGGGCCCGCCGTTCGGCAAGAAGGACTTCACGCAGGAGGCCGGCTCGTCGATGCACCGGTTCCTCCGCGAAGGCGGGACGCGCGCTTCACGGGGCAACATGTTCATCCCGACGATGCAGGCGATCGCGCTCGGCGGCGGCTCCCTCGTCAACTCGGCGATCTGCGCGCGCCCGCCCTCGTGGGTCTGGCAGAAGTGGAGCGAGGCCACGGGCGTCGAGCTCACCGCGGAGGAGATGGCGCCGCACTTCGCGCGCGTCGAGGAGTTCCTCTTCGTGGGCCCCACGCCGACCGAAGCCCAAGGCGAACGGAATCTGAGATTCAAGAGAGGCTGTGATGCGCTGGGGATCTCGAGCGAGCCGACCCACCGCAACGTGGCCGGCTGCCGCGGATCGGGCGAGTGCTTCACCGGTTGCCGGAACGGCGCGAAGAAGTCGACCGACGTGAGCTACGTCCCGGCGGCGATCCGCGGCGGCGCGCGCGTCTACACGAGCGTGCGCGTCGAGCACGTGGTGGCCGAGGGGCGGCGGGCGATCGGCGTCCGCGGTCACGTCGTCGAGCCGTTCACCGGCAAGCCCGGCTTCTCCGTCGACGTGCGCGCGAAGCGCGTGGTGCTCGCCGCCGGCTGCATGCAGACGCCGGTGATCCTCGAGAAGAGCGGCGTCGGGCTCTCGAGCGGCTTCGTCGGGCGTGAGCTCATGATGCACCCGGGCCTCGCGATCATGGCGGTGTTCCCGGAGGTCATCGATCCGTGGAAGGGCGCGACACAGGGCTTCCATTCGCTGCACTTCCTACGCGAGGGCATCAAGCTCGAGGTGCTCTGGTCGCCCCCGGCGGTGCTCGCCGCGCGCCTGCCCGGGCTCGGCGTCGAGTACCAGCGACATCTGCTCGACTACCAGCGCATGGCACCGTTCGACGTCATCATCGCGGCCGATCGATCGCGAGGGCAGGTGCACGCGAAGGCGAACGGCTTCGAGCCGGACATCTCGTTCCACTTTCACGACGAGGACGTGAAGCTCATCCAGAAGGGCCTCGGGATCCTCTCCGACATCTGCTGGGCCGCCGGCGCCGAGTCGATCCTCCCCGGCCTCCACGGCATCCCGGAGGAGCTCCGATCGAAGCGCGAGTCCGAGATCATCCGCACGATGAAGCTACGCGGCAGCGACACGATCACCGCGGCGAACCACGCGTTCGGATCGACCCGGATGTCGAAGAGCCCCGGGAGCGGCGTCGTCGACGACACCGGCAAGTCGCACGAGCTCGACAACCTCTACATCGCCGACACCGGGATCTTCGCCGGGAGCCCCGCGGTCAATCCGATGCTCACGTGCATGGCGCTCGCCGATCGTCAGGCGAGCCGCATCCTCGCCGAGTCGTGACGCGCCGACGCGCGCGGAAAAACGCCGCGCGAACGGCTGAAACGTGGGCGATGTCGAGAAGATCGTGCCCAAAAACTCGGTGAAGACCCGCAACTTTATCGTACACTGAGCTAGCCGCTTCGTTGACCTCGTAGGTCGCCGAGAACTTCGAGCGCGTTTCGACCGTCTACACGAGGTCGATCCCCCCACTCCCGAAGGGCCGAGCCAGACGCCATGAAGATCACCTGCCATTCCTGCGGAGCCAAGTACACGGTCTCGGACGACAAGGTCCAAGGCAAGACGGTCAAGATGAAGTGCCGCAAGTGCGGCGCGACCATCGTCGTAGGAGGCAGTGCCGGCGCCGCCGACGCCGGCGCCGCCGACGCGGGCGCCGCGGATGCTGGCGCCGCACCGGACATGGGAGGCTCGCCCGACCTCGCGCCGGGCAGCTACCTCGTCAACGTCGCGGACGGGGACCAGCGCACGATGACGCTCGCCGAGGTCGTCGACGCCTACAACACGAGCGTCATCAACGCCGACACGTACGTCTGGGCGGACGGCATGGCCGACTGGCAGCCGCTCTCCGAGAACGTGGCGATCTCGAGCGCGCTGCACGCCGCTGCGAACGGAAACGGCGCGGTCGCTTCGTCTCCGCCGCCGGCCGCGGCGCCGCTGGCGGCCTCGTCGAGCGCAGGGGAGAGCGCTCGGCCTGCCGCGCGCAAGGAGCCTGCGCGACGCAACGACCTCTTCGGCGGCGGCGGATTCTCGGACGCCGGCGGCCTCAGCTCGTCGGTCGCCGCGTCGCCGGCGGGCAAGCGCGACGAGAACTCCGTGCTCTTCTCGCTGAGCGCGCTCACGGCCGCCACCGCCCCCGCGGCGAAGTCGTCCGGCGGCACGACGGCGACGAAGGAAGACTCCGGCCTCATCGACCTCAAGGCCCTGGCCGCGACGGCCGCGCCCTCGCCGGCGGCGTCGTCGCCGGTCGCAGAGTCGGCGGCGATGTTCCCGCTCGGCGCGCCGATCCTCGCGCCTCCTCCGATGATGGCGGCGCCGCAGGTCGGCGTCGGCGCGATCGCGGAGCCGCAGAAGAAGAGCATGGCGCTGCCGCTCGTCATCGGCGGCGTGGTCGCCGTAGCGGCGATCGGCGGCGTGTTCTTCCTGCTCAAGGGCTCGCCGCCTCCGGCGCCGACGGCTGCGCCGACGGTGGAGGCCGCTCCCGCACCGACGCAGGCGCCGACCGCCGCCGAGACCGCCACGGCGGCCCCGACGGCCACCGAGACCGCCTCGGCCGCGCCCACGGCCAGCGCGACGGCCGCCGTCGCGGTGGGCAAGCCGACCGGGAGGCCCGTCGGCAAGCCGAGCGGCGTCGCGAAGCCGCCGGGCGACACGGGCGCGAAGCCGGCCGACACGGGCGCGAAGAAGCCGCCGGTGTCCGGCAAGGGCACGTGCGGCTGCGCACCGGGCGACCTGATGTGCGCGATGAAGTGCTCGGCCGGCAAGTAGACCCGCCCGACGGAGTGGGGCAGCGTCTTCTGGTTGTCGAAGGCGAGTCCCGGCCGAGCGGGGCGCGGCACGACGCGAGGGGATCCGAAGGCTCGGCCGGCGGATCCCCTCTCTCGTTGTACCGCGACGAGATCGCACCAGATGTTGAGTTGCGGCTGCAACGCCTCTACGACGTTGAGGCGCGCGCTCCGTCGCGGCCTGCCCGCGGGAGCGCGCGCTCGGCCGCGGAGGAGCTCCTCAGGGCTTCGCGTCGAACCCGGCCCCGTTCCAGGTGAGCTCGAGATCGTGGCCGTCGGACGGGAGCTCGACCTTCTCGGTCGATCGCTTTCCATCCGAGAGCACGTCGAGCTCCACCTCGAGCGCGCGCGTCGGGGCGAGCCCCTCCGGACGCCCCAGGAACAAGGTCGCCTTGGTGTTGTCGCCGGCCGTGAGGGGGAGGGAGTAGAGGCCGACGCTCGGCAGCGCCGCGTCGGTCTCGAGGGTCTCGCGCGCCTTGTCGGGGCCACGCTCGAGCCGCACGCGCACGGGCTCGACCCCTCCCGGCGCGCGGACGAGCACGACGGGAGACCCCGGGAGCGCCGTCAGCTCCGACGCGCGTCGTCCGAGCCGCTCGCGGTCCGCCGCCGAGACGTCCTCTCTGGCGAGGGTCTCGGCCACCAGCAGGTGCGAGAGCCGCCCTGCGAGGCGCGCGACGCCGGCGTCGGCGCGTCGACCGCCCGTCTTCTCGACGCGCGAGAGGATGCGGAGCGCGACGTCGAGACGACCTGCTCCGGCGTGGGCGAGGGCGAGTCGGATCCCGGTCGCGGCGTCGTCGGGCACCAAGCCGTCGAGGACCTCGTAGTCCTCGGTCGCGTCGTCGAACCACGCCTCGTTCCGGAGCCGATCGCCCAAGAAGGCGCGAGCCCACGGATCGCTGGGCCCGCGCTCGGCGATCTCGAAGAACGTGCGCCGCGCCTCGTCCTCGAGCCCGACCTTCCTCAGGTAGGCGGCCCCATCCGCGAGCAGCGTCGCGTCGGCGAACGGGTCGAGGCGGACGAGGCGGACGGCCTCGACGAGGGCGTCCTTGTCTTGCAGCGCGGCGAGCAGCGCGAGCTCACGGCCGCGGAGCCGCGCCGAGTGAGGCGCGAACGCGAGGAACCGACGTACGACCGCGAGCCTGGCCGCGTCGTCCTTGGCCGCCTTGTACTGCTTCGTGAGCTCGCCGAACGGCAGCGCCTCTCCTGCGAGGAGCAGCCGACGTAGGGTCGAGAGCTCGTACGGATCGGCGCGGCGGAGCGCCTCCTTGCGCAGGAACGCCGCCGCTTCCGCGTCTCCGGCGACACCGAGCGCCGTCGCGACGGTCAACGTCTGCGTGCCCGCGTTCTGACGCGGGGCGAACGTCGAGAGGATGAGCTCGAGCATCGAGCGCTTGGCGGTCCAGTTCGGCAGCTCGCACGATCGCTTCGCCTCGAAATACGCCTCGGCCGGACCGAGCCGATCGATGCGCTCGCGGAAGACGCCCCGCCGCAGGGGCAGCGGGAGAAGCGAGGTCGGCGAGCACTTGCCGGCGCGAAGCGTCTTGCTCGGGGGAGGGAACTCGAACTGATACGAGACGTCCACCTTCACCGTCGTCGCAGCCTTCGGGAACACGAGGCCGCTCACGACGGTGGAGATGCAGCGGTTCAGCGCGTCGTCGTTGTCGCTCACGCCGCGCACGTCGATGTCGGTCGCGTTTCCGTCGCCGTCGAGCTTGAGCTTGATGAGGATCGCGCCGAAGAGGTCCGGACGGAGCGCGGCGCGCGAGTCGCGGCAAGCGCGGTAGGACGCCTCCGCCTCGGAGAGGACCCGTGCGGCGGCCGCGACGAGCGACGGCTCGAGCAGCGAAACGCGATCCTCGACGGCGAGCACGTCGGCCTCGCTGGCGAGGGCGCCGAAGCCGCGGGCGGGCGTCGCGAACGCGGCGTTGAAGCCGAGATCCGGCCCGACCGCGGTGTCGAGGATGCGCGCTCCGAGCGGCGTCGCCGCGTACTCGGGGCCGCCCGTGACCCACGCGGTCCAAGGGGTGATCAGACGAGCGCGGAGCGCAGCGTCGGTCGTCGCCTCGCGTCCTTGGCCGGAGAGCGCGATCGACTCGACGCGGAGGGCCGCCCATCGTCGCGCGACGTCGTCCGGTTGCCACGCCGGCTTCACGTCGAGGGCGCGCTCCTCGCTCACGATCCCCTTCGGCCCCCGATAGCGCAGCTGGATGGACTTGGGCGCCGCGCCGCGGAGCGTGCCGACGAACGTCACGGTGCTCCCGCGTCGCGCGGCCACCGCGGTGCGGGGATAGACGCGCTCGACGCCAGGCCCCAGGTCGACCGAGACGTCCGTCACCGTCGGCACGAGCGCGCTCTCGAGCAGCTCGACCGAGGCCTTCGCCGCGTCGGTCGTGTCACCGACCTCGATGAGCGGGCCCGAGTCGCGCGTGAGCGCCGCCAGCGTCAGGCGGTTCGCGCTCGGTCCGATCGCGACCGCGCCGAGCCTCGGAGCGCCGCGCTCGCGACGCGACAAGCGCGCACGGATCGCGTCGGGCGTGAGATCGCCGAGCGTGGGCCAACCGTCGCCGATGTAGATCACCATCCCGTCGGGCGCGTCCTCCGGCAGCTTGTCGGCGGCGAGCTCGAGGCTGCGCCCGAGGTCGGTCGCGCCGCCCTGCACGACGCTGCCCAGCCCCGCGACGATCGCCTGCTTGCGGGCGTCGTCGACGGGACCGACCGTGTCGGGTCCGATGGGGCGCACGCCCTGATCCGCGGCCAAGACGACCAAGCGATCGCGCGGACCGAGCCCGCGCGTGACCGCCTCGACGAACGCCTTGCCCGCATCGAGGAGCGCCGGGTCGATGCTCGTCGAGGTGTCGAGGACGAGCGCGAGCGTGACGCCGTCGGAGCCTGGCGCCGGCTTGCCGTCCGTCGCAGCGCCCATCGGCGCCTCGGTGCGGACGATGAAGGTCGGATCGCCCTCGCCGCCGAGCGACGGGGCGACGTAGCCGCGCGCAAGCGAAGGGCTCGAGGGCATCTCCACGTCGACCACGAGATCGGCCGTCGGCTTGAAGTCGGGACGACGCACCTCGACCGCGGTCCCCGAGATGCGGGCGCCGAGCCCTGCCGCGAGCGCCGTGGCGTCGGACGGACCGGCGTCGACGCGCGCGAAGAACTCGCCGATCGTCGGCGGATCGGCTTCGCCCACCATCGGGTAGCGGTACTGGACGATCTGCGACTTGGGGCCCTTCGGCGTCGGTGAGAGCCACTCGACGTACGTCACGACGACGCTCACGGTCGCGCCGGCCTCGATCCCCGGGAGCGTCCCGCGGAGCCAGCCATCGCCGGCCCACTCGAGGATGTCGCCGCGCGTCGCGAGCTGGCCGAAGTCGTCGGCGACGTAAGTCTGGCGCGACGAGAGCGCGATGTGCCCTTCGATGGTGCGATCACCGCGGACCGTGGCGAAGCGCGAGACGATCGCACCCTTCGGGATCGCCATGCGGAAGTCGCCGAGGACGGAGGCCTCGCCGGCGTTGAAGAACGTGGTCTTGACCTCGGTGCGCGCGACCTCGCCGGCGATCGTGGCCGAGAGCTCGTGCGATCGAATCGTCAGCGGCGAGCCGGGATCGGCGGGGTTGGTGCGTCCCCAGATCTCTCCGACCGCGCGGCGCGGCGGCCCCTCGGCGGCCCAGGGCGCGGCCATTCCTCCGGTCCAGTCGTCGAAGCCGCGCTCGGGCGCCACCTTCGCTGCGCCGCCCGTGACGGTGGCCGTCTCGCCGGCGTGCACCGTCTGCTCTCCCTTCGTCGCGCGGACCGAGATCTCGCCGCTCGGGGCGTAGATCTTGGTCACGCCGTCCGCACGCTCGAGCGCCGCCTGGGTGGCGGTGAGCGCGGCCCTGCCGTCCGTCGCGCCGGCGCCGAGCCCCACCTGCGTCGCGGCGGTCGCGACGACGAAGACCCTGCCCGCTTCGAGATCGAGGCCGCTCTCGGTGAGGCGCAGCTTGGTCTTCCGGTCGACGATCACCGTCGTTCCGGAGTCGAGGCGCACGCGCGCGCGACCCTCCGCGTCGGTCTCGAGATCGTCGCCGATCGCGAGCCGCGAGAGCACGCGCACGGGCTCGCCGCCGACGCGTACGCCGGCATGGACGGGCGCGAGATCGGCGCTCGTCGAGACGAGCGGCTTCTCGATGGGCTTCTGGGCCTTCGGCAGGAAAACGATGACCATCGCGCCGAGCGCGAGGAAGACCGCCACGAGCGCGAAGAGGAGGGTGGGGGGCTTGCCCATCCCCACCGGCAAGTCGACCACCGGCGGTCGAGGAGGTGGCGGCGCTTCACCCGCTCCTCCGGCACCCTCGCCAGGGAGCGTGCCGGGCTCCGCGGTCGGCCCGGGGGAAGTCGGCTCGGCCGAACGTGTCTCGATCGAAGTTGGCTCGGCCGAACGTGTCTCGATCGAGGTTGGCTCGATCGAGGTTGGCTCGATCGAGGTTGGCTCCGCCACGCTTGGTTCGGCCACGCTCGGTTCGGCCACGCTCGGCTCGGTCGCGCCCAGCTCGCTCGTGCTCGAATCGATCGACGGACTCTCCACGGCGTCGGATCCATCGCCTCGCGGCGTATCGTCGTCGCTGCTCACTTTTCTCCCCCCGCGTCGTCGACCCGACCGCTCTCGACGTGGAACCGCTTCGTGCTCCCATCCTTCGCGCCGAAGGAGATCTCGCGGCGGACGATCACCTCGCCGTCGCGGTTCTCGCCGAACACGACGGTGAGGATGGCCTTCGCGCCGAGGCGTCGCGCTCGATCGAGGTCCTCTGGATCGAGCCGCACCTCGACGATGCCACCGGGTCGATCGGGCAGCATGACCTGCGCGATGCCGAGGGTGACGTCTCCCTCGGGCGCAGGCATGGGCGAGCCGAGCGCGTTGCTCCAGAGGGCAGGATGGAACTCGGGGTGCGACCACACCAGGCTCACCCGGACTCGTCCCTCTCGCGGCGCCTGACCGGCGGAGGACAGGACGCGCGCGAGCCTCGCCGAGAGCGCCTCCAGGCCCTTGTCGTCCTTCTGGGTGCGCGCCTCGAGCTTGCCCCACGCGAGGTAGGTCGCGGCGAAGGCGCGCGCCGTCGCGAAGGGTCCCTGCGAAGCGTCGGGCGCGCCCGCCGCGCCGCCCTTCTCGGTCCAACGCACCGCCTCCTCGAGGCGGCCCTGGCCGTCGGCGCAAGCGGCGAGCAGGAGCGAGACCGAGGGGTCGTCGGGCACGAGCTTCGCGAGCGTCTCGTACTGCCGCGACGCCTCCTCGTAGAAGCCGTGCGCGCGGAGGAGATCGCCGAGGCGTCGACGCGCGACCGGATCGTCGGGAGAGAACTCCACGATCTCACCGAAGGCGCGGCGCGCTTCGAGCGCGTCCGCTTCCTTCTGGGCCGCGTCGGCGTCGTTTTCGGCGATGCGGAGGAAGAGCTCGCCGACCGCGGTCCGGACGCGCGCGTCCGCGTCCGCGCGCGTCCGCAGCTCTCGCGAGAACGAGCGCGCGAACGACGCGTCCCCGGTGTCCTCGATCGCGTCGAGCAGAACGAGGTCGAGGCTCAGATCGTTCGGGAACAACGCGGCGAGCGCGCGCAGCTTCGCCACCTTGTCGGCCGGATCCTTCGCTTCCTTGAGCGCCTTCTCGAGCACGCTCGGCTCGACCGTCACGAGCCCGAGCGCCGCGGAGAGCTCGCGCATCTGAGCGGGCGTCGTCACGCGCGAGAGGATCCCGCGGTAGAGCACGTCGGCCGCGCCCAGATCCGAGACCATGAGCCGCCAGAGCTGCACGCGCGCGCTCGTGGAGGGGATGAAGTCGAGCATCATCAAGAGCAGCGCGGTGCGATCTCTCGGGGTGGGTGCCTCGCACGCCGCGACCGCCTGCCGGTACACGCCCGCGGCGCCCGCGGGCGAGCCGCCGACCTTCCCGAGGCGCTCGCGCCACAGCGTGCGTCGCTCCTCGAAAGGCAACTTGGATGCATCTCCACACAGTTGGATGTGGCGCCCAGGATCGTCGCCCACGACGATCGTGATGTTCCCCTTGCCGTGGAACGTGCCGCCGCTCTCGTCGAGCAGCCCGATCATCCCGAAGTCCTCTGCCTCGCCGCTCGCGACGTCGTTGCGGAGCCGTTGCTCCGCGCCCTGAGCGAGCTCGGCGCTCTTCGTCTTGACGCCGCCAAGCCCGATGCCTTGGCCGCGACCGCCGCCGCCCTCGCCGATGCCGGTGAGGCCGAGGCCCTTGGCCTCGAGCGGAGCGGGAGGCGCCGGCTTCGGCTCGGCCTCGGGGGTGGGCTCCGGGCGTTTGTCGGCGATGTCGCCCGGCGGCGCGCTCTGGGTGTTGTCGGCGACCCCGGCGTGGCTCCGCCCCGCGGAGCCGCCCGTCGGGCCAGCGACGGGGGCAGGCGGCGGCGCCTGCATC
>CAYYKK010000158.1:0-15866 GCA_964467935.1 uncultured Polyangiaceae bacterium
CGCCCCGCGCGCCGCGCGCTTGCCGACGTGCATCGCCGCCGCCGCTCGGTCGAGGGAGCCGTCGCGGAGGCGGGGGAGGATCTCGAGACCGGCGAACGCCGCGTCGAGCGCGGCGCCGCCGAGGGCGCCCACGGCGGTCGCCCTGCCGATCTGCGCGAGCGCCCCGCGCGTGGTCGCGCGCGCCGCGGAGGCGACGAGCTCCTCGGTCACGCTCGCCGCGACGGCGCCCGTCGGCGTCATCCGCAGCGCGACGCCGCCTCGCGCTACGCCGAGGTCGCCCTTCACGAGCGCGGAGGTCGCGGCGGCGCCGACGCTCGACGCCGCCGAGCGCGCGGAGGGAGCGGCGACGGTGACGCCGAGCCGCTCGACGGTGGCGCGCGCGAAGTCGGCGCCGGCGCCGATGCGCGCGCCGTGAACGGCGGAGCGGACGGCGGGGACGCCTCGGGCAGCGAGCGACGCGACGGCGTGGATGGCACTCCAGATCGACATGCACGAAGCATAAGTCATTCGCGCCGCGGCGCGAGTGGCTCCGCTCTGCCCGGAGGGTTGCCGCGCCGCCCCGTTCGAACGACGCTCGATCCATGAGCGACGCTTCCTTCTGCAACCTGCTCTCCTGCAACCTGGTGTGCGCGGGTCTCCTGTCGATCGCGAGCGCCGCGTGCGGCGGTGTCGAGGTCGGCTCGGGCGGCGCGTCGTCCAGCGCGACCGGCGCGAGCCAGGCCGCAGGCACGTCCACGACGACGACGACGGCGACGAGCACCACGGTCACCACGGTCACCACGGGCTCCGGCGCGCAGCTCTACGCGACCCCGACGCTCGGCAACCTCTCGTTCAACGTCGACTGCCAGCCCGTCGTGGGCGCCGATCCGGTGAACGGCCAGTTCACGGCGACCTACCTGAACCTGTCCGTCGTGCCGCAGACGCTCCTCGTGAAGAGCGCCAAGCTGACCCTCACGAAGGGCAACGCGACGCTCGAATGGCCCTTCACCGTCGCGCCCGGCGACTCGGGTCCGATCCCCCCGATGCAGAGCGCGAGCGTCGTGCACACGAAGATCGCCGGCTCCGGCGGCTCGCCCGCGGGCGGCGCGCCGTGCGGGTTCTGCGGCGGTACGTGGTCGCTCGAGGTCAGGTGGGCCGGAGGCTCGGCCGATCTCGTCGCGACCGCGGGCGCCGGCGCCATCCAGTGCGCCTTCTGAGCCCTGTGGACCTCCGCGGCGGTCGATGTCCACGGATGTCGAAGAAGGCTTCGGCGAGCACCTCGTAGGAGGGGGCGACTCGGCCACGCAGGGCTCGTTCGAGCCCCGAGGTCGCCACCCCCCAACGTTCTCTTCGGAGGAGCCCATGAAGCCCCGCACCCTGTTCGCGCTCGCCCTCACCGTCGGTTGCCCCCTCGCGACGAGCCTCGCGGCGCCCCCCGCCGCGATGGCGGACGCCAAGGACGCCGACAAGAGCCCCGCCTCCGACGACATCGCCCTCACGAAGGGCGCGGTGAGCTTCCTCCAGAAGAAGATGGCCGACACGACCGACTGGGGCACGGACGCCGCCAAGCTCGACAGCGGCAAGATGGCCCTCGACGGCGTGAAGGGCGGCATCAAGCGCATCAAGGCGGCCGATCCGAAGTGGGACGTCTCCGAGTGGCAGAAGCTCGTCGACACCGCCGACGCGCGCGTGAAGAAGGCCGAGGCCGCGCAGGCCGCGAGCGCCGCGGCCGACCTCGACAACGAGCACCAGTACCGCGACTACGTCGCCAAGCTGTCCGCCGCCGCCGACGGCATGTCGCTCCTCGCCGATCTCGAGAAGAAGCCCGAGGGCGTGAAGATCTTCGCGAAGGACCAGATCTTCGGCAACATGGCGAAGGAGATCGCGTCGGTCGAGGCGCTCGACAAGGCGTGCAAGGAGAAGCACTTCGACAAGCTCACGAAGATCCCTCCGTCGTACGTCAAGGAGATCCCCGCCGGCGTCGGCTGCGCCCGCGCCGCCAAGTGGAAGGACCTCGGCAAGAAGTTCGTCGAGCTCCAGGCGAAGGGCGGCGCGAAGGTCGAGGCGACGCGCATCGCCGGCGTCATCGAAAGGATGAAGAAGGGCGAGGCGATCGAGGCCGCCGACCACAAGCGCTTCCTCGGCGTCGAGGACTACATCAAGAGCTTCAAGGCCGACTACGACAAGGGCGGCAAGGCGTTCGGCGTGGTGACGGACGCAGGCTGGTTCGACGCCGTGAAGACGGCCGCCGGCGCGTACCCCGCGGCGCTCACGGTCGCCGAGAAGACCTCGCGCTGGGACAAGCACATGACCGTCTCCGACGCCGGCACGACCAACGCCGTCGCGAAGCAGCACCAGAAGGGAGGCGTCATGGACGAGGGCCAGGTCGTGAAGGCCGCGGCCGACGGAGGCTGGAGCGTCGACAAGGACATGTGGAACGTGCCCGTGTCGAAGAGCCGGAGCGTCGACGTGCTCGTGAAGATCAAGGGCGAGTCGTACTGCCGCCTCTACGATCGCGAGGCCGGCGCGAGCTTCCACGGCGGCGCTTGGAGCGCCGTCGGCGTGAGCGGCGGCGAGTCGAAGTTCGTGATCTCCGCCTGCAAATAGGCGAGGCGCGCGTCCCCGTCGGGCGCCCCCGCGCCCGCCTGCGTTTCGCGTAGCATCCGGCCATGGGTGACGCGGAGAGCAAAGCCGCGGGGTTCAACTCGACCGTCGCGATGCTGCGTCAGATGGTCGGCGCAGAGAAGATGCGCGAGATCGAGGCGGCGCTCCCCAAGGAGACGGTCGAGCTGCTCCGTCACCCGCCCGTGCCGGTCGAGTGGATCCCGAACCGGCACGTCCGCGCCCTGCAGACGACGGCGGTGCGCGTCGGCTTCGACGGCGACGTGCGCAAGATGGTCGAGCTCTCGTGCCGCGCACGCCTCGCGGATCTCGGCACGATCTACCGCTACTTCGTGCGGCTCGCGTCGGTCGAGTTCGCGGTCTCGCGGGCGGCGAAGATGTACGGGACCTACACGCGCGAGAACGGAACGCTCGAGGTGAGCGCGCGCGGCGAGCGCTTCGTCGAGCTCAGCTTCAAGGGGCTGCACGATCCCTCGCCCGCCGCGTGGGCGTATTGCGAGGGCGCGATCAAGGCCGTCGTCGAGATGACGGGGCTCGAGGGCGCGAGCATCCACGCCGTGAGGGGCGGTGGCGTCACCCACGACTGCACCTACCGCATCAGCTGGGCGCGCTGACGACCGCTCGGTCGACGACGCGTCGGTGCGCTGCGCTCATCCGCCGGCGAGCGGGGCGAGCAGATAGACCTGATCGCCGTCCACGAGCGCGCGACCGAGGTTCTCGTCCACCGGGCAGCGCTCGCCGTTCAGCATCAGCGTGTGCGCGAGGTGGGGGCTCCGCGCGATCGCCTCGCGCATCCGCACGCCCTCGTCCTCGGCCTTCGCGATGAGGTCGCCGAGGGTCGCGCCGACGGGCAGCGAGAACGTCCTGTCCACGTCGTACCAACCTTCGCCGATGCGACCGCGGATGAGCACCCGTGCCTTCACCGTCGGCGTCGTGTCGGCGCCGAAGATCTTCTTGAGGCGCGCGAGGGCGCTCACCCCTCGACCCAGCTGCCGAGGAGCTCGGTGATGCCGAGCTCGTCGGCGCGCGCCCTCGCGAGCTTCCCGGTCTTCTGGTTCCAGTGCATGTGATCGAAGTAGTCCTTGCGGAGCTGGAGGAGCGGGACGCGGACGCCCTTCAGCGGGCCGCGATCGAGCCGGCCGTCTCCCTCGCCCATCATGCGCGGGTGCGGCTTCATGTCGCCGGGCAAGATGCCCTCGCGTCGGTTGAACGCGGAGCGCAGGTTCTGGATGCGCTCGCCGCACGCGAGCAGCTCGCGATCGTCGAGCTCCCAGCCGGTGAGCGCGTGCACGAGATCGAGCCACGGGAGCCCGCCCGTGAGCGACGTGAACATGCAGAGGCCGAGGCCGTTCATGACCTGATGCGCGTTCGAGTGGAGCGCTTGTGCGCGCCCCTTGCCGTCGGTTCCCTTCCAGCTCACCTCGGTCTCGGCGACGTCGTCGACGGCCTTCGGCAGCGCGAACTTGACGCCGAACGTCTCGTTCCACGAGGCCGATCCCGCCGTGTGCCGACCGGGCGTCGGATCGGCGATGTAGGTCACGCCCATCAGGCTCGTGAAGCGCGGATCGTGGTACGCGGGCTCCTGACCGCCGACGTGCACGGCGAACGCCTCGCTGCCCTTGCCGACGTGCTCCGAGGCGTATTTGACGCCGTGGCGGAGCCACTCGCCGCAACCTTCTCCTTCGCCGATCTTGATCGTCAGCGCGAGCGCGGCCTCCCCGTCGCCCCAGCGCATGTCGATGCCGTCGAGATCGTCCTTCGAGAGGATGCCGGCCTCGACGCACTCGCACACCCACGCGAGCGTCGCGCTCGAGCTCACCGCGTCCATGCCGTAGCGGTTGCACGCGTCGTGGCAGGCCGTCACCGTCTCGAGATCGTCGTTCAGGATCGACGCGCCGAAGCCGCAGATCGTCTCGTAATCGGGGCGTCGCACGTCGGCGAGCTTGCGCTTCTTGATGCCCACGATCCCCTTGCACGGCGCGGGGCAGTCGCCGCACGAGAGCTTCTTCGTCACGATCTTGTCGACCTCTGCGCCGTCGAGCTTGTAGCCCTTCTGCGCGAGCGGGAAGTCGACCGACCCGACGCCCTTCCAGTTCTTCACCGGCGCGTCGCCGTTCTCGATGCTGAGCGCCACCGCGCCCGTCGTCCCGCGATCGGCCCAGAGCTGCCGCATCGCGGGCTGAGGCGCTTCGATCTTGATGCCGAGCTTCGAGAAGGCCCGGTAGAGGAAGCCGAGCCAACGCTTCGGCTTCGAGAAGAAGACGACGATGCGCATCAGAAAGCCGATGTCGCGCTTGTACTCGCCGGTGATCTCTTGGCAGAGCGCGCGGAAGCGCTCGGGGTCGGCGATCGGCACCTCGCCCGTGCCCGCGATGACGACGGCCTTCAGGTTCTTGCTCCCGTAGATCGCGCCGAAGCCTTGCCGACCGAACGCGTGGTAGCGATCGTTCATCACGCTGGCGATGCGCGAGAGCTTCTCGCCGGCGGGGCCGATGGCCGACACGCCGACCTCGCTCTTCTTGCCGTAGCGCCGCTGTAGCGCGTCGAACGCCTCGGGGATCTCGGTGCCCCACAGCTCGCCGGCCGGCTCGAACGACACCTCGCCGTCGCGCACGACGAGCACCGTGGGCTCGGCGGCGCGGCCGCGCACCAAGAGGCCGTCGAAGCCGGCGCGACGGAGCTGGCTCGCGACGCTGCCGCCCGAGTTCGAGTCGGCCCAGCCGCGCGTCAGCGGCGACTTGCCCACGATCTGGATGCGCCCCGAGAACGGCGTCCGCGCGCCCGTGAGCAGCCCGCTCACGATCGCGAAGCACGCCTCGGGGGCGAGCGCGTCGGTGCCCTCGGGGAAGTGCTTCCACATCAAGTACGCGCCGAGCCCGTAGCCGCCGAGGAACTGCTTGTAGACCGACTCGTCGACGTGCTCGACGCGCGAGCTCTTCTCCGTGAGATCGACCACGAGGATGCGGCCGTGCGTGCCGAAGCGCGTCGTCGTCAGGTCGTTGGCCATGGCGGGTCTCCTCGTGGCTCCCTCGAATCTACACGAAAGATGGTTTCAGCGAGGTCGGCCGGCGGTCTTGCCACGACCCTCGGGAGGCGGTACGGCCGACGACACAACGTGCCTGAAGTGCATGGGCGCCTTTGGGAGACAAACGATGAACCGAACTTCATTCGCCCTCGTTGGGCTCGTTCTCGCGTTCCAGTGTGCGGCGTGCGGCGACAGCGACAAGACGTCGTCCGAGTCGAGCGCGAAGCCCGCTTCTTCCGGCGCGCCGGCGAAGTCGGCGGCGGCCAAGTCCTCCGCGGCACCGAGCGCCGCTCCCGCGGCGAGCGCGGCCCCGGCAGCGAGCGGCAGCGCCGGCGCGGCCGACCCCGACGCGTGCGACGCGAAGGACAAGTGGACGCCGAAGAGCGCCAAGGTCGCCTTCGAGTGGAGCGAGAAGCCCTCGCTCGACAAGGCGCCGAAGGACGGCGTGTACATCTCGGTCGGCGGCGAGCCCTTCGCGGTCGATCAGGTGTCGCTCTCGATCGACGAGAAGAAGAAGGAGTGGACGCTCGAGGCGAAGGGAGGCCCGCTCGGCCCCGCGCTGATGCTGAAGGGCGAGCCGAAGGCCGGCGCCACGATCGAGGAGAAGTTCGCGACGAACCGCGGCTACTTCCAGGTGCCCAAGAAGGACAACCTTCCCGGCGAGTGCTTCAAGCAGACCACCAGCTTCAACGGCGACAACGCGCGCGCGATCAAGCTCACGAAGTACGACGCCAAGGCGAAGACGGCGGATGGCTCGTTCGTCACGACCTGGGAGTGGAAGGACGGCGACAAGAGCCGCAAGTTCTGGGCGGCCGGCACGTTCAAGGACGCGAAGGTCACGATCTTCTGATCGGGGCCTCGTTCTGAGCGGGACCTCGTTCTGATCGGGACCTCGTCCTGATCGCGACCCTGGCGCGGGGCGCTCGACGATGGGCTCGTCGGGCGCGTTCGCGCGGGGGAGCGCGCGTCAGGCGGCGCGCACGATGGCGAGCTCGCGCGGCGCGCGGAGGGCCGGCAGCCTATCGAGCACGATCGACGCTCCGAGCGCGAACCCCGCCAGCGTCGGTCGCATGGTGAGGACGTCGACGAAACCTTGGCGATCGAGCAGGGTGAGCACGCGTCGCGCGTCCGTGCGCCGAACGCCGATGTCGCGCGCGAGCTCGGCCGTGTCGGTGCGGCGACCTTCGCGCGCGGACGTGGTCAACGCGCGCAGCAGGTGGATCGCGATCGCCTCGTCCTTCGGTGAAGCGTCCACGCGCTGGATCGAGCCTTTCATGAGGACCTCCTGATCGCTCGCTTCCCCGACGCCACCGCGGCGACGGCTCCGAAGCGCTCGACCCTCCCAATGTCTGCACGTCTCGGGCCGGATCAATGCCCCCCGCGTACCTTCGATAGGCGCTTACGCGTGCGCTCATCGACGTGCTTGTCGAAGTACTTATCGAAGCGCTCGTCGCCGGAGCGCGTGGGACCTCCGCGCGATCAGTCGACGACGAGCGGCGCGCGCTCGAGCGCGCCCTCGAGGGTCGCGCCGCCCACGGTCACGTAGAGCGTCCCCTCGTTGCGCACGAGCTCGAGCTTCGTGTTGCGCTCGATCTTCGGCTCGAGCGCCGCGAGCAGCGCGGGATCGACGCGGAACACCTCGATCGCCTCGGCCCGGTGGATGGGGCGCGTCTCGGCCTCCCTCCGCAGCGACGCGAGCTCGACGTGGGTGAAGATCGCGACGCGTCGGGCCGCCTTGCTCGCCTTGTGGAGTCGCTCCGCCGACGGCGAACCCACGTCGATGAAGGCGAGGAGGAGCCCGGTCGGATCGTGGATCGCGACCGGGGGCTCGTCGGCGGTGGAGAGGCCACCCTTCGAGAAGGCGATGCCCTCCTCGTACGACAGCGCGTACGCGAGCGTGCGTGTCAGCAGGTAGCGCATCGACTCGGACGGGTGACGCGCGACGCGGAGATCGAGCGTCTCGTAGACGCCCCGATCCACGTCCGAGAGGGTGATCTCGATCCGGTAGATGGTCGCCGTCAGCGCCACGGACGAAGCTCCTCTCCGAGGGGAGGGAGCTCCGTCTGCGGGCGACTCGGTGTCGCGGCGGCGCCGATCACATCGGCGACTGCGCTACGCCGCGGAACACTTCGTTCGCGGGCGCCGTCGCCACGATGGTCCCGGCCGGGTTCGCCGATCCGTCGTCCACGACGACGAAGATCTTGTTCTGCGAAGACTCGGTGGTGGTCGCGACGATGGTGACGTTCGATCCCGTGACGAACGCCGCGAGGCCGCGGACACCGACCGAAAGACCGTTGTTGAAGGTCGCCGCCTGGGTCCAGGTGGTGCCGTCGAAGGTCCACTTCGAGATGCCGCCGCCCGAGGCGATCGCGCGCTCGTCCGAGAGGTAGAGCGTGTCGAGGCCCGCGACGGCCGCGTTGCGATCGAGCAGGGTGAAGCCGTTCGGCTGCGCCGAGGTCGTCGGCAGGCCGGGCAACATCGTGGCCGTCTGGCCCGACATGGTCGGCTCGCCGGTGCCGACGGTGAAGACGCTCGCGAAGTTGTTCGACTGCGAGGTGGCGTAGATCTGGCTGCCGAACACGTCCACGCTGCGGACGTTCGCCGGGCTGTTCAGGATCTGGGTGCCGCCGGTCGCGCTGTGCACGTTGTACCAGACACCGCCCGAGGTGACGCTGCCCGTGCCCGAGATCCAGAACGACGTCCCGTCCACCGAGGTCGCGCCGCGCACGCTGTTGGCGCTGAAGGCGGAGTCGAGCCGGGTCGTGGTGTCGACGGCGCCCATCGCGTCCACGCGCCCGACGATGCGGTTCGTCGCCGCGGCGTTGGTGCTCGAGACGCTCGCCGTGCCGGCGGCCGCGTCGTAGCCCGCGAGCACGAGGTATTGACCGTCCTGCGAGAGCGACAAGCCACCCTCGGAGGTCGCCGTGCCCGACAGGGTCAGCGCCGCGTTGCTGCCCGACGCCATCGTCGGGAGCGCGACCGGGTTCGACGCCGCCGCGACGAGCGAGCCGTCGGACGCGTAGCGCTCCTCGAGGAACACCGCGGTCGCGGCGTTCGAGAGGGAGGCCGCGCCGTCGCCCACGCGCACGACCGCGAACGTCGCGCCGCCGCCCATCATGCCGGAGCTCGAGGACGCGGTGGCCGAAGAGGAGGACGCCACCGTCGAGGAGGACGACGACGCGCTCGACGACGACGCGCTCGACGACGACGCGCTCGACGATGAAGTCGACGAGCTCGAGCTCACGCTCGACGAGGACGACACCGAGCTCGTCGTGCTCCCGGACCCGCCCGTACCGCCCGTGCCGCCGCCGCTCGCCGACGAGGTCGAGAAGCCTGACGAGCTGCTGCCGCCCGCGGAGCTCGTGGTGGCGCTCGAGGTGGACGACTTCGACGACGTGCTGCTGGTCGTCGTGCCGCCGCTGCCGCCGCCGCCGGTCGCGCCGGTGTCGCTGCCGCGGCACGCGAGGGCGAGGGCCGGGATCGATCCGCAGAGCATGAGCATCATGAGTCGCTGGTGGCGCACGTTCGTTCTCCTCGTGGAAGGCGAGCCCCTCGGTAGGCGAGGAGCCGCCGAGACGCAACACCGAGCGACGGGGGCGGCCGCGCGCGTGCTTCCGCTGCGGCGTATGTCGCGTCCCGACGCCGAAGGGTCACGCGATCCTCGCAGGCTCGTCACGGCGTGACGGTCGAGGCCGCGGCGATCTGCCGATCGACCGCGAGCGCGAGCGTCAGCGCGTTCGGCGGGACGCGGGTGAAGCGCGCGCGATCCTCGGGGTCGAGCGCGCGCATCGTCGCGTCGAGGTGCGCGAGCGCGTCGCGCAGCGCCGCGTCGGCTTCGTCTTCGCGACCGAGATCGAGGAGGGCGCGGGCCTTCGCGTAGCGGAGCCAGGAGAGATCGACGAGGACGCCCCCCGCGTGGGCGCGCAGGCCGATGCCTTCGCTCGCTTCGGCGAGCGCGCGCGCCGCGTCGCCTCGGGCCAGCGCGATGCGTGCGCGATGGGCGCAGGCGATGGACTGGACGAAGGGTGGGGCGAACGCGCGGGCGGCGAGGTCGACCTCGAGCGACGCCTCGTCGAGCGATCCCTCATCGAGCGCGATGAGCGCCAGACTGAGGCGCGAAAGCGCCGAGAGGACGGGGCTCGGGCCGCTCACGATCGGCGCGAGCCGCGCGCGGAGATCGCGGGTGTCGCCCGCGAGCACGCGCCCCGACGCGCCGATGGTCTCCGCCCACTCGCCCATGTACGTCGATCCCGTGCGCGCGGCCTCCGCACGCGCGCGCTCGACGACGGCCTCCGCCTCGTCGTACCGACCGACGTCGATGAGCGCGCGACCGCGCGCGGTGCAGGCGAGGATCGTCGCCATCGAATCGGCGACGTGGTCGAGGCCCGCGAACGCCCGCGCGCTCTCGACGAGGGCGGCCTCCAGATCGTTCTTGCCCGACAGCGCGAAGACGGAGCGCGCCGTCGCGGCGTAGACGTCGAAGAGCGGGAGCGAGCCTCTCGCGACCGTCGACGCCGCGCGCTCGAGCCCTGCGAGCAGCTGCGCGGCGATGTCGACCTGCCCGGCGAAGACGAGCGCGGAGACGAGCACCCCGACGGTGCGACCGTACGCAGGGCTCGGCTCGGGCACCTCGCTGAGGCCGAGCACGGCCGAGAGGATCCCTACCGTCGCCTCGAGCTTGCCCGCGTTCGACTCGGCGAACACCAACGCGCCCGCGGTGCGGAACCAAGCGCTCGATCCTCGCGGGAGCAGCTCGAGCGCGCGCGTCGCCGCGGGGACGGCCAGCGTCCACTCGCCGCGCCTGCCGTGCGCGAACGCCTCGAGCGAGCAGCACAGGCCGAGCTCCTCGCCCTCGGCGCCCGCGGCGACGGCCCTCGCCACGAGGCTCTGCACGTCGTCGACCGATCCGACGTCGAGCGCTTCGCGCGCCGCGCGCACGAGCCACGTGATCGCGCGGGGCCCGTCGCCAGCGATCTCGAAGTGGCGCGCCACGACGAGCGGGTCGGGCTCGCCGCGCGCCACGAGCAGGGCGCCCGCCAGCGCGTGGGCCCGCAGCCGATCGGTCTCCGTGAGGGTCGCGTACGCCGCAGCGCGGAGCAAGGCGTGCCGGAACGTGAAGCGGCCGCCGTCGATCTCGGTCAACACCTCGTCGCGCGCGAGCCGCTCGAGCAGACCACCGAGCGGTCCGCCGTCGCCGAGCCCGAGCATGGGCGCGAGATCCTCCGGCCCGAAGGCGCCGTCGAGGACGCTCCCGACGCGCAGGGCGCGACGCGCCTCTTCGTCGAGGCGCAGCAGGCGAACCTGCGCCATCGCCACGACCGACTCGGGCAGCTGCCGGGCCGAGCCGGGCTCCGTCCCGCGCCCCTCCGCCACCCAGCGGACGAGCTCCTCGAGGTAGAACGCGTTCCCATCCGAGAGCTCGACGATCCGCGCGACGACCCGATCGTCCACGCGGTCCCCGAGCGCCGCGCGCACGAGGCGCTCCGCCGCGCGACGCACCAGGCCGCCGAGGCGCACCTCCTCCGCCGAGACGTCGCGCGCGAACTGGGGCAGCACGTCGTGCACCTCGGGTCTCGCGAGCGCGAGGAGGAAGAGCGCGTGACCGCTCGCCTTGCGGCACGCGCTCGCGACGAGCTCCGCGCTCGTGGGGTCCGACCACTGCAGATCCTCGATCACGAGCAGCACGGGCGCGCGCGCGCACTCCGCGGAGAGCCACGCCTCGAAGGCGCGCCGCACCTCGTCGCGTTGAGCGCTGGGGTCGCGCCGTGCCTCGCGCTCTCGGAGCGCCGCGTCGCCCTCGCGCACGAGCCCCGCGAGATCGAAGAGCCCGCTCGCGCGCGCCGCGTCGAGCGCGAGCCCCCCCGCGCTCGCGAGGAAGGCGTCGCGCGCGGCCTGGGGATCACGCATCGACACGCCGAGCGCGTCGCGCACGAGGGCTCGGGCGAGGGACAGCGGCGAGCTCGCGCGCACCGGCTCGGCGCGCACCACGAGCACGCGCAGCGAGGGGCTCTCGGCGCGCGCCCGCGCGAGGAGCTCCTCGAAGAGGCGCGTCTTTCCGGTGCCCGGAGGCGCGGTGACCAGCACCGCGCGCGCGACGCCCTCGTCGATCGTCTCGGCGAGCGTCGCCTCGAGCGACGCGAGCTCCCGATCCCGCCCGACGCACGGGACCGGTCGACCGAGCAGCCGCCGGCCCGCGTCCGCCGAGGGGCGCTGCCGCAGCAGCCGATGCCCGCGCTCCGCGGTCTCCACGTCGAAGCGCGCTCCGAGCAGTCCGCGCGTCGCGTCGTCGATCGGGATGAACGTCCCTTCGTCGCCCTCGCGCAGGAGGGAGAACGCGCGATCGATGAGCGGCCCCACCGGGCCGCGCGCCGTGCTCTCCGCGCGCCCGGTCGCGATCGCGACGCGCGCCTCCGGCAGCGCCGCCTTCAGATCGCTCGCGGCCTGCACCGCCTGCTCCGCTTGATCGGACGCGCTCTCGCGCCCCTCGAGCGCGAGCAGCACCACCGAAGGGCCGAGCCGCACGAAGCTCCCTCCGAAGCGCCGCGCCGCCTCCTCGAGCGGCGCGAACCCCGCGTAGAGCTGCTCGGGCGTGACGGTCGGCGCGTCGACGGCGGCCGCGTCGGCGATCTCGGCCAGCACCACCGAGTGGATGCGCTGCTCGGCGAGCGTGATCGCGACGGGGCGACTCTCGAGCGGCGCGGGGATCGTCGGCCTCGGCGAGGAGGACGTCGCGCGCAGCAGCGCCGCGACCTCCGCGCCGTCGGGGGGGCGCTCGCCCGGATCGCGCGACAGCATGCGGAAGCAGAGCTCGTCGAGCTCGGCGGGCACGCTCTTGCGGAGCGCGCGGGGGCGCGGGGGCTCGCCCACGAGGAGCTTCGCGAGGCACGCGAGCGGGTTCTGACCGAAGTAGGCGGGCTGGCCCGTGAGACACTCGTAGAGCACGCAGCCGAGCGAGAAGACGTCGGTGCGCGCGTCGACCTCGGTGCCCGACGCCTGCTCGGGCGCCATGTACCCCACGGTGCCGACGACCGCGCCGACCTCCGTGAGGGCGCGCGTGGCCGCGGCCACGTGGGCCACGCCGAAGTCGAGCAGCTTCGGCCGCGCGGGATCGTCGTCGATGAGCAAGATGTTCGACGGCTTCACGTCTCGGTGGACGATGCCGCGGGCGTGCGCGTGCCCGAGCGCGTCGGCCACCTCGGCCGCGAGCGCGACGCTCTCCTCGAGGAGCAGTCCTCGGCGCGCGAGGCGCCGCTCGAGATCCTCGCCTTCGAGCCACTCCATCGCGACCCAAGGCGTCCCGTCCTCGCTCGTGCCGTGCGCGAGGTGTCGGACGATCCCCGGGTGCGCGAGCTTCTCGAGGATCGTCGCCTCGCGGAGGAACCGGTCCGAGAGCGACGCGTGGCCGCGCATCACCTTCACCGCGACGAGCGCCCCGTCCGCGAGGTCGCGCGCGCGAAAGACCTCGCCCATGCCGCCGCGGCCGGCGACGTTCTCGACGACGAATCTGCCTGCGAAGGTGGTCCCGGGGATCATCGAGCGGCGGAGGAGGGCGGGGCTCCCGTCGAGTGGCGCACGCTATCACGCCGACGGGGCGGCTCCCACGTCCCCGGGCGCCGGAAGGCGAGAGGCTGCCCGCCGAAAATTGGAGGTTCGGCGCGCCGCCGTGAGAGGGGAGGGGATGCGCGTCCGCGGCTTCGTCGTCGCCCTCTCCCTGGGCTTATCGCTCGTCTCGAGCGCCGACGTCTCGCTCGCGCGCGAGAAGAAGGCGCCGTCGGCGCGTGTCGCGCGTGCCCACGGCGCGCGACACGGGCACGCCTCGAAGCGGCGCGCGGCGCGCGGTTTGCTCGGCGATCACCGCCTCCGCGAGGCGCCCGCCGAGCCGCGTCGGCCCCGCGCCGGCGTCCTGCCCCTCCTCCCCGGCGCCATCGTCTGTCCCGAGGACATGGTCGCGGTCGCGGGGCGCGTCTGCGTCGATCGCTTCGAGACGAGCTTGGTCGACCGCGCGACCCTTCGCGCGTGGCCGCCGTACTACGCGCCGAGCCTCGATCGCGCCCGCGGTGTCGCGGAGCTCTACGCCGCGCTCCGTGAGAAGGCGCCCGAAGCGAGCCTCGGCGCGACGATGCCGATCCCCGCGCCGCCCGCGTTCGCGATCGATCCGAAGGCCGTCTCCGTGAAGGACGCGACGCCGCAAGGCTACCTCTCCGCCGACGAGGCCGAGGGGGCGTGCCGCGCCGCAGGCAAGCGCCTCTGCACCGAGTCGGAGTGGCTCACGGCTTGTCGCGGCGAGTCGGAGACCGAGTTCCCGTACGGCGAGCACTACGAAGAGGGCGCGTGCAACGTGTATCGCGAGAGCCACCCCTCGTTTCTCCTCCACCAGAACTCGGCGCGCTATCACGACGATCCGCGCAACAACCTCGTGACCTTCGAAGGGCGACCGCTCCTGCGCCGCACCGGGGCGACGCCGCGCTGCGCGAGCCGATGGGGCGACGACGCGGTCTACGACATGGTCGGCAACCTCGACGAGTGGGTCTCCGACGAGCGCGGTGTCTTCGTCGGCGGCTTCTATTCGCGCGGCACCCGATCGGGCTGCTTCTCGCGCGTCTCGAATCACCCGCGCGCCTACTCCGACTACTCGACCGGGGCGCGCTGCTGCGCCGATCCTTCGGCGGCGCGCTGAGGTCGCGCGCGCGCGGCGCTCACGGGGGGGGCGGGCCGACGGGCTCGAGCGTCGCGCGCTGATCGCGGAACCGCTCCACCGCGAACGCGAGCTCTCGTTCGAGCGTCGATGGATCGTCGAGCGCGCCGTGCACGAGCCGGCCGTCCTCCGGCCCCACGAAGACCCCCACCGTCGGCGTTCGCCCCTCGTAGGTCGCGAAGAAGCGGCTCACGCCCTCGTGGGACGCGAGCCGCGCGGACTCCTCCGTCGTCGCCTCGTCCGTCACGTCGAGCACGACGAGATCGACGCGCGTCTGGTACGCGCCGTAGGCCGTGTCGATGCCAGGCTGTGCGGCGCGGCAGAAGCTGCACCAATCGGCCCGGATCACGACGAGCTTCGGCCTCGAGAAGGCGCGCGGCGGGCCGCGATCGACCTCTCGGTGATCCGCGCCGCCGGGCATCTCGACGATGGGCTCGGTGAACGACGGATCCGCGCGACCCCCGCCGCACCCGAGGGGGAACGCCAGCGCCAAGGACGCGAGCGCGAAGACGCGAGCGGTCATCCGAGCCACCTCCTCTTCATAGCGCCGCTCTCGCCTGCGCGGGAGAGCGGCCTCGCGCTCAGGCTCTCCAGCGGCCCATCGCGCCGAGGTCGTGCACGGCCGTGAAGCCGGCGCCTTCGAGCAGGCTCTTCGCCGATCGACTCCGGGCGCCGCTCGCGCAGTACACGACGACCGGCCGATCCTTCGGCGCGATCTCGGCGAGCCGCGCCTCGAGCTGCTGCAGCGGGATGAGCGTCGCGCCGTCGAGGTGGCCTCGCTCGAACTCGACCTGCGTTCGAACGTCCAGCAAGAGCGCGCCGTCCTTCACGAGCGCCTTCGCCTGCTCGGGCGACACGCGCCCCATGAACATCCGCGCGCCCACGACCACGAGGGCGGCGAGCAACGCGAGGAGGAGGACGACTTGAGTGTCCATCGACGGCTCTGCAAGAGCTTCGTATCAGAAGAGGCGGCGGCGGGCCTCGTCCTCCGCGACGATTGCGGGATCCCCGGATGGCGGCGCGCGCCCCCCGGCGACGCGGCGCCCCACCGCGCGGTCGCTGGCGTGCCGGCCGCAACGCGTGTATCGAGCGGAAATCATGCCGATCGAGATCCGCACGCATACGCCGGGGGAGGACGTCGACGACTTCATTCGCGCCGCGTTCGTCGTGTTCAAGGACGACCCCGCGTGGGTGCCGCCTCTCGATTTCGATATCCGTTCTCGATTGAGCCCCAAGAAGAACCCCCTCTTCCAACGCGCCGACGTCGCGCTCTTCACTGCGTGGAAAGACGGACGCCTCGTCGGGCGCGCGTCGGCCACCGTCGATCGCGAGCACCTGCGCGTCTGGAAGGACGACACGGGTTTCTTCGGCTTCCTCGACACCATCGACGACGAGGAGGTCGCGCGCGCGCTGCTCGAGCGCGCCGAGAAGTGGCTCACGCAGAAGGGCATGAAGCGCGTCTGGGGCCCCATGTCGCTCTACTCGAACGACGAGATCGGCATGCTCGTCGAGGGGTTCGAGCACCCGCCGGTGTTGATGATGGCG
>CAYYKK010000159.1:0-15801 GCA_964467935.1 uncultured Polyangiaceae bacterium
TCCACCGAGACCAGATCGCGCTCGCACTTCGTCGACACGGCGTCGATGCGCACGTCGAGCGCGACGGCGCGCCGACCCTCCACGCCTTGGGCCGTGCGCGCCGCGCTCGACGCGAGCACGCACAGCCGCACGACGCTGCGCGAGAGGCATGGCCCGTCGCCGAGCTCGGCGACGCAGGCGAGCTTCTGCGCGACGCGCAGGATCTTCCGAGTGGCGCGTCGACTCATCTCGAAGAGCCTGGCGTGCTCGGCCGCGACCGCCGGACCGACCGCCCTCTCCAGCTCGTCGAGCGCGCCGAGCGCGACGCCCGACGGCCCGCGAAGATCGTGCGCGATGCGCTCGAGGAAGCGCGTCTTGAGGTACGTGAGGAGCGCGTCTTCTTCTTCTTCCATGACCTCACGCTGCCTCGGTGGGCTCCTTGCGCGCGGCCGAGTACCGATCGAGCTTCCGATAGAGCGTGCGACGATCGAGCCCCAAGAGCTGCGCCGCCCTCGATTTGTTGCCTCCGACGAGCCGCAGCACGCGCAAGAGGTGACGCCGCTCGAGCTCGTCGAGCGTCACGATCTCGCTCGTGTCCTCGGGGACCGGGCGGAGCCCGCTCGTCCGGTACGCGCGAATGCGCTCCGGCAGATCTTCGACGACGATCCGGTCGAAGCGCGCGAGCGCGACCGCGCGCTCGATGCAGTTCTCCAGCTCGCGGACGTTGCCGGGCCAATCATAGGCCGTCAGCCGCTCGGCGACCTGCACCGAGATCGACAAGGGCGGTCCCCCGCGATCACGGCCATAGCGAGCCAAGAAGTGATTGGCGAGCGAGAGGACGTCGTTGGCGCGCTCGCGGAGCGGCGGCAAATCGATCTTCACGACGTTGATTCGATAATAGAGATCCTCGCGGAAGCGGCGCTCGCGCACGGCGACCTCGAGATCGCGATTCGTCGCGGTGACGATGCGCGCGTCGAACGGCACCTCCGTCGAGCCGCCGACCGCGCGCACGCGCCGCTCCTGGAGCGCGCGCAGGAGCTTCGGCTGCACCTCGATCGGCATCTCGCCGATCTCGTCGAGGAAGAGCGTCCCCGTGCCCGCCTGGACGAAGAGGCCCGCGTGCGCCGTCTTCGCGTCGGTGAAGGCGCCGCGCGCGTGTCCGAAGAGCTCGCTCTCGAGGAGCGTCGCGGGCACGGCCGCGCAGTTGAGCGCGACGAACGGCCCGTCCTTGCGGTGGCTCAGCGAATGGAGCGCGTGCGCGACGAGCTCCTTGCCGGTGCCCGTCTCGCCCTGAACGAGGACGTTCGCGTCGGATCCGCTCACGCGCGCGACGAGGTCGTAGACCCGCTTCATCGCCTCGCTCTCGCCGATGAGCTCGGCCGGTCGCCCGCGGGGCAGGGTGTCGCGGAGGAGCTTCACCTCCTCGCTGAGACGGCGGTGTCGCATCGCGCGCTCGACCGCGAGCGCGCAGAGCTTCGGATCGAGCGGCTTGGTGAGAAAGTCGTACGCGCCGGCCCGCATCGCCTCGATCGCGGTCTCCATGCTCCCCTGCCCGGTCACGACGATGACGACCATGTCGGGTTGGACGCCGAGGATCCGCTCGCACAGCGCGAGGCCGCTCATCTCGGCCATCCCGAGATCGGTCAGGACCACCGCGTAGGCCTCGGTCTCGACGAGCGCGAGCGCCTCGGACGCGCTCGTCGTGGTACGCACGTCGAAGCCCGCGCGCTCGAGCGCGAGCGCGACCAGCTCGCACTGGTCCGGATCGTCGTCGACGAAGAGCACCGGGTCTTTCACGAGCCGACTCCGCGCGCGCCGACGGGCGACGCCGCCCGGGGCGGAGCGCCCCATTGGGTCGGGGCGCCTCGCCCCTCCGGGCCACGCGACGAGCCGCTCCGCGGTGGCATTCGTCGTGCACGGCGCGACGAGCCATGCGAGGTCTCGCGCAGGAGCCGTCGGCACGACGAAACGTCGTCGAGCGCAGGGGCGATCACCGCCTTTGCATGGGTTGCCGACATCGGGATGGCTCCTCGAGCGCGCGGCGCTCAGCGGGGGACGCGGACCTCGTCCGTTCGCGTCTGTCTCGGAATGGGGCTCTCGAAATGGCGCTCGAACCAGTCGGCGGCCTCGGTCGCGACGTCCTCCAGCGCGCCCGGCTCTTCGAACAAGTGCGTCGCGCTCGGGACGAGCTGCAGCCGACTCCCGGCCTCGAGCTTCGCGACCGCGCGCCGGTTGGGCTCGAAGATCGCCTCGTCTCGCGCGCCGACCAGCAACAGCGTCGGCGCGCGCACGAGGTCGAGTCGCTCGCCCGCGAGATCCGGTCGGCCGCCGCGCGACACGATCGCGCGGACCACCTCCGGCCTGTACGAGGCCGCGACGAGCGCCGCGGCCGCGCCGGTGCTCGAGCCCAGGTAGCCGATCTCGAGCGCGCGCGTCGCCGCGTCCTTTCGCGCCCAATCGGTGACCCCGAGCAGCCGCTGGGTCAGGAGCTCCACGTCGAAGCGCAGGCTGGGGGTCCCCTCGTCGAGGGCCTCCTCGTCCGGCGTCAGGAGATCGAACGCGGCCGTCGCGATCCCGCGCCGCTGGAGCTCGCCCGCGATGAAGCGCGTGCGCGGGCTGAAGCGCCCGCTCCCGCTGCCATGGGCGAAGACGACGAGCCCCCGCGCGCCCGGCGGGACGACCACGGAGCCCCCGAGCACGACGCTGCCCACCAGGATGGAGATCTCCGACTCGGGCGGTCGCTCGGAGCCCGGCGGCCGCTCGCTGTCTCCGCGGAGCTGCGCGGGGAGCTGCGCGCCGTGGCCCCTCCCCTGGTCGAGCAGCGCGAGGACCTCCTTGTCACCGACCTGCGGAAACTCGGCGTACCACGCGCCGATCGGCCAATGACGGTGCGTGTCGACGAGACAATGCACGCCGTCGACGCGCGTGCGCAGCTCGTCGAGGCTGCTCGTCGCAGCGACGGGCACCGCGACCACGATCCGCTCGGGCTCCTGCGCGCGGAGCGCGTCGACCGCCGCGGACATCGTCTGCCCGGTGGCCATGCCGTCGTCGACGACGACGACCGCTCGACCACGCAGATCGGGCGGCGGGAGCCCCCGACGATAGCGACGAATGCGCTCTTCGACCTCGCGCGTCTTCTGCGCGATGATTCCGTCGATCTCGGCGTCGCTCGCGCCCGCCCATTGCGGCGACGCGCGATCGACGTGGACGACGCCCCCCTCCGAGACGGCCCCGATACCGAGCTCGGGCTGGCCG
This sequence comes from uncultured Polyangiaceae bacterium, assembly GCA_964467935.1. Lineage (GTDB taxonomy): Bacteria > Myxococcota_A > Polyangia > Polyangiales > Polyangiaceae > CAYYKK01. The sequence goes on from CAYYKK010000159.1 coordinate 3,235, forward strand.
GGCGCGCCGAGCTTCTTCACGACCCACACGTCGAGCGGCGCACGCAGCGCGCGCGCCACCGGGAGCGCGACGGGCACGCCCCCTCGCGGCAAAGCGAGGACGACGGGGCGCTTGTCTCGCACCTTGTCGAGCTGGTCCGAGAGGCGCCTCCCGGCGTCTTCGCGGTTCTCGAATCGCATGTTCCCTCCCCCGTCTCACGCGCTGCAGCGCGCGTGCCACACCGACACGCGATCGGATCTCCGAGGCGCCGGCGCCATCGACGCCGCGCGTGCCGTCGGCGGCGTGCAGGCGGTGCGCGCCGCGCGCCGATTCAGCGCGGGGCGCGACGTCCGGCGCCGAGCGATCGCGCGCGCCGCTCGCCAGCTAGCGGGGTCGTCGTCGGCTGGAGGCCCGGGGCGCCTCGTCGGCGAAGGGCGGTGAGGCGTCGGAGCGAGAGGCCCTTCGCCCGAGGCGACGCGACGCATCCGGTCGCCCAGCGAGACGCCGCGCCACACCCGAATTCGTGTGGCGTGGTTTACCGACTCGACCTGAAGGGGTTAGTATGGAGTTCGGGGGTGAGGGTGGTGTTGGTCCCGTCGGAGGCCTTGGATGGTCTCGACATCTTGCTGATCGGGCTCGATCGGCGCGGCGCGGTCGCGAGCTGCAATTCGAAGGCGCTGGCGCTCCTCGGGCGAAGCGCGGCCGAGGTGGCGGGCGCGCGCTTCGATGATTGGCTCGTGGACGCCCGCGCGGTCGAGGCGGCGCTCGAGCGCTTGCGGGCCGGCGGCGCACCGGGCGCGCGGTTCGAGGGGGCGCTCCGGGCGAAGGACGGCGACGTCCACGGCGTGACGTGGACGCTGGTGTCGAGCGACGCCACCGCGAGCGCCCGCGCGCCCGAGGAGACGCGCTTCCTCCTGACGGGGATCTGCGATCGGTCCGACGGGCGCGTCGAGGACGCGACGGCGAGCCCCCGAGCGCCGAAGAGACCGCCGCTCGCCCGGGAGATCTCCGCGCGCAAGCGCAAGGAGACGCGCCGCGAGCGCGAGGATGCGCTCGAGGCCGCCGTCGCCGCGCGTGAGCAGGTCCTCGGGTACGTCGCGCACGATCTCGGCACGCCGCTCAACACGATTCTGTTGCACCTGCACACGCTCAGTCACGGAGATGGCCTCCCGCCCCGCGCGCGGCTGGCGGTCGACGGCATCGCGCGCGCCGCGCACCGCATGCGTCGCCTCGTCACCGATCTGGTCGACGTCGCGCGCGCGGACGCGGGGCCATCGTCCGTCGAGCGCGCACCGGTCGACGTCGGCGCGCTGGTGCGCGAGGCCGTGGACGCCCTTCGCCCGCAGGCCGCTTCGGCCTCGGTCACCCTCTCCTGCGCGCCGAGCGACGCGGCCCACGCCCTCGGCGATCGCGATCGGCTGCTGCGCGTGCTCGACAACCTCGTCGGCAACGCCATCAAGTTCAGCCCTCCGGGCGGCGAGGTCGTCGTACGAACCCTCGCCGCCGGCGACGACGTGATCACCGTCGTGGAGGACGCGGGCGCCGGGATCGCGCCGAGCGATCTCGCGCACGTCTTCGATCGCTTCTGGCAAGCGCGCGCGTCCGATCCCCGCGGCTCGGGCCTCGGCCTGACGATCGCGCGAGGCATCGTCGAGGCCCACGGCGGGCGAATCTGGGTGGAGAGCGACGTCGGCCGCGGCGCGCGTTTCTGCTTCTCCCTCCCGTCGTCCCCCGCGCCCTCGCCGACCTCAGCGCCCCCGCGGCTCAGGTCCCGATGGAGATGATGCCCATTCGAATCAAGGCCAGCGACGAGGTGGCGACGATCACCCAAAGGGCCACGCCGAGCACGAGGGGGCGCACACCGACCTTCGCGAGGCTCGCGCGCGACATCCCCGTTCCGATCAGGAACAGGGTCACCGTGAGCCCGACCTTGCCCGCCTTCGCAAGCCACGGATAGAGGGGGGCGCCGGCCGGGACGTAGCTGTCGAGCACCGCGGCGACGAGGAAGAACAGGATGAACCACGGCCATTGCAGGCGCGGCGCCTTCCCGCTCGACGCGCCGCGCTCGCGCCTCCGGAGCCACGATCGAACGCTCGCCGTGCCGAGCGTCAACGGGACGATCCACAGCGCCCGCGCGAGCTTCACCGTCGTCGCGATCGTCAGCGCGACAGCGCCGTAGCGCGCCCCGGCGCCGACGACGGAGCTCGTGTCGTGGATCGCGAGCGCCGCCCACAATCCGAATTGGCGCTCGGAGAGGGAGAACCCGTGCCCGAGCGGCGGAAAGAGCACGAGCCCGACCGCATTGAGCAGAAACACGGTGCCCATCGAGATCGACATCTCCTCGTCCGCGGCCTCCACGGCCGGCCCCATCGCGGCGATCGCGCTGCCCCCGCAGATCGCCGTTCCGACGGAGATGAGCCAGCCGGCCTTCCCCGGCACGCGCAGCGCGCGCGCGAGGGCCGAGCCCGCGAGCAGCGCGGACGAAATACCCATCAGCGTATAGAGGAATCCAGAGCGGCCCGCGCGGAGCACGTCGTCGAGGTTCATGGCGAAGCCGAGCGCGACCACGGAGGCCTGCAGGAGGAGCTTCGACGCGCGGCGCGCGGCCGCGGCGTAGGGGTGCGTCGTCGTCATGCCGAACGCGACGCCGAGGACGAGCGCGAGCGGCGGGGACATCCAATGAAATGGAATGACCACGAGGGCGAGGAGCAGCAGGAAAGCTGCGCGCGAGATCATGTCAGCTGGGCCACCCCTGCTCCCGCCAACGCGCCATTCCTCCCGCGAGGTTCGCGACGCGATCGAGCCCGGCCTTGCGCAGGATCGCCGTCGCCATCGCGCTCCGTTTGCCCGTCTGACACACCACGACGATGGGCTTGTCGCCGCCGAGCTCCGCGGTCCGCCCTCGCAGCTCCTCGAGCGGGATCACCTTCGCGCCCTCCAGGTGACCGAGCTCGCCGTGAAGCTCCGCTTCGGCGCGCACGTCGAGGATCGCGACGTCCTGTCGGTGGGCGGCGACCCACTCCGGCGCGATCTCGGGGACGCCGCCGTACGTGATCACGACCGGCCCCCAAGCAGGCGCGCGAGGCGCCCTTCCGTCTTCTGGCTGCCCGGCCGTCATGTTCGCCGGCACCGCGACGGCGAGGAGCTTCGGGTGCGGCAGCCCGAGGTTGTCCATGTAGCCGACGAAGTCCTCCTTCTTCGCGCCGCCGCCGATGCGCGGGTTGTGGACGCGCTCCTCGCCGATGGTGCTCGTCGTGCGGCCCTCGTAGTCGTGGCCGGGGTAGACGACGCACTCGTCAGGCAAGCTGAAGAGCTCACGGTGGATCGAGTCGAAGAGCTGGCGCGCGTCGCCGCCTTGAAAGTCGGTGCGCCCGGCGCCTCGGACGAGCAGCGCGTCGCCCGTGAACACGGCCCTTCGATCGGCCGTGACGAACGCGAGGCAGCCGGGCGTGTGCCCCGGCGTCGCGCGCACCTCGAGGGACGCCTCGCCGAAGCGCACCACGTCGCCCTGCGCGAGCGGCCAATCCACGTTCGTCGCGCCGTACGACGCCGCGAGACCGATGCGGCTCCCGAACGCCTCCTTCATGAGCCACGCTCCGGTGACGTGGTCGGCGTGGCAATGCGTGTCGAGGGTGACGACGAGGTCGACGCCGAGCTCTCGCACGAGGGCCGCGTCGCGCGTGTGCATCTCGAACACCGGGTCGACGAGCGCCGCCTTCCTCGTCGACTCGTCGACGAGCAGATACGAGTACGTGCACGACACGGGATCGAAGAGCTGTCGGATCATCACGGAGCGCCTCGCTTGGTCAGGGCCCGTCGGTGAGACGAGGGCGAGGGTCACCCTTAACGGAGGAGAGCCACCTTGGGAACGCGAAGGGTCGCGAAAAGAGGTCGCGCCGGAGCGGCGCGCCACGCCGGAGGGCCCTCGATTTCTGCTCCGCGTGCGCTCGACCACGCGATTCGACGCGCAGCGACGGCTTTCTTTTCACGCATGCGACAATCGACGAGCCCGGCCTCGCGAGACGACGAATCGAGCGTACGATGCGCTCCGTGCCGACCCGCTCTCTCGGACTCGTCGTCGTGCTCGTCGCAGCTTGCTCGGGGGGCCGCGCGACCGAGGTCGCCGTCGCCCCCTCGGCGCCGCCCCTCGTGCCCACGACCGCGAGCGCGCCCAGCGCGACCACGCCGAGCGCGCGTGGGTCCGACGCGATCGAAGCGAGCGCGCCCGCACCGAGCGCGAGCCCACCGAGCGCGAGCGCGAGCGCCCTCGCCCCCGTCGCCGAGGCGTGTCACGCGACGAGCGACCGCCCGCTGGATCTGTCGGCGGTCTTCGACGGGAAGGCGTGCGATCTCCCCGACGAGCGCGCGCGAGCGCGCCCGGTCCTCGCCGCGTCGATCCACGCGCGGCTCGAGCCGGCGGAGCTGACGCTCGCGCGCGGCGACTGGGTCGTCCTCCAGGTCCACCTCGTCAACGATGACGATCGACCGACCGAGCTCGTGCTCGAGCGCGCGGGCTCGGGGCTCGAGGGCGTCTTCGGGAGCCTCGATCTCGGCGACGGGCCTTCGGAGGGCGGACACCTCGGCCACAGCCACCACGGGAAAGGAGGCGGCCGAGAGAAGCCGGCGCCCGCGCGCGCGTCGAAGCCGCGTCCGGCGACGAAGGCCACCCGCGGCTTCGACGCCGAGGACGTCCGCGACGCGCGCGGCCGCTCGATGACGTTTCCGCCAGGGATGATGGGCATGCTCGGCGCGCTCGGCCCGGCGCGAGACGGCCAAGTGCGGCTCGTCCTCGACGCGCACGCGGAGGCCGTCGCCACCGTCGTGTGGTCGCCGCGCGGCTACGATCAGGACCGGCCTCCTCTCACGGGCACCGCCGTGGCCGGCGGCCGCGCGGAGATCGCGACGCTCACCTCGCCCGAGGCGCTGGGCCCAGGCAAGTACACGTTCGCGGTCACGATCCCTTGCGACGACGGTCACGGCGATCGCCCGCGACTGAGCGCGAAGCTCACCGTCGCGCGGTGAGCCGCGCCGAGACGTCGCGGCTCTGCGCGTGACGCGACCGAGCCTCAACACGAGGATCCCATCAGCGCGCCTCGTCGGCCGCCCCCGCGTGACGCAGCGCGGCCGGCGCGCGTCGGCTCACGAAGTCCACGAACGCCCGCACGGCCGGAGGCACGAGCCTCCGCTCCGGCATGACGAGCGAGACGGTGCCCTCGGTGCGCAGGACGCCGGGGAGGATCGTGACGAGCTCTGCCCGCCCGAGCGGGTTCGCCACGAGCGTGGACGGCACGAGCGCGATCCCGAGGCCGCGGAGCGCCCAGCGCAGGACGAGGTGCGGATCGTTGGAGTAGGCGACGCCGACGATCGCGCGGCGCTTGCTCCCGATGATCCAGTGCGTCTGCGGGCGCCCTTCCGCGTCGAGCCCGACGAGGCAGCGGTGGTCGCGGAGCTCGGCGAGGGTGCGTGGGGCGCCGCTCCGCGCCACGTACGTGGGCGACGCGACCCCGACGAGGCTCACGCGCGCGAGCGTGCGGGCCGTCAGGCCTGCGCCGAGGCGGCCGGTCGCGCGGATCGCGACGTCGAACCGCTCGCGCGCGAGATCCACCGTGCGGTTCGACACGTCGACGTGGAGCCGGATCGTCGGGTGCTCGCGCGCGAAGTCGGAGAGCACGTCGGGCAGACCGCCGCCCACCATCGGAGGGATCGACACGAACACGTCGCCCGTCGGCGCCGCCCCCGCCGGCCGCACGCTCGACTCGGCCAGGCGGACCGCGTCGAGCGCCGCCTCGGCGCTCCGGTGAAAGTCTCGCCCCGCCTCGGTGAGCCGCATGCTGCGCGTCGTGCGCCGGAGCAGGCGAACGCCGAGTCGCTCCTCGAGGAGGGCGAGCTTTCGGCTCACCGTGGGCCGCGGCACGCCGAGCTCTGCCGCCGCGCGAGAGATCGAGCTCGTCGCCACGACGGCCGTGAAGATTCGCAGCTCTTCGGTCTCCAACATGTCATCAGAATGGGAAAGTCATTTCTATTTGTCCACTCTGGTGACAGCTCCTCGGCGGGCCCACGCTGGTCGTCATGAAGACGATCCTCTGGGCCACCCTCACCGCCAACGGCAACTACCAACGAAACGATCCCGAGCTCCCGCCGCGCCCCGAAGCGCTCGCCGACTTCGCGACGCACGTCGCCACGACCAAGAGCTTCATCGTCGGCCGAAAGACCTTCGAGCACTTCGCCGCCCAGCGCCCCGCGGGTCGGGCGGGCGGCGGAGGCGGGCCGGCGGACGCGACGATCGTCGTGGTCACGCGCCGTGCGTCCCCCGGCGTCCTCGCCGCGTCGAGCCCGCGCGAGGCGCTCACGCTCGTCCGCGAGCGCGGCTTCTCGACGGCGCTCGTCGCGGGGGGAGAGACGCTCCACAACGCGTTCCTCGCCGAGGACCTGGTGGACGAGCTCGTGGTGTGCGTCGCGCCCGTGCTCGAGGACGACGGCTACAAGCTGCTCCTCCCGAAGGGTCGGCGGCGGCGCGTCTCGCTCGTGGAGACCCAACCGCTCGGCGGCGGCGTCGTTCGCCTCCGGTACGACCTCCGCGCGGGCTGAGAGGCACCGCGCAGGCCGGGACGCCCCCACTCGGGGCGGGACGAGGACGAGGAGTTCGGCGCGCCCGAGAGGATTCGAACCTCTGACCAACGGCTTAGAAGGCCGCCGCTCTATCCAGCTGAGCTACGGGCACCAGAGCCTCGACTTCTACCGCAACCTGGTCGCGACGCGAAGCCGAACGACGACCGAGGGCGTCGGGCCTGACCCGCGGGTCACCCGGCGCTCAGCGGCCGACGCCCTTCAGCATCACGAGCGGCGTCTTCAGGATGATCGTGAGCTCCATCTCGAGGAAGCTCGACAAACGCTCGAGGCTCGCGGCGTAGGCGAGATCGAAGAGCATCTTCATCCGCATGTCGTCGGCGGTCGAGCCCTCCATCTCGTCGAGACCGAAGGGGTTGAGGAGCGTGTCCTCGTGCTTCGCCGCTTCGCTCCCCGGGAACGCCCGTCCGGTGTAGCCGAGGGAGATCTGCGCGAGGCCGGTGAGGCCCGGCTTCACGTCGCGCATGCGCTCCTCGAAGAAGGGGATCGCCATGGCGAGGTTCACGAGCAGCTCGGGTCGCTCGGGCCGCGGCCCGACGAGGCTCATGTCGCCCTTCAGGATGTTGAGCAGCTGCGGGAGCTCGTCGAGGCGCGACTTGCGCAGCACGCGCCCGACGCGCGTGATCCGCGGATCGTTCTCCTCGGCGATGACGGCGCCCGTGTGCTTCTCGGCGTCGACGTGCATCGTCCGGAACTTGTACATGTAGAACTCTTCGAAGACCGGCATCGAGATGCCGTCCTTCTCCTCGTAGCCCTTCAGCATGCCGGCGCGACGCTGGCGGAAGAAGATGGGCCCGGGCGAGTCGACGTAGAGAGCCGTGGCGATGACCGGCACGAGGGGCACGCTCATGGCGAGCCCGACGCCCGAGAGGGCGACGTCGATCAGCCTCTTCGCGATCTTGACGGAAGGGAGCACGCTCGACCGCTTATAGGACATGGCGCGACGCCGTGGTAGCCTCGCGTCCGGGTGGGAGCGAACGTGACCACGAACGGCGAAGGTGTGGCGGCGGGGCGGGCTTCTCTTGGCGACGAGATCCGCCTGAGCGTCCCCGGCGCGCTCGAGTTCCGCGACGTGGCGGTGCGCGTGGTCGGCACGGCCTGTCGCTTGATGCGACCCCACGGCGACACGGGCGGCTCGGCGCACGACGCGCACGACGCGAGCCCGGGCCGCGCCGACTTCTCGCACGACGAGTTCTCCACGCAGGTGGTCTCGGCGTTCAGCGAGGCCTTCAACAACCTCGCGATCCACGGCTACCGCGCGTTCCCGAGCGGCCCCGAGCGACGGATCGAGCTCGAGATCGCCTCGGTCGGCGGCTCGTTCGTCGTGCGCCTGCGCGACTTCGCCGCCCCCTACGATCCCGGCTCGTACCAGGAGCTGCCCGACGAGCTGCCCGAGCGAGGCATGGGCCTCTTCATCATCCGGTCGTTCATGGACGAGATCACCTACACGTCGGGCCCGCCGAACGTGCTCACGCTGAAGAAGCGCTGGCCGGCGCCGCCCGACGCGGCGGACGAGCGCGGCGAGGACGATCGCAGCGACGTGGCGCGCGATCCGGCCTCCGCCCTCGGGCGCTGACGGCGCGCGAAAACGCCGCGCGTGGTCGCGTGCCCTCGGCGCGCGCCGTCGCGAAAGCGGGGGCCATCGCGAAGGGACCCTTCCATTGGCAGGCAGGCCGGATAGAGTAGGCGAGCGAGGTCGGGTCGCCCGACGCGCAGAGACGACGAGCCAACATGGGTACCACACGAACCGATAACGGCGATGGGACGCTGCTCAAGATCGACGGGACGCTGGACGCCGTCACCGCGCCCGAGCTCCGGCCGACGCTCGACATGTTGGTCACCGAGGGCAGAAAACGGATCACCGTCGATCTCTCGCAGCTCCGGCTCATCGACAGCTCCGGGGTCGGCGTGCTCGTGTCGCTCTTCAAGCGCGTCCGCGCCGCGGGCGGCGAGGTGATGCTGGTGGGCCTGCGTGATCAGCCGCTCGCGATCTTCAAGCTGCTCCGGCTCGACCGCGTCTTCCCGGGCTCGCCGGGCACCCCGAACGGCTGACGTGGCCACGACCCGCGTCGAGCCCTTCGTCGGCGCGAGGCCAGCGAGCGTCCGACCGCCGCGGGGGCCGCGAGAGCGCAAGGCGTTCGCCGCCGGCTGGGACGACGCGCCGGACGACTCGGTGCGCGATTGGTCGCTCGACGAGCCGGGCTTCCACGAGATCGTCGCGGAGCTGGGTCGGCTCTATCGCCGCGGGATGAAGCGCAAGTGGCTCGCGGTCGCGCTCACCTTCGTCACCCTCGTCGCGCTCGTGGCCCGCCAGGCGACGAACGTCCGCCGCTACCCGGCGCACGTCGTCCTCGGCGTCACCGAGAACCCGCGCATCGAAGAGGGCCCGGTGCAGACGTCGAACGAGCTGAAGAGCTACGTGCTCTACGCCGTGTTCACCGACGCGAGCCTCATCAAGGTCTTCAAGAAGAACCATTTCCAGGAGTCGAAGCTCGAGTCGAATCCTCGCCTCGTCCTCGAGAGCTTTCGCGAGGACGTCGACGTCGACGTGACGAAGAACGAGTTCGCGGTGCCTCGCACGCCGGGCGAGACGCGCTCGGCGCTCGTCGCGATCGAGCTCTGGCTCCCCGACCCCGATCAGGCGATCTCCATCGTGCGTGACCTGGGCGATCTCGTCGTGAAGCGCGACGAGGAGAACAACGCCGAGCGCCTCCGGATCGAGCGGGGCCTCGCGACCGACACGCTCTCGCTCGCGCGGACGAACCTCGATCGGCTCTGGCGCGAGCGCGTGGCGGCGGCCCACGAGATCGAGACCGCCGGCCCGCTCCGCGCGGCCGAGCTCAAGGTGAAGCTCGACGATCTCGATCGCGCGCTGGTCGGCGCGAAGACCCGGGTCGACGACGCGGAGCGCGAGCGCCGGAAGCTCGACTTCGCGGAGGCGGCGAGCGAGGGGAGCGTCAGCCTCCGTTGGGACCGCGTCGACTGGGGCAACGCCGCACTGAAGGTCGACGAGCGGCTCGCGGTCAGCGAGGTCGCCATCGCGGGGCTCCTCGTCCTGCTGCCGCTCATGCTGTTGGGCGTGGGCGCGTTCAATCCCACGGTGTACGATGACCGCGACGTTCGCTGGCTGGGGTACACGGCCCTCGGCGTCGTGAGGACCACGCGAGAATCGGACGCGACGAAGAGCTGATGGACAACCGAGTGAACCCCACGTTGCCGGGCACCCTCGACGACGGGCAAGGCGCCAGTCGCGAGCTCCGGCGGATGCTCACGATCGTCAAGCGAGCCTTCTTCAACTGGCAATGGTCGGCCGTGATCATCGCGGTCGGCCTCATCGCCGGGGTCGCGGTCGCCGTGATCAAGAAGCCGAGCTACCGCTCCGAGACCATCGTCATCTACCGCCAAGGCGTGAAGATGAACGAGGAGGGCGCGGCGCAGAGCCTCTCGCTCGGCGTGCGCCTGCAGGAGATGCTGCTCGCGCGATCGCGGCTCGAAGGCCTGCTCGACGAGCTCAACCTCTACCAGGACGAGAAGCGCAAGGACGGCGAGATCGAGGCGGTCGAGGCGTTCCGATCGGACATCACGTTCAAGGCGCGCAGCACCGACACGTTCTCGATCAGCTACAAGGGCAAGGATCCGGCGCTCGTGCAGAAGGTCACCGAGCGGCTCGCGCGATCGCTCATCGAGGAGAACCAGAAGCTCCGCGTCGAGCAGGCGAAGACGCAGCGCGAGTTCCTCGAGGCCCAGAAGTCCCAGAGCGAGGTGGCGCTGAAGGACAAGGAGCGCGATCTGGCGCGGTTCTTGGCCGATCACCCCGAGTTCGCGCTCGACGCGAACGCGCAGGCGCAGCAGGGCGCGTCGATCCGCGCGGCCGCGCAGGCCAACAAGGCGAGCGGCAAGGACAACGCCCTCGACGCGCTCGAACGGCAAGCTGCGCGCAGCCGCGCCGCGCTCGAGGGAGGCGCCGCTCCGCCCCCTGCGCCGGGCGCGGCGCCGATCGACCCCGCGCTCGACGCGGCGCTCTCGCAGGCGCAGAGCGATCTCGCGTCGGCGAAGGCCGACCTCGCCGACAAGAAGTCGAAGTACACCGACCAGCACCCGGACGTCATCGCGGCGACCGGCCGAGTGAACGACGCGCAGGCGCGCGTGAAGTCGGCGCAGGACAAGGTCAACGCGGCGAAGGCCGCCGCGGCGGGCGCGACCGACACCGGCTTCTACGATCCCGACACGGCGAAGGACAAGCTGAAGGATCAGGTCAAGCGGCTCGACGCGGAGATCGCGGAGCGGCGCAAGGCGCTCGACGACAAGGCCAAGGGCAAGGCCGCCCCCGAGGCCGTGAACGACGAGGCGAACCGCGTCGTCGCGCTCGAGACCGAGTGGGCCCGCCTCTCGCGCGATCTGTCCGAGTCGCGCGATCGGATGAACGAGCTCGAGCGCAACTACTTCCGCGCGCAGATCGAGGCGAGCTCCTCGCTCGGCGGCTACTCGGATCAGGTCGTCGTCCTCGACCCCGCCTACGTCCCTTCGCGGCCCAATCCACCGGGCAAGACGCTCATCGTGATCCTCGCCTTCGGCGTGTCGTTCGTGTTCGCGATGATCGTCTCGGTGCTGAGGGCCCTGCTCGACAATCGCATCTACGAAGAGTCCGATCTCGTTCGGGTCGCCCCGGTCCTCGCCGTGGTCCCGCGCGCGGGTGCGCGACGATGGTGGCGCCGTGACAAGGCATAGCTCGCAGCAGTCCTCCGCAACGGTCGAGAAGCAGCTCGATCAGCTCGTCGAGCGCCTCTCGGCGGGCGAGCAATCCCCGAGCACGCGCGCGCTCCTCATCGAGGCGCGGCGGCTGCGGTCGGTGATCGCGAACTGGCGCACCGTCGCCCCGCTGCCGCAGGTGCGCGACGAGATGCTCGCGCGCGTCTTGCACATCTCGGCCGCGGCCGGCGAGTCGATGCCGCCCTCGTCGAACGGGGGTCCAGCGGGTCGCGGGCGCCCGTCGACGAGCGGCTTCCCCGCGCAGATCGCGGGCGGCATCGTGTACCCCGAGTCGGCCGGCGCGAACGGCTACGGCGGGGGCTTCAACCAGGGCGGGACGACCGAAGAGACGGTCATCACCGACGGCCTCGGCGCGCTCCCGCAGACCGCGCTCGACGTGCACCCGGTGCGCTTCGACGCGGCGCAGGCGAGCCCGCACCTCGCGATGCTCACCGATCCGCACTCGCAACGCGCCGACGCGTACCGCGCGCTGCGGCACCGGCTCGTCGCCGTCGGCGATCCGAAGATCATCGGCGTCACGAGCGCTCACCGGCGCGAGGGCAAGACGACCGCGGCGATCAACCTCGCCGCGGCGCTGCGCGAGGGCGCCCGCGGGCGCGTGCTCTTGCTCGAGGCGAACCTCCGCGCGCCCTCGATCGCGACGGCGCTCGGCTTCGTGCCCCCCGCGTGCTTCGGCGAGCAGCTCATCCGGCACCGCAAGGATCCGCTCGAGCCGTGGGTCGCGGCCGAGCCCCTCTCGCCGCTCCACGTGATGGCGGTGAACCCGACGCTCAAGCACTCGCCGCTGCTCGATCCGATCGCCTTCTCGATCGCGATCGATCGGCTGCGGATGGCCGGCTACGACTACATCGTCGTCGACACCTCGCCCGTCCTCGACAGCGCGGACGTCAACATGATCGCCGACTCGGTCGACGGCCTCTTGCTCGTCACGCTCGCGAAGAAGAGCGACACGAAGTCCGTGAGGCGCGCGATCAACCAGATCGGCTCGATGACGTTCCTCGGATCGATCCTGCTCGAGTAGCACGGGGCCGCGAGGCGTGGGGGCATCCTCCGCCCCCCGAAGCGGACGGCGCGCGTCAGCGACCCGAAGCGGGCGGCGGCGGCAGCCGGTAGTCGCGGTACGCGCCGGGGCTGCCGGTCTTGCCGTCCATGGCCGCGATCGCGATGTTGAACATCTCGCGCGCCGTCGCG
>CAYYKK010000160.1:0-15767 GCA_964467935.1 uncultured Polyangiaceae bacterium
GCCGATCGACGAGGATGCGCTCGCGCGAAGCGGGGAGGGTGCCCGCGAGGAGCTGCTTCACGCGGGTCGAGAGCTCCTCGGGGACGACGGGCTTCACGAGGTAGTCGTCCGCGCCGGCGTCGAACCCGCGCTCGAGATCCGCGGCCTCGCCCAGCGTCGAGCTGATGAGGACGGGCAGGTGCATCGTCTCGTGATCCGTCTTCAGCGCGCGGCAGAGCTCGTAGCCGTTCATCTTCGGCATCTCGACGTCGGAGATGACGAGGTCGACGTGGCGCGATCGGACGACCCCGAGGCCCTCGGCCCCGTCGTGCGCGGAGATCACCTCGTAGCCCTCGTCCTCGAGCAGAGGGACCGTGTGCCGGTGGATGAGCGGCGAGTCGTCGACGAGGAGGATGACGCTCTTGGCGCGCGACGAAGCGCCGACGATCTCGAGCACGTCGGCGTCCGAGAACGGCGCGAGGAGGAAGCCGTCGATGCCGAGCGAACGCGCCAAGTCCCGGTCGCGCGCGTCCACGCCGACGAGCGCGAGGGAGGGGGGAGACGGCGCGCGCCGGAGCGTCTCGACGGCGGCCTCGAGGCGCGCGCCCTCGAGTCGACGGGGCAGGACGACCACGTCGGGGCGGAGATCACCGAGCCGCGCCTCGAGCGCGGAGAAGGGGCCGAGCGCGGTCACGCGGTGGCCGAGCGGCTCGAGCGGCCGGCGCACGAACTCCGGCAAGAGCGGCTCCGAGTGGACGACGACCACGTGCTTGCTCACGTTCCTGCCTCCGCGTGGCCGAGGAGCTTCTGCACGGCGCGGAGCAAGAGCTGCTTGTCGTGCGGCTTCGTGATGTAGTCGTCGACGCCGGCGTCGAAGCCCCGCGCGCGATCGATGAGCTCGCCGCGGCTCGTGACCATGACGATGGGCACGTCGCGGTAGCTCGGCATCGCGCGGAGGGCGCGCGTGAGCTCGTAGCCGTCGGTGTGGGGCATCATCACGTCGGTCGAGACCAGATCGAAGACGCGGCCCTGGCAGAGCGCGAGCGCGTCGCGTCCGTCGTTCGCCGTGGTCACGTCGTAGCCGGCCTCGACGAGGATGCGGCGGAGCGACTCGCGGACGGTGTCGGAGTCGTCGACCAAGAGAATGTGCGCGAGCGGAGACGCGCTCGAGGCGCGCTTCACGCGCTGAGGCGCCGCGGCGGGGCGGCGCTGGGCGCGCTGGACGATCGCCGGCACGTCGAGGATGAGCGCGCAGCGGTCGCCGAGCAGCGTCGCGCCGGCCGCGCAGGGCACCGCGCCGAGGAGGTCGCCGAGCGACTTGATGACGATCTCGCGCTTGCCGACGAGGCGGTCGCACGCGAGGGCGTAGAGCTCGTCGCCGTACTCCGTCAGGACGACGTGGAGAGACTCTTCGCTGCCTCCGTGGTGTCCATCGAGCTCGAGCACCTCGGCGAGCCGGATGAGCGGCACGGCCTCGTCGTCGACCAGGACGACCTCGCGATCGCCGACCAGCGAGACGTCGCGGGTGGGTACGACCGCCGTCCGGAGCACCGAGTCGAGGGGGATCGCGAAGACCTCTCCTGCCGAGCTCGCCAAGATGACTTGGATGATGGCGAGCGTGAGCGGGAGTCGGAGCACGAAGGCGCTGCCACGCCCGAGCTCCGACTCGATGTCGATCGAGCCCTTGAGGCGCGTGACGATCGTCTGGCGCACGACGTCCATGCCGACGCCTCGCCCCGACACGTCGCTCACGGTCGCGGCGGTGGAGAACCCGGCGCGGAAGATGAGCTCGTACGCCGCTCTGTCGTCCATGGCCTCGAGCTCGGCGTCGCTCACGATGCCCTTCTCGCGCGCCTTCGCCTTGAGCTTCTCGGCGCTCATGCCGCGGCCGTCGTCGGCGATGCGGATGAGGACCTGGTTGCCCCGATGGTGCGCCTCGAGCCGGACGGTCGCCTCGGCGGGCTTGCCGGCGGCGACGCGCTCCGCGGTCGGCTCGATGCCGTGATCGACGGCGTTGCGAACGAGGTGGAGCAGCGGATCGTCGAGCGCGTCGACGAGGAGCTTGTCGATCTCGGTGTCCTCCCCCGTGAGCTCGAGCCGCGCCTTCTTCCCCAGCGACTGCGCGAGGTCGCGGACGGTGCGCTGATGCTTTCGGAAGACGCCGCCGACGGGCACCATGCGGAGCCGCATCACCTGATCGCGCAGCTCGCTCGAGACGGAGTAGAGGTTGCCGGTCGAGGCGTCGAGGTCGGTGGCGATGCTGCCGAGGACGCGCTCGACGCGGCCGAGCTCCTCGGTGAGGTCGCGCATCATGGCCCGCGACTCGAGGGCCACCGCGCGCGAGCCCGGCTCGTCGCCCGTGGGCCGCGCGCGCGATCGCCGCTCGCCGACGTTGGAGATCCGGCGCGCGAGCGCGCGGTCGCTGGAGAGCTCGCCTGCCACCGACGCGAGCGCGTTGTGCGCGCCGCGCAGGCCGTCGCGACCGAGGACCAGCTCGCCGACGAGGTTGAGGAGGCGATCGAGCTTGTCGAAGTCGACGCGGATCGTCTGGCGTGCGGCCGCGGCGTGGGCGCTCTCCGCGTTCGGCTTGCGCTCGACGGACGGAGGAGGGGAGGCGGTCGCGTCGACCGGCGCCGCGCCTGCCGCGACCGGCTTCGCGCGCCCCGACTCGGGATCCTTGAGCCACCGCACGAGCGGCGCCGGGTCGAGCGTGATGGGGTGTCTCGCCCGCGCGGACTCGAGCATGCCGCGGAGCGCGTCGAGCGTCGCGAGGAGGCAGTCGACGACGTTCGCGTCCGCGCGACGCTCCCCATCGCGCAGCTGGCCCACGAGATCCTCGGCGGCGTGCGCGAGCTTGTTCACGGGCGCGAGACCGACCATCGCGGAGCTGCCCTTCACGGTGTGGAGATCGCGGAAGAGATCGCGCAAGAGCTCGACGTCCCCGCTCCGGCGCTCGAGGTCGAGGAGCTTGCCGCTGATCGCCTCGATGCGCTCGTTCGCCTCTTCGAAGAAGAGCTCGACCATGTCGTCGTCGACGGCCGGGGTCCACGTGAACGCCACGGCGCCCGCCGACGCCTGGATGGCCGGGGACGCGGCTTGCGGAGGCGGCGCGGCGGCGGGCGCGGCGGCGGTCGCGGTCCGCGGCGCCGGCTTGGTCGCGCCGGTGGCCTCCTCGAGCTCGCGCGTCAGCTCGGTGAGCGGGATCCCTTCGATGCGCGCGCCCGACTTGTCGGGGTGCTCGAGCTGCGTCACCGCGGCCAGCAACGCCTCGCGCGCCGCCGCGAGCAGCGCGCACGTGATGGCGATCGTGAAGCGGCCTTCGCGCGTCGCGTCGAGGATACGCTCGACGGAGAGCGCGAGCCGACCGAGCTCCTCGGCGCCGACGAGCAAGCTCGAGAGGCCCACGCGGAACGCGAGCTCGGCGAGGGCGCCGATCTCGGCCTCCGAGCCGCCCGCTTCGAGCGCGAGCACGCCGGCGGAGAGCGCGCGCACGTCGCGGCCCGCCGCTTCCACGAAGAGACCGAACGACTCGACGCCGCTCCCGCTCAAGGCTCGCCTCCCGGGAGGCGGTGCCGCCGGAGCCAACGCTGCGCGCCGGGGCGGCTCGCGCGGAGCTCGATCGCGATCCCCGCGGACCGAGCGCTCGCGAGGGCGCGATGGAGCACGGCGGCGACGGCGTCGTCGACGTACTCGGCCGAGTCGAGATCCACGCGCACCGCGCCGACGCCGGGCTTCGCGAGCGCATCGGCGAACCGCTGCGCGACCTCGTCGGGGGCGATGCCGCCGATGTGCATCGTCAGGGTCGCGCTCGGACCCTTCTCCGCTCTCGCTGGCGCAGCGCGCTCGTCGGGCGGCTCGGGGCGGGCGCTCCTCTTCGGCGCGCTCCCGAGCTGGGCCGTGAGATCGGGCGACGATCCCGCGCTCCTCGGCGCGCGCGGGACCGCGACGGTGAGGTCGGGTGACGAGCGGGCGCGACGCGCCGGGTCGCTCGCGACGCGCGCGTCCGAGGGCGACCTCCGCCAGAGGACCTGGTCTTCGAAGCGCACCGCGGAGAGCCCGGGGACGTCGCGCAGCGTCTCGGAGTAGCCGAGGAAGAGGAACCCGCCTGGCTCGAGCGCGTCGACGAGGCGCGCGAGCACCTTCTGCTTCGCCTCCGGGCCGAAGTAGATGAGGACGTTCCTGCACCAGACGACGTGGAAGGTGCGGGCAGGGAAGGCCTCGGCGAGGTTCTGGCGCTCGAACGTGACGAGGCTCGCGATCTCGGGGCGGACCGAGACGCCGCGTTCGTGCTCGACGAGACCCTCTCGGTACGCATCGGGGATCTGCTCGCGCACCTCACGCGCGTACGCGCCGCGCCGTGCCGCTTCGATCGCCTCGCGGCTCACGTCGGTCGCGTGGATCGTCGGCGCGTAGAGCGGCGGAGGGAGCGCCTTTCGGAGGACGAGCGCGAGCGTGTAGGGCTCCTCGCCGCTGGCGCAGCCGGCGCTCCAGACGCGGGGCGCTTTGACGCCGGCGTCGCGGAGCGCGGGCACGACGACCTCGAGCAGCGCCGTCACTTGCGGCTGGTGTCGGAAGAACCGCGTCTCGCCCACGCGGACCGCCTCGATCAGCGCCGCGAGCTCGGCCTCGCCGCGCGGGGAGGTGAGGAGCGCCGCGTAGGCGCTCTCGCCGAGACCGAGCTTCTGCATCCGCGCCTCTGCGCGCGACTCCACGATCCAGCTCGGCAGCTCGAGCCCCGCGTGGGCGTGGAGCTTTCGCTCGAGGGTCGCGAGCGTCTTTCGCGCGAGCGCCACGGGCGACTAGCTCCGTCGCTCTGTCGCGCGCGTCTTCGTCGAACGCTCCGTCTTGTCGGGGAGCGCCCTCGGCTTCGGCGTGACCTCCGCGGAGACAGCCTTCGATCGCTTGCCGCCGTCCAGGTTGAAGCCGCCGATGGTCTCCTCGAGGTCGTACGCGAGCTCGTGCAGCCGCTCCGCCTGCACCACGGACTCCTCCGAGCCGGTGAGGACCTCGTTCGCGATGAGCTGCACCGCGTCCATGTTGCGCGCGATCTCGTCGGACACGACGGCCTGCTCTTGGACGGCTCTCGCCGTGTCGCGCACCACGCCGATGAGCTGGCCGAGATCGCCGAGCGTCGCGCTCACGAGCTCGGTGCCGCTCTCGACCTCGTGCGCGCCCTTCTCCATCGACGACACGGCCGCGCTCGTCTGCTCGGTGATGCTCTGGATCAGCGACTCGATGTCCTTGGCGCTCTCGCCCGAGCGACGGGCGAGCGACGAGACCTCGTCGGCGACGACCGCGAAGCCTCGGCCGTGCTCCCCGGCTTGCGCCGCCTGGATCGCCGCGTTCAGCGCGAGGAGCGACGTCTGCTCGCTGATCTGGCGGATGACCTCGACGATCTTGCCGATGCGCTTCGAGCTGTCGCCGAGCTCGCGCATCTTCTCGGCGGCCTCGTCGACGGCCCCGCGGATCTGCTCCATCCGCTCGACGGCGGACGTCACCGCGACGTTCGACTTGCTCGCCACGTCGGTCGCGTGCGCCGCGTTCTCCGCCACCTGCTGGATCGACGCTGAGAGCTCGGTGATCGCCGCGGTGCTGCTCTCGATCTTCAGGCTCTGGTCCTTGATCCCGCTCAACATCTGCTTCGACGCGGCGCTGATCTCCGCGCTGGACGCGCCGACCTGGAACGCCGCGGTCTGCACCCCGGACGCGAGGCCTTGGACGCGGCTGAAGACCTGGTTGATGTTCTCCGCGAGGTCGGCGGTCTCGTCGTTCGAGCGCACGACGATGCGCTGCGTGAGATCGGTGTCGCCCTCGAGCAGCTTCTTCGACTGGCTGACGAACTGCTTGATCGGCCGCGTGATCCAGAAGGCCATCAAGAGCGCGATGCCGACCGAGAGCGCGACGGCGATGCCGATCTCCGGCCAGGGGATCTTGCTGCCGTCGTCCGTCACGGGCTGCACGCGCGTGATGAAGAGCTTTCCGAGCGTCGTCTTCTCGAGGCCTTTGTAGCCCAGCAGATCCTCGCCGTAGAAGTAGTGGGCGGTCGACCCGATGCGCACGACCTCGCGCTGCTCCTCGCCGACGTTGACCTTGAACACCTTGTCGAGCTGCAGCGCCTGCGCGACGGCGCTCCGCTGCTCGTCGGGGAACGCCGTGGCGAGGATCTCCTGACCGTGGATGAGCGTCGGACGCATGCGGTTGTCAGCGTTGTCGTCGCTCTGCTCCGCGTACTCGACGTAGTAGCGCGCGAGTCGCACGCCCGCGAGCACTCCGCCGAGCAGCTCCCCGTCCGTGGAGCGCACGGGGACGGCGGAGACCTGGTAGGGAACGCCGTCGATGAGCACGGGCAGGTGCGCGAAGATGCTGCCCGCCTGGACGCGCTCGACGGGGGCGAGGTCGGCCAAGTCGCTCTTCTTGCTCGGGGTGCTCGACGACGCCCAGAGCAGATCTTCCTTCACCGTGAAGAGCGCGAGGAGATCGGGGTTGATGCCGTTCTTCGACGAGAGCCTCGCCGCGAGCGACTCGCCGACGGCGGCGGGCGACAGGTCGGCGCTCGCGTCGGGGGCGGGCGCCGCGGGCGCCGGTGCGGCGGTCGGGTGGCCGAACGCGCGCCGGACCCGCGGATCGTCGGCGACCACCTCGAGCACGCCGGTCATGCCTCGGCCGACGCGCTCCTCGTAGCCCTGGAAGCGTCGCAGGTGCTTGGCGAGGAAGTTCCCCTGCGTCGAGGGGCGCGCCTGGTTCTTCACGACGGCCGTTCCACCGACGATGAGGAGCGCGGCCAGGGTGAGGCAGCCGAGCAGGAACTTCACGAACATCGGGACGCGCAGCGATTTCATTCCGGGCAGACCTCTCGTCGTCTCAACGGTCGTCGTCTCAAGGGGCGTCGTCTCAGGGGGGGTGAGGGCTTCGTCGGGCTCGGGTCACGCCGTGCCGGGCTGGTGCAGCGAGCGGATCCACTCCGAGGCCAGCATGGCGTCGGGATCGAGGATGCGGACCGTTCCGGTGGCGGTCACGGCGACGCCCGACAGAAGCGCCGCTTGATCGCTCGCGAGCGTGCCTGGGGGCGGCGCGACCTCGTCCGCGTCGAGCGTCCTCAGCTCGGCCAGGCGGCTCGTGACGACGCCGAGCGTCGCCCCGCCGTGGCGCAGCACGACGAGGCGGCTCTCGTCGTCGACCAGCGTCGGGGGCATCCCGAGCCAGCTGGCGAGATCGACGGCGGGGACGATCTCGCCTCGCAGGCTGAAGATGCCCGAGAGCCACCTCGGCGTGAGGAAGACGCGCGTGATCGGCCTCATGCGGAGGGTCTCGCGGACGGCGCCGATCGGGAACGCGAACTCCTGCTCGCGGAGGAAGAAGCACACGAGGCGCACCGTGGGCTCGCCGGCGTCCTCGCCGTCCTTCGCGCGAGGACGCGCGCCGCCTTCGCCCTCTTCGGTGGCTTCTCCGATCTGCCCCTCGACCACGCCCGCAGGCTAGTACAACCCCACGACGCTTGTCGCGCGATGCGCGCCTGTCGGCTCAGCCTGCGGTGAGCAGGCCATAAGCCGCGTTCACGTGCGCGAGGCGCCGCTCGAGCTCGCGTCGTCGCCCCTCTCCGACGCCCGGGTGCAGATCGGGGTGGAGCGCGCGCGCCAGCTTCCGATACGCGTGGCGCACGAGCGCCCCGTCGGCCTCGGGCGGCAGCCCCAGCAGACGCAGCGCAGCGGTGCGGCTCGACCAGACGTTCGCGCTCGCCGCGCGCGCGCTCGGCGCCTCGCGCGGAGGTCCAGCGACCGGGGCATCGGCCGAGGCTCTCGACGAACGGGTGACCGCGAGCGCGCCGACGACGTCGAGGAAGTGGACGAAGGAGAGGACCCGGTAGCGCGATTGTCGCGTCCTCGTCGCGAGCTCGTCGACGCCGCGCGGGCGATCGAGCGCCGCGAGCAGCAGGCGCTCGTGTGCGTCGAGCACGCTCGGATCGAGCCGAAACGCCGGCCCGATCACGATCGGCGTGTCCCCGACGCGCCGCGCGAGCGCCGCGGCGCGCTCCGCGTCGAGCGCGCGCACGAGGTGCTGCTTCACCCAGCGCACGAGGGAGATCTCTCGCCCGGCCGCGGCGATCGGGCCCGGCCGGAAGGCCGCGTGCGCCGATGGGCTCCGGGCCGCCTCGTCGAGCTTCGCGTGCGCGATCCTCCCGAGCGCATCGTGGGGCTCGGAGACGAGCGCACCCTCGCGGATCGGGAGCTCCTCGATCGCGCCGTGCGGGGTCATCACGCGCAGCGAGCCGGTGGATCGGTCACGCCCGAGCTCGAACGCGAGCCTCAAGAAGCCGACGCGCTCGACGTCTGCTTCGCATCGGGCGCGTAGAGGGGCGGCGTCCACCTCCTCGCTCTAGGCCGACGCACGGGCGATCTCCAAGTTTTCGGGCGCCGACGCGCGCGCGACGCGGCCTTATCGAAGTGCTTCGTGCTGCGCCGACGAGGTGCTCAGCGCTGCGAAGCGTCGATGAGCTCTCGCACCCGCGGATCCTGACCGAGGACGGCGTGGAGGTACGCGTACGCGTCGGCGGCGACGGGGTTGCCGACGACGTGCCTGCCGGGGACGAGGTGCCCGGCGAGGCCGCTCGTCGCGTGCGGTCGCCCGTCGGGATCGACGCTCGAGAGCTCGACGCCGTTCGGTCCGATCCGAAAGAGCAGGCTCACCGCGACACGCTCGGCCGCCGTGGCCTCGTCGCCCCACGCGCCGATGACGAGGTCCACGTTGGCGCCGTGCTTCTTCACCTGCCCGAGGGTCCACTGCACGTAGTAGACGGCGCGCGCCTCGCCGTCGACCGACAGGTAGCCCCAGACGGTGCGGCTGAGGGCGCCGCAGCACGCGCAGGGGCCGGTGTCCTTCGACTTGCTGGGCTCGAGGGTGATGTTCTGCATCGGTCACGACGGATCGCGCTGGCGCTCGTGGGACGCCGTCCGAGCGCGCGGGCGACCCCCCGGTCGACTCTCGTACGTCGCTCGCGGCCGGACCTTCCCTCGATGGATCAGCCGAAGTGGTACGCGGAGAGCCGGAGCCCGAGGATCGTGCCGCCGAAGGCCAGCGAGCCCCGATCGGCGCCCGCGGCCCCCGCGATCACCATGAGCGGCAAGAGGTGCTCCTCTCGGGGGTGCGCCGCGCGCGCCGAGGGGGCGCGCGACCACGCGACGAGGCCCGCGTCGCGCTGCGCCGGCTCGAGCGTCGCGGTCTCGCGCAGCCAGGCGTCGAAGCTCTCGGCGACGGGCCGCGCGTCGGGGTTGCCGAAGGCGCGCAGGTTGTGGAACGTCATGCCGCTGCCGACGATGTAGATCCCCTCGTCCCGGAGAGGCGCGAGGGCGCGGCCGATCGCCAGGTGCTCCGCGGGATCGAGCCCGCGCTTCAGCGAGAGCTGCACCGTCGGGACGTCGGCGTCGGGGTACGCGAGCTTGAGCGGCACGAACGTGCCGTGGTCGAACCCTCGCTCGGCGTTCTCGCCCGTCTCGAAGCCCGCGCCGCCGAGGAGCTCGCGCACGCGCGACGCGAGCGCCGGGCTCCCTGGAGCGGGCCACGTGACGAGGTACGACTCGGGCGGGAAGCCGTAGTAGTCGTAGAGCATCGGCGGCTTGTCGCCGGTCATCACCGTCGGCACCGCCTCCTCCCAGTGGGCCGAGATCACGAGCAGCGCCTTCGGCGGGGCCGCGGGGACGTTGCGGATTTGCCGCAAGTAGGCGGCGAGCGCGTCGAGCTCGCTCTTCGTGCCGATGCCGAGATCCACGAAGGGCCACGGGCCGCCGCCGTGCGGCAGGAACACGACCGGCATGCGGTCGGCGCGCGCCGCGCGCGCTTCGTCGCGTGGCTCCGCCCGAGGGGGCGTCTTCTCGCAGCCCGCGACGGCCGCGGCGGTCGCGCCCGCGATCCCAGCGAGCAGCGCGTCGCGGCGCGTGAGGCTCGTCTCTTGGCTCGACATGGTGAGCTCCTTCGTCGAGCTAGAGTGTCGCCACGAGGCGCTCGAGCGACTAGGGCGAGCGATCGAACAGACTGTTGCGTCGCGTGTCCAGGCCTGGGCTCAAGGCGCTTCGAGGTGGTGCTGCCGCGAGAGCGCACGCACCCTCGCGTGCTCGGGCACCAGGGCGACGAACGCCTCCCGGGCATCGCGATCCGAGATGCGCGCCTGCGCGTCGCGTACGGCCGCGCTCGCCCGCGCGATCGCGCCGACGGCGAGCGGCAGGTTGTTCGCCGCGAGCAGGGCCTCGGCCGCGGCGAGGTGCACGACCGACGGATCCCCCTCGACGCGCTCGAGGCGGAAGAGCGACGCGGTCGCCTCTTCGCTCTCGCGCACCGCGGCGGTCACGTCGCCGCGGGCCCGGAGCGCGTCGGCCAGCGCCGCGCGCGCGAGTGGCAGCACCGCCGGCAGGGCGGCCAAGAGATCCACCGCCGTGCGCGCCTCCTCGACCGCGGACCTCGCGTCGCCCATCAGGATGAGGACGCGCGCGGCGAGGGTGCGGCTCGTCCCCTCGAGCTTGCGTTCGCCGACGTTGGCGGCGAGCTCGGTCGCGTCGCGCGCGGCGGCGAGCGCCTCGGCGTACGCCCCGCGACGGGTGAGCGCGCTCGCCAGCGCCCTCTTGGCGAGCACCGTCCGCGCGCCGAGCTTCGTCTTCCCGAGCTCGTCCACCAGGCGCACGAGATCCGGCTCCGCCTCGTCGCCGAGGCCCGCGTCCAGCGCGCACGTCGCGGCGCGCAGGCTAGTGTCGAGCGCCGCCTTGCGATCCCCCGAAGCCGAGAGGTCGTCGGCCGCCTCGCGAAGCTCGACGCGCGCGCGGGCGACGTCCCCCGCCGCTTGGGTGAGGAGCCCCAGCGAACGCAGCATCCGGCCGCGCGTGGGAGCGTCGTCCGAGAAGAGCGGCAGCGCCGTCGTGAGCCACGCGCCGAGGCGAGAGGCCTCCGGCTCGAGACCACTCAGCACGAGCGCTTCGGTCGCGCGCGCGACGGCGAGCGCGCGCGGGGGCGTCGGGGCTCCGTGCAGATGCTCGGCGAGCAGCGCCTCCGACACCTCGAGGATCGTCCTCAGATCGTGCTCGCGTCCCGCCGCTTCGGCGGCGAGGGCCGCGGCGAGGTACCACCGGTCGGAGGGAAAGCCCGGCAGGCCCTCGAGCGCGCTCATCGCGGCGCGCGCCGCGCCGAGCGCCTCGCGGTGCTCGCCCTTGCCGAGGTGCGCCTCGGCCCGCAAGCCCGAGAGCCAGCCGGTCGCCGCCGGATCGGTCGAGCACGAGAGCCCCCGCGCGGACCGGTGCAACGCCTCGGCGAGATCGCCCGCGGCGAGGGCGCGCTCGGCCGCGCGAGCGTAGTGATCGGCGGCCAGGTGTCCGAGCCCGGCACGAACGAAATGGGCCGCGACGAGGCTCGCGTCGCGCTCCCCCGCGGCCTCGAGCCACCGCGCGACGACGCCGTGAGCCAGCTCGCGATCCTCCTCCCTCGAGAGGCCCTCCGCCGCGTCGCGGAGGCCGTCGTGCCGGAACGCGAGCTCGCGCTCGCCGGCGAACCGGCTCGTGGGGTGCTCGACCACCCAACCCGCCGAGACGAGGGCGGAGATCCCCGCGTCGATCGCGCGCTTCCCGAGCTCCGGGAGGAGCGCGGCGACGGCGCCGCGCCAGAACACGAGCCCGACGATCGCCGCGGCGCGCGCGGCTCGCCTCGTCGCGGGCGGGAGCGCGCGAAGCCGCGCCGTCACGAGCGCCAGCAGCGGCTGCGACGCGTCCTCGTCGATGCCCTCGGCGACGCTCATCGCCAGCTCCTCCACGAAGAGCGGCACGCCGAGCCCGCGGCTCGCGACCGCGGCCACCAGGCGCTTCGAGGCCTCCTCGCCGAGCAGGCTCGCCGCGAGCGTCTTCGCCCCGGCCTCGCCGATCTCGCCGACCCGCACGTGCGCCGACAGGATGCCGCGATCGTCCCACGACGCGAGGCGCTCCTCGAGCTCGGGGCGCCCGAGCGCCCAGAGCACGAGCGGCCTCGCCGCGAGCGCCTCGGCGACCTCGCCGACGAAGGACAGCGACGCCGCGTCGGCCCAGTGCAGATCCTCGAGCACGACGAGGAGGGGCCCGGCGCGCGTCTCGGCGTCGCCGAAGTCCGTCAGCGCGCGGAGGATCTCCTCCCTCGTCCACGTGCGATCGTGGTCGGCGCGTCGGCGCTGGGCGTCGGCGTCGTCGCCGGGGACGTGCGCCAAGAGGCCGAGGAACCGCGTCACGCGCGCGACCTCGCTCGCTGCGACGTGGCGCGCCACGCGCGCGCGCAGCGTCTCGCGATCGTCGGCCGGCGCGCGCGCCGCGGTGGGCGCGGGCAGCTCGAGCAGCGCGACCTTGCGCACGAGGCTCGCGAGCAGCTCGAGCGGCGCGTCCGCGCGATCCGGGTCGCCGCGCACCGCCCAGACGCGGAGATCCGGCATCGCCGGCGCGAGCCGGCGCAGCGCCTCTTGCCGCAAGCGCGACTTGCCGATGCCGAGCGGCCCGGTGACGAGGAGGGCGCCCCCACGGCCGCGCCGGAGGTGCTCGACCGTCTGTCCGGCGAGGAGCTCGAGCTCGGCGTCGCGTTCGACGAGGGGGGCTTCGCGGCCGAGCACGGCGCGCGGCACGTCGAGCGCGTCGAGCTCCGAGAGCAAAGCGAAGCCGTCGGCCCGTCGCACCCGCTGGAAGCGGGAAGGCAAGAGGCTCTCGGTCACCTCGTCGATCGCCACCCAGTGCCGCTCCGCGATCGACAGCGGCGACGTCGCGCGGTCGATCGCGCGCGCCACGCCCGCGGGCTCGTCCGGGACCGTCGCGAGCGACACGCCCGTCACGTCCTCTCCGGCCGCGAGCGACAGCGCGAAGCGAGCCGACGTGACGGTCGCGAGCTCGACGTCGCCCGTTCGCTCGAGCGACGCGACGAGGCCTCCGCGCACCTCCGCGACCACCGCCGCGTGGTGCGCCTCGACGAGCCTCGACACGCGCGGCGGCACCGGCTCCGCCGGGGGCCAGGAGACGACGATCATGCCGGCGAGCTTGCGCTCCTCCATCGACAACGTCTGCCCGCGCGAGAGCCTCACCGACACCTCGGAGTCGAGCTCCGCGAGCTCCGCGCGCAACGCGTCCCCGTCCGGGGGTCTGCCCGCCGGCCGCTTCGCCATCATGCGCAGCACGAGGTGGCCCAGCGCGGGGGGCGTGGCCGGCTGGACCGTCTCGAGCCGCTCGGGATCGGTGAGGAAGATCTTGGCCTGCACCGCCGCGGGCGTCGCGCCGCGAAACGCGGCGACGCCCGCGATGCACTCGTAGAGCACGCACCCGAGGGCGAAGACGTCGGCGGCGGGCTCCAGCCGCTCGCCGCGCAGCTGCTCGGGCGCCATGCAGCCCGGCGTGCCCATCGTGAGGCCCTCCGCGTCGAGCGACGTGGCCCAGCTCGCGAGACCCCAGTTGCCGAGCTTCGCCTCGGCGATGTGGCCGCCAGGGAGGTGGACGTTGCCGGGGTTGACGTCGCCGTGCACGAAGCCCCGCGCGTGCAGCGCGGCGAGCGCCTCCGCGAGGCGTTCGGCGAGCCGGCGCGTCTCGTCGATCGAGAGCGGGCCGCGCGCGAGCCGGTCGCCGAGGGTCTCACCCGTCAGCCACTCCGTCGCGACGAAGGCGTGGCCGGCGTCGATCCCGTGGGCGACGTGCGCGACGAGCGCGGGGTGCTCGACGCTGCTCGCCTTGTCGACGTCCTGCATGGATTGGCGCGCGACGGCGTCGCTGACCCCCCTGAGCACGCGGAGCGCGACGGACGCCCCCGTCGTGGCGTCCACGGCACGGTAGAGGTCCCCGGTCCGGCTGGTCCCGAGCCTGCCCGACAGGGCGAACCTTCCTGCGAGGAGCTCGGAAGTGGGGACCATGGGACGACTCCATGCAAACGCCGAAGCACCTCCGTCGCAAGCGTCGCCGCCGAGTTCACGACGCATCGAGGCGGACGCGCGGGTGGCCCTCCGAACGAGCTGCGCGTCGGCGCAAGAGCTGCGCGCTCCGAGGACGCTACGTCCCGTCGGTTCGAGGGTTTACGCGTTGGTGCCGCGTTTGCTCTGGGGAGAAGGCGCGGGGTGTGACCCGCCATTCGGAGGCACCATGAACAAGACGCTCATCCGCTCCTATTCGATCGGCGACGAGGGAGATCTCTCGGTCACCAACTACAAGAACGGCTCGAAGACCGATCTGTCGAAGGAGTACCAGGACGTCCCGCGCAACCGTCGCCTCCTGCGCGCCGACGCCTACCTCGACGTGTTCCGCTACGACGACGGCGACCTCACCTGGTCCGGCTCGCCGAACGGACACGAGCCCGAGAACGCGGTCTCGTACAAGCTCTTGCTCGACGCGTTCGTGCAAGACATCGGCTCCGAAGGCGGGCCGCGAGGCTTCTGACCCGCGGAGCGGAGGCGTTCTCGCGCCGCGCGCCCGCGCATCGCGTCGGTGAGGAGCGAGCGCCGCGGCCCGATCAGGTCGAGCCGACGGCGCTCGCGTCGAGGTGCTGCTGGAGCGCGGCCTCGAGCTCGGCGACGTTCACGGGCTTCGTGAGGTAGCGGAAGAACCCGGCGCGCTCGCCGCGCTCGCGATCGCGCTCCGACGCCGCGGCGGTCAGCGCGATGACGGGGATCTCCCTCGTCTCCGCGTGGCGCTGGAGCGCGTGGAGCGCGTCGAGCCCGCTCATCCCCGGCAGGTTGATGTCCATGATGATCACGCTCGGGCGCCGTGCCCGCGCGACCTCCACGCCGATCTCCGCGGTCGGCGCGACGAGCAGCTCGATGTCCTCGAACACCCCGAGCAGATCGCGCATGAACGTCACGTTCGCGGGGTTGTCCTCGACGTAGAGGACGACGCCGCCGCGCGGCGCCTCGAGCCTCGGCGCCGCGGCGAGCACCGCGCGGCCCCCCTCGATCGGCGGGTGGTCGTGCACCGGCATGTCGACCCAGAACTCCGAGCCCTCGGTGGGGACGCTCTTGAAGCCGATGTCACCGTGCATGAGCTCCGCGAGCCGCTTCGTGATCGTGAGGCCGATGCCCGTCCCCTCGATGGGGCCGGTCTCTTGTCCCGCGCGTTGAAAGGGCTGGAAGAGCTTGTCCTGCTTGTCGAGCGGGATGCCCCAGCCCGTGTCGACGACGCTGACCCGAACGCGTCGATGGTCGGGCACCGACACGCGGAAGAGCACGCGCCCTCCGGGGCGGTTGTACTTGATCGCGTTCGATCCGTAGTTCATCAGGATCTGCGCGAAGCGCGTTCGATCCACGGCGATCATCGGCAGATCGGGGGGCGGCGGCATCGCGATCTCGACGTGGACGTCCGCCCTCGCCGCGGCGGGCTCGAGCGTCGTGCGCACCTCCTCGAGGACCGGCCACACGCCGACCGGCTCGGTCGAGATCGAGACCCCGCCGGCCTCGATGCGCGACAGGTCGAGGATGTCGTCGATGAGGCGCAGGAGGTGCTCGCCCCCCTTCAGGATCTGCTCGACGCGCTCCTTGTGGCGGGTCGAGAGCGGGTCCTTCTTGTCGCGCTGGAGGAGCTGCGCGAAGCCGAGCACCGCGTTGAGCGGCGTCCGCAGCTCGTGGCTCATCGACGAGAGGAACTCGCTCTTCGCGTGGCTCGCGACGTCGGCCGCGGCGCGCGCCTCACGCAGCTCCTCCTCCCGGCGGACGTCGTCGGTGAGGTCCCACACCGTCTCGAGCGTGCCGCCCTCGCTCGTTCGACGCTCCTTCACGCGAAGGCTCCGCCCCTCGCGCGTACGCACCTCGAACGTCGCGGTCGCGCGCCCGCGAT
>CAYYKK010000161.1:0-15705 GCA_964467935.1 uncultured Polyangiaceae bacterium
AGCGTGCCCTCCACGTTCACTTGGTGCGCGAGCTCGGGATCACGCTCACCGCGGGTCGAGAGCAGCGCGGCGAGGTGGAAGACCGCGTCGATCTCGTGGTGCGCCGCGATCTGATCCAACAGGTAGCGGTCCATGATGTTGCCCGCGTAGCTCGCCGCGCAGAGCGGACGCACGCTCTCGGGGATCGGGGTCAGATCGAGGCTCACGACCGCATAGCGGCCCTCCTGCGCGATCCGCTCGATCAGCGAGCGACCGATCTCCCCGTTCGAACCCGTGATGAGGACGACGCCCTTCGACATGGCGCGACGCTAGCCGCCCGCGCGGCTCGTTGCAAACGCGAGCTGACGGCGCTCACGCGTCGATGGCGGCGCCCCTCGCCCCCGGGCATGGTTTGCACTAAGGACTCAGGGTCGCATGGCATCACGCTTCGAACCCAAGCCCGAGTGGCTCCGCGTCCGCGCTCCCGGGGGCGATCGCTACCACGGCCTCAAGCAGACCCTCCGCGCGCTCGACCTCCACACCGTCTGCGAAGAGGCGCGCTGCCCCAACGTCGGCGAATGCTGGCGCGAGGGCACGATGACCGTGATGCTCCTCGGCGACGTCTGCACGCGGGGCTGCCGCTTCTGCGCCGTCTCCACGGGCGATCCGCGCGGGGCCGTCGACACGCGCGAGCCGGAGCACGTCGCGCGCGCGATCGCGAAGCTCGAGCTCCAGTACGTCGTGATGACGATGGTGAACCGCGACGATCTCCTCGACGGTGGCGCGGATCACGTCGCGCGCACCGTCCGGCGGTTGCACGAGCTCCGGAGCGACATCCTCATCGAGACCCTCGTCGGCGACTTTCGAGGGCAGCCCGACGCCGTCGACGCGTGCTGCGACGGCAACCCGGACGTCTTCGCGCACAACGTCGAGACGGTGCGACGCCTCACGCGCACCGTCCGCGACGTGCGCAGCGGCTACGATCAGAGCCTCGCGGTGCTGGCGCGAGCGAAGGAGACGGCGCGACGCTTCGGCGAGGACGCATCGCGCCGACCGATGCTCACGAAGAGCTCGATCATGGTCGGCCTCGGCGAGACCGACGAGGAGGTCGTGGAGACGATGCGCGATCTCCGCGGCGTCGGCGTCGACGTCGTCACCCTGGGCCAATACCTGAGGCCGTCGCCGAAGCACCACGAGGTCGTTCGGTTCGTTCCGCCCGAGACGTTCCAGGCGTACGAGATCGAGGCGCAGAAGCTCGGCTTTCTCTACTGCGCGTCGGGCCCGCTCGTCCGCTCGAGCTACAAGGCGGCGGAGGTGTTCCTGCGATCGCTGCTCGACGAAGGGGACGTGGAGGGCGCGCTCGAGGAGCGGCTCGCGCGGGCTCGGATCGAGGCCGCGCGGGTGACGGCGGAGCAGCCGACCCACGAGGAGAAGCTCGTCCCGCTCCGCTCGCTCGTGAGGGCGCGGTGAGCGGCGCGGCGTGGCGGGCGAGGTCGCGTCGCGGGCTTGGCGCGTTCGTCTCGATCGGGCTCGTCCTCGCTTGCGCTTCGCTCTCGATCGCGGCGCCCGCGTGCGGCGGGAGCGATCAGGTCCCGACCGGCTCCGTCGCGGCGGCGGGAGGGAGCGCGTCCGACGCCGCCTCGTCGACCGCGGCGTCTCCGACCTTGTCCTCGTCGACCACGTCGTCATCCGCCTCGGCTTCGGGGGGCGCGGGCGGCGCAGGGCTCGAGTCGCTGCAGGACCTCCTCGCGCGGCTGCGCGCCGATCGGGACAAGACCCTCCTCGACGAATCGAACCTCGGCGGCTGGCCGGTGAAGGTGGCCGAAGGCTTGGTGGTCGTCTCGACGGATCCGGCCTACCAGAAGGTCGCGGGTGACTTCGACGCGTGGACGGGCACCGCGCTGACGCCGGATCAAGGCTTCTCGTGGGGCATCCTCCCGGACACCCCCGGCGAGCACTACAAGCTCACGACGGGACAGACCTTCCTCGCCGATCCGTGGTCGCGCGGGTTCGGCTACGACGTGAACGGCGAAATCAGCCTCGTGCCTGCGCCGAGCACGGCGCACCTCGAGCGCTTCTTCCAGGTGAAGTCCGCGACGCTCGGGCCCCGCACGATCCGCGTCCATCTCCCCGCAGAGCCGGTGACCCGCGTCCTCTACGCCGAGGACGGCCAGAACCTGTTCGATCCGAGCGCACCTTGGGGCGGCTGGAAGCTCGACGCCTCGGCGCCGGCCGGGATGATGATCGTCGGCATCGACAACACGGCCGCGCGCATGGACGAGTACACGCACGTGCCCGACATCATCGATGGCTCGACCTCGAACTTCATCGGCGGTCTCGGCGACGCCTACGGAGACCTCGTCGAGAACGAGGTGCGTCCCCTCATCGCCAAGCACTACGGCGAGCCCGCCAAACGCGGCCTGCTCGGCTCCTCGCTGGGGGGCCTCATCAGCTTGCACATCGCCAACAAGCACCCCGGCGAGTTCGCGTTCGTCGCGAGCATGTCCGGCACGCTCGGATGGGGGAGCATCGGCGCGACCGTCCACAACGAGACGATGATGGATCGTTTCGCGGCGGCGGGACACGCCAGCACGGTCGTGTTCCTCGACTCGGGTGGAGGTGGCGGGACCTGTGCCGACTCGGACATGGACGGCGTCGACGACGACGATCCCACCGACGCCGACAACTATTGTGAGACGGTGCAGATGCGCGATCTGCTCGCCTCGCTCGGCTACCAGTTCAACGTCGACCTCTACCACTGGCACGAAGCGGGAGCGCAGCACAACGAAGCCGCGTGGGCCGCGCGCGTGTTCCGTCCGCTCCAGATCTTCGCGTCGCTCTGATCGCGCTCAGTCCGACATGAGTCGGACGAACGCCATCACCACGGCGAGCGCGACGAGCCCCGCCGACAGCCAGAACGGGCGCGCGGGGCCGAGCGTGAGCTGCGTCGTCGTCACGTGTGTGTAGACCTGATCGGCGATCGCGATCACCAAGGCGGCGCCCACGAGCTTCAGCGGGACGGCGAGCTTGTCGAACACGCTGCTCGACTCGTCCGCGAGGTTCACCGGTCCGTGCGCGAACGCTCTCGGTGGAAGCGGGCGGGGCCGCGCCGGCTGGGCGACGAGCCCCATCGACAGCGACGGATCGAGATCGCCGCGCGGGTCGTGCGACGCGCCCGGCGGCGGCTGCGACGAGTCGTACGGCGAAGCGCCGAGGGGCGTCGGATCGATCTCCGAGTAGAGCGGCGCACGGATCGCAGGCTCCTGCGCGAAGGCCATCGCCGGGTTCGGCAGGCCGCCGGGAGGGGGGAGGGGAGGCAGGCTCGGGAGTCGGCCGGACGGGGGCGGATCGGAGCGGAGAGGCTCGACGCGTTGGTCCTCGAGGAGAGAAGGAGTCTCGCCGACGGCGAGCTCGAGCTCGGTCCAAAAGGCGCGGATGTCCTGCGTTCGGAGCTTCGGATCGACCGCCAACGCGCGCGCCATCGCCGCTTCCACCGCGTCATTCACTTGGACGCCCAGCGCGCGTGGCGTCGGTCGTCGGTGGGGATCGACGGTGAGCGACATCATCGCGCCGAGGGCCCCGTCGATCGCCGCACGCCCGAGCGCGAGCTCGACGATCGTGATCGCGAGGCCCCACACGTCGGTCCAAGGGCCGGTCTGCCCGTAGGCGTTCGGATCCCATTGCTCGGGCGCGCCGTAGCCCGGGGTGAAGGCCGAGGCCGACCCGCCGCTCCCCGACGTCCTGCCCGCGATGGCGCTCGTCACGTCCTTCACGCGCGCGATGCCGAAGTCGAGGATCTTCACGACGTCCCCGCTCGCCGACTTCGCGACGTAGATGTTCTCCGGCTTCAGATCGCAGTGGATCACGGCGATCGAGCCCTCGGGGCTCGGGAGGCGGTGCGCGATGGTGAGCGCGCGCGCGACCGGCGCGAAGAGCTTCACGATGCGCTGCATCTTCATCGGCGCCTTCCCGGCCGCCGCGCGCTTCTGCCGGATGGAATCGAGGGACTCGCCCTCCAGCCACTCGAGGGCGATGAACGGCACGAACCGACCCGGCAGGTCGAGCGTCCCGACTTGGAGTGGTCGGACGACGTGGGGGGTGATGCTCGAGAGTCTGAACAGGAGCTCGGCTTCGGCGCGGAACTTCTCGAGGAAGCTCTCCCTCTGATCGCTCGTCATCGACCCCGGTATCTTGAGGCACTTGAGCGCGATCGGAGCGCGAAACGCCCGATGGAGCGCGCGATAAACGACGGCGAAGCCTCCCTCGGCGACGGCGCTCTCGACCTCGAACTGCCCGGCCTGGACGGTGCCCACGATGCCGAAGACGTCGACGCCCACGATGCCATCCTACCGCCGGACCCGCGAGGAGCCAGAAAAGAGCTGTCAGCCTGCGTCGAAGGCTTCGTCCTTCGGACTCGCAGGAAACGCGCCGCGTGAGCGCGCGCACGTCGACGGGAGCCGAGCTCCCGCGTGCGCCCCCGAACGCCCACGTCCCCGCCGCCACTGGACCGCCGGCCCTCTCGCCAGAAGGCGGATCTCGATACACACTTGAGTCCTTCGGTCCTCGTCATGAGCTCCCTCACCCTCCTTCTCAACAGCTGGATGCTGCCGCAGCGGATCCTCCCGTGGGAGGAGGCGATCACGCTCTGGTACCTCGGCAAGGTCGACGTGCTCGAGGCCTACGGCGAGTGGGTCTCGTCGCCCTCGATCACGGTGCCCAAGCCTGCGGTCGTGCGGCTGCGTCGACACGTGGCGAGCGTGCGTCGGGGGGTGAAGTTCTCGCGCGCGAACGTGTTCGCTCGCGACGGCTTCGCCTGCCAATACTGCGGCGCGCGCAAGACGCGGAGCGAGCTGTCGTTCGATCACGTCGTGCCCCGCATGCACGGCGGGCGAACCGCGTGGGAGAACATCGTGACGGCCTGCCGTCCGTGCAACCACAAGAAGCGCAACCGCACGCCGGATCAAGCCGGGATGCGGCTGCTTCGGAAGCCGAGCCGCCCGCTCAGCCTGCCGATCGAGCCGCTCGGCTTCGGCGAGCGGCAGATCCCCGAGGAGTGGTCGTCGTACTGCGTCGCGTCCGCGCGCTGAGCGCACGGGCGTCTCGCGTGTCGTGACCCGCGTGAAGGGGAGCGCGAGAGAGCCGCGCTCCCCTTTTTTTTCTCACCGCCGCGCCGCCCCGAACGACGCCGCCGAAGCGAAAACGCCTGGGATCGAGCCCAAACGTGCAGGGGTGCGGCAAGATGCCGCAGGCCGCGGCACATTGCCATCTTGCCCGACGACCGCGATTTGCCCCACAACTCGCGCCGCAAGATCCTGAGAGGGGTCCATCGAGGCAAACAAGCGAATGAGCCGCTTCCTATTCCCGAAATGGGCGAACAAGGTGATCCCGATGGGGATCGTCTTCGGTCTCGGCCCCCTCGGCACGGCCGTGGTGGCAGGGTTCTGGTACTACGGCACCGATAAGCACTTCTCGGTCGGTTACCAGCCCAAGCAACCCGTTCCGTACAGCCACAAGTTGCACGCCGGCGACATGGGCATGGACTGTCGCTACTGCCACTGGTCGGTGGAGAAGGGCGCCTTCGCCGCCGTCCCGCCGACGCAGACGTGCATGAACTGCCACTCGAAGGTCCGCACGTCGAGCGAGAAGCTCGCGCCGATCCGTCAGAGCTGGGCAGACGACAAGCCGGTCGAGTGGGTGCAGATCCACAACCTGCCGGACTTCGTCTACTTCGATCACTCGGCGCATCTGAACGCGGGCGTCGGCTGCGAGAGCTGCCACGGCCGCATCGATCAGATGGTCAAGGTGGCGCAGGAGAAGCCGCTCACGATGGGCTGGTGCCTCGAGTGTCACCGCAACCCCGAGCCCAACCTCCGCGATCCGAAGGACGTGACGAAGATGGGCATGGTGGAGGAGGCCGAGAAGACCGGCAAGCCGATGCCGCGCCCGGCCGATCTTCGCAAGCCCACCCCCCCGACGAACTGCTCAGGGTGCCACCGATGAAGCGACTTCCCTTGGTCAGCTCCGCGTCCACCACGGCGGGGTCTTCGAAGGAGAACGGGAGCGAGAGCCCCCGCTTCTACCAGACGCTCGCCGAGCGCGACGATCACCCGAGCGTGCTCGAGGCGAAGACGCGCGAGTTCCAGGGCGACAGGCCCTTCGAGCCGCCTCCGGGCGTCGATCGCCGCACGTTCCTCACGCTGATGGGCGCGTCGATGGCGCTCGCCGGTCTCGCGACCGGATGCCGTCGGCCGGAAGAGAAGATCGTCCCGTTCGCGCACCAGCCCGAAGACATCATCCCCGGTCGACCCGAGTGGTACGCGTCCGTGCTGCCGTTCTACGGGACGGCCATCGGCGTGCTCGTCGAGAGCAACGACGGGCGGCCGACGAAGATCGAAGGCAACCCGGGGCACCCCGAGAGCCTCGGCGCGGCGACGGCGTTCATCCAGGCCGCGGTGCTCAACCTCTACGATCCGGATCGCAGCAAGTCGCCCAAGAAGGGCGGCCAGGACGTCTCGCACGAGGCGGCTTGGGACGCGATGAAGGAGCTCGGCGCCGACATCGTGAAGCGCCAGGGCAAGGGCGTCGCCGTGCTCGTGACCGAGCATCGTTCGGAGACCACGAACGACGCGCTCCGCGCGCTCAGCCGCGTCGCGCCCGATGCGGTGGCCGTGCGCTACGAGCCGTTCGGGCGCGAGAACGCCCGCACGGGCCTCCAGATCGCGACGGGCAAACCGCTCGAGACGATCCTCGATCTCGAGAAGGCCGACGTCGTCGTCTCGCTCGACGCGGACTTCCTCGGCAACGAGGGCAGCCCCGTGAAGGCGTCGCGCGCGTTCGGCAAGCGTCGACGGGCCGAGGCCGGCAACATGAGCCGGATCTACGTGGCCGAGCCGTGCCCGTCGACGACGGGGCTCGCGGCCGACCACAGGCTCCGCGTCGCCTCGCGTCGCGTGGTCGACGTCGCGCTCGCCCTCGGCGCCGAGCTCGCGAAGGCAGGCGTCTCGGTCCCCGCGCCGCTGGCCTCCGGCGGCAAGCTCGACGAGCGCGAGGGCAAGTGGGTCGCCGCGGCCGCGAAGGACCTCGCGAAGGCGCAGGGCAAGGGGGTCATCGCCGCGGGCCGTCGTCAGCACCCCGCGGTGCACGCGCTCGTCGCGGTCCTCAACGACGCGCTGCAGAACACCGGCAAGACCGTCCGCTACACGAAGCTGATGGATCCGATGCCCGAGGGCGCGGGGGCGATGAAGACCCTCGTCGACTCGATCAACGGCGGCCAGATCGACACGCTCCTCATCTTGGGCGGCAACCCGGTGTTCACCTCGCCGGGAGACGTGGCCTTCGGCGAGGCGATGAAGAAGGTCAAGACCTCGGTCCACCTCTCTTCGCACGTGGACGAGACGAGCGCGCTCGCGACTTGGCACCTGCCGCGCGCCCACGAGCTCGAGTCTTGGGGAGACGCGCGGAGCGAGGACGGCACGGCCGCGATCATGCAGCCGCTCATCGCGCCGCTCTACGAGGGTCGCACCGACGCCGAGCTGCTCCACCGGCTCGTCGGCGGCATGATGAGCGCGTACGAGCTCGTGCGGACGACGTTCGGCGGCATCGTCGCGCCGGGCGACTTCGAGAAGTCCTGGCGTCGCGCGGTGCACGACGGGGTCGTCGCCGGCTCCGCGTACCCCGAGGCCGACGACAAGATCGACGCCGCGCCCGTCGCCGAGCAGCTCGCCGCGATGAAGAAGCCGGAGGGCGCCTTCGAGGTGGTGTTCGCTGCCGATCCGCACGCGTACGACGGTCGATACGCGAACAACGGGTGGTTGCAGGAGCTGCCCGACGCGGTCCACAAGCTCACGTGGAGCAACTGCGTCGCGGTGTCGGCGGGGACGGCTGCGAAGCTCAACCTCCGCGATCCGCTGAAGGACGGGATCGTGTCGATGTTCGACACCGTCACGCTCGACGTGGGTGGCACGCAGGTCACGCTCCCCGCGGTCGTCACGTACGGCCACGCGGACGACTCGGTCACGGTGTACGTCGGCCAGGGCCGCAAGTTCGAGGGCAGCGTCTGCAAGGACGTCGGCATCGACACGAACCCCATCCGCAAGTCGGGCGCCTTCGACGTCGCCGCAGGCAACGTCACGAAGTCGGGGGGCGAGACGAAGCTCGCCGTCACCCAAGGACACTTCGTCATGGAGGGCCGTCCGCTCGTCCGCGAGCAGACGGTGCACGAGTACCAGGAGGATCCTGCGTACGCGCGCGAGCTCGTCGAGCACCCGCCGCTCGACAGCCTCTTCCCATCGTACGAGTACAACGGCCACAAGTGGGGCATGGCGATCGACCTCACGACGTGCACGGGCTGCGGCGCGTGCGTGACGGCGTGCATGGCGGAGAACAACATCCCCGTCATCGGCGCCGCAGGCGTCGCGCACTCGCGCGAGATGCACTGGCTGCGCATCGATCGGTACTTCTCGGGCAAGGACGGCGTGCCGGAGCAGACCGAGGACGACGCGCACGCGGTCGCGATGCCGATGCTCTGCCAGCACTGCGAGAACGCGCCGTGCGAGCAGGTGTGCCCCGTCGCAGCGACGACGCACAGCCCGGAAGGCATCAACGAGATGACCTACAACCGGTGCATCGGCACGAAGTACTGCGCGAACAACTGCCCGTTCAAGGTCCGTCGCTTCAACTACTTCCACTACACGAAGGACACGCCGGAGACGGTCAAGCTCCAGCTGAACCCCGACGTCACCGTTCGCTCGCGCGGCGTGATGGCGAAGTGCACGTTCTGCGTGCAGCGGGTGCAGGAGACGAAGATCGCCGCCAAGAAGCTCACGGACGTGAAGGAGCAGACCGAGCTCTTCCGTTCGCTGCATTCCGCCTGCGAGCAGACCTGCCCCACCGGCGCGATCTCGTTCGGCGACATGAACGACGCGGGCAGCCGCATCGCGAAGGACGCGGCGCTGCCGCGCGCCTACAAGATGCTCGAGGAGCTCAACGTGCGACCGCGCGTCCACTACCTCGGCCGCATCCGCAACCCGAACCCCGAGCTCGAGCCGCCCAAGCCCTCGAGCGAGCACGCCAAGAAAGAGGGCGCGCCCACCGAAGGTAAGTCCGCTGCCGGCGAGAAACCCGCCGGCGAGAAGGCGGAGGAGAAGCGATGAGCACCACGGCTCCGATCGTCCCCGGCGATACGCCCGGCACCCGCGCCCCGCTCGTCCTCGGCAAAGCCGAATTCAAGGCTCTGACCGACGACGTCTCGACGATCATCGAGAAGAAGCCGGCGCCGAAGTACCTCATCGGCCTCATCGCGGCGATGAGCATCCTGCTCGTCATGGTCAGCTCCCTCGTGAAGCTGGTCGCGACGGGCGTCGGCGTGTGGGGCCTCGACAACACCGTCTTCTGGGCCTGGGACATCACCGGCTTCGTGTTCTGGATCGGTATCGGTCACGCCGGCACGCTGATCAGCGCCATCCTCTTCCTGTTCCGACAGAAGTGGAGGACGGCGATCAACCGCGCCGCGGAGGCGATGACGATCTTCGCCGTCATGGCCGCGGGCATCTACCCGGCGTTCCACGTCGGCCGCGTCTGGTTCCTCTACTGGGTCTTCCCGGTGCCGAACCAGATGACGATGTGGCCGAACTTCAAGAGCCCGCTGCTCTGGGACGTGTTCGCCGTCTCGACGTACGCGACGGTGTCGGTGCTCTTCTGGTTCGTCGGCCTCGTGCCCGACCTCGCGACGATCCGCGATCGCGCGAAGACGAAGCTCTCTTATTACATCTACGGCGCGCTCTCGCTCGGCTGGCGCGGATCGCACCGGCAGTGGCTGCACTACGAGAAGGCGTACCTGATCTTCGCCGGCCTCGCGACGCCGCTCGTGCTCTCCGTGCACACGGTCGTGTCGTTCGACTTCGCGACGAGCGTCATCCCCGGCTGGCACACGACGATCTTCCCGCCCTACTTCGTCGCGGGCGCCATCTTCTCCGGCTTCGGCATGGTCATCACGCTGATGGTGATCGCGCGCAAGCTCCTCGGGCTCGAGCACATCATCACGATGCGCCACCTCGAGAACATGTGCAAAGTCATCCTCGCGACCGGGTCGATGGTCGGGTACGCGTACGCGATGGAGTTCTTCATCGCCTGGTACTCGGGCAACCAGTACGAGCGATACGCGTTCCTCAACCGCGCCTTCGGCCCTTACAAGTGGGCCTACTGGTCGATGGTGAGCTGCAACGTCATCATCCCGCAGCTCTTCTGGTTCCGGAAGGTGCGCACGAGCATCCCCGCGATGTTCGTCCTCAGCATCGTCGTGAACATCGGCATGTGGTTCGAACGCTTCGTCATCATCGTGACGAGCCTTCACCGCGACTACATCCCCTCGAGCTGGACCTACTTCCGCCCGAGCATCTGGGACATCTCGCTCTTCATCGGGACGTTCGGCCTGTTCCTCACGATGTTCCTCCTGTTCTGCAAGTTCCTGCCGGTCATCGCGCTCGGCGAGGTGAAGGCGGTCACCCCGGCCGCCGACCCGCACCCCGCGCACGGGGAGGATCACCACGGCGACGATCACGCGGCGGACGATCACACGGCGGACGATCACGCAGCGGACGATCACGCAGCGGACGATCACGCGGCGGGGGAGGACGACGCGAAGGCCAGCGAGGGCGCGTCCAAGGACGACGACGACGAACCCCCGCCGAAGCCGAAATCGAAGGACGGCGACAAACCGGCCAAGAAGGGCTCCAAGAAGGGCAAGAAGAAGGAGGACCGGTCATGAGTGCTTCCCACGAAGCCGCTCACGACGAGGCTGCTCACGGCGCCGAGTCCGAGGAGAAGGAGCTCTACGGCGTCATGGGGTACTTCGAGTCCCCGGCCGAGCTCTATCACGCGTGCGAAGAGCTCCGCGACGCCGGGTACAAAGCCTTCGACGCCCAGACCCCGTTCCCGGTGCACGGTCTCGAGAAGGCCATGGGCCTCAAGCCGACGAAGCTGCCTTGGCTCGTGCTCATGGGCGGCATCACCGGCCTCTCGAGCGCGATCGGCCTCACCTGGTACGTGAACTACGACTATCCGCTCAACATCAGCGGCAAGCCGCCCTTCTCGTACCAGATCTACATCCCCATCTACTTCGAGCTCACGGTCCTCTTCTCGGCGCTGACCTGCTTCTTCGGGCTCTGGATCATCTCGAAGCTGCCGACCTTCTTCCACCCGACGATGACGCACAAGCAGTTCCCCCGCACGACCGACGACGCCTTCTTCCTGATCGTCGAGGCGCGTGACCCGAAGTACTCCTCCGCGAAGGCCCTGCTCGAGAAGCTCGGCGCGAAGGGCGTCGAGGAGGTCTTCTCGTGATTCGCTCCTCGAGCCACGCGCCGCTGAAGCACGGCGCCCTCGCGATCGCGATCCTCGGCGCCGCGGCCCTCGCGGGCTGCCGCGGTGAGAAGAGCGAGGACCCGCCCTTCCACCTCATCGGCGACATGCAGTGGCAGATGCACCGGTTGCCGCAGTCGACGAGCCCGCTCTTCGCGGACAAGCGGTCGAACCGCATCCCGGACCCGCACACGATCGCGGTCGGTCACCTCAAAGAGGACGACGCGTACTATCGCGGCGTCGACGCGGCCGGCAAGCCCATCCGCCGCGTGCCCTTCGAGGTCACGCAGAAGACGATCGATCGCGGGCACGATCGGTTCAACATCTACTGCACGCCCTGCCACGACAAGACCGGGAGCGGCAACGGCACCGTCGTGCAGCGCGGCTTCGTCAAGCCGCCGCAGCTCTTCGCCGAGCACGCGCAGGGCATCGGCGACGGCGAGATCTTCAACATCATCAGCCACGGGCAGAACAACATGCCCTCCTACGCGGCGCAGATCCCCGAGGAGGACCGGTGGGCGATCGTCACGTGGGTTCGCGTCCTGCAGCAGAGCCAGGCCGCCAAGGTGGATGACATCCCCGCCGCGGAGCGCGGGAAGATCGAAGCTCCTGAAAGCGAGGCCAAGTGAGCGCGGCCACGAAACGAATCCCCAAAGGCAACGGGCTCCTGCCCGCCGAGCTCGCGGGGACACTGCAGAAGGCGAGCTACGCGCTCGCCGCGTTGGGCGTCATCCTGGGCGGCGCGGGCTTCGCGACGGACCGAGCTCGCTTCGGCTACGCGTACCTCGCCGGCTTTATGTTCACGGCGACCATCTGCGTCGGAGCCCTGTTCTGGGTCGTCATCCTCCACCTGACGAAGTCGGGTTGGTCGGTCGCTCCCCGGCGCACGCTCGAGT
Source organism: uncultured Polyangiaceae bacterium (assembly GCA_964467935.1). Lineage (GTDB taxonomy): Bacteria > Myxococcota_A > Polyangia > Polyangiales > Polyangiaceae > CAYYKK01. Next base: position 12,234 of record CAYYKK010000161.1, read on the forward strand.
GGATCAGCCAGGGCACCGTCGCGCTGTTGCCGCTCTTCATCCCGCTCATCGCGCTCGCGCCCTCGATCTGGACGCGGTGGATGGGAGAGCACGCGATGCACGACGAGCTCGTGCAGGGCAAGTCGGGCTACCTGAACCCGACGTTCTTCTACGCGCGCGCCGCGGCCTTCCTCGTGATTTGGGCCGGCCTCGCGACGTGGTTCTATCGCCTCAGCCGGGAGCAGGACCAGTCCGGTGACAGGTCGCTCTCGGAGCGGATGCAGGGCTTCGCCGCTCCGGCGGTCGCGCTCATCGCGCTGTCGATCACCTTCGCCGGCTTCGACTGGGTGATGAGCCTCGACCCGCACTGGTACTCGACGATGTTCGGCGTGTACGTCTTCGCGGGCAGCGCCGTCACCTCGCTCGCCGTCCTCGCGCTCGCCGTGCTCGCCTTCCGCAAGCACGGCGTCGGCGGCGACCTCCTCACGGTCGAGCACCAGCACGACGTCGGCAAGTACCTCTTCGGGTTCACCGTGTTCTGGGCGTACATCAGCTTCTCTCAGCTGATGCTGATCTGGTACGCGAACATCCCGGAGGAGACGATCTTCTACAAGGTGCGTTGGTTCAACGGCTGGGAGAACGTCAGCGTGGCGCTCATCTTCGGCCACTTCGTGCTGCCGTTCTGCATCCTGCTGTCGCGGACGGCCAAGCGTTCGAGCCTCCTCGGCTTGGGCGCGGGGCTCCTGCTCGTGATGCACTTCGTCGACATGTACTGGGCGGTGATGCCGAACCTCAACCGAGAGGGCGGCGGGACGGGGCTCTCCACCTTCGCTCCCTCGTGGATCGATCTCGGCGGCCTGCTGCTCCCGGTGGGTCTCACGGCCGCGTGGCTCTCCTATCGCGTTCTTCGCGACCCGGCGTACCCGCTGAAGGAGCCGTACGCACCCGAGGCGCTGAAGGCCGAGAACCTGTGACGATGAAGCCGGCGCCAGCGCGCGCCGGCGGAGGACGAGAAGGTCGTGGCGAAGGACAAAGACGAAGCCGAGGTCGAGAACAAGGCCGAGGCCGCCGACGAGAAGGACACCGGCGCGGACGAGGGCTCCAGCGAGGACACCTCCGAGAAGGCGGCGTCCGACGAGGGGTCGTCCAAGCCCGAAGGGGCCGGCGCGAAGGCTGCTCGCGACGACGAGGGGGACGACGAGTCCGAGTCGAAGGGGTCTGCCTCTGACTCGGACGAGAGCTCCGAGTCGGACGACGACGACGATGACGCTGATGACGACGGTGACGAGGACGCGGAGGAAAGCGTCGCGGCCAAGCCCTCCGAAGACGAGGACGAAGACGAAGAGCACGCGGCGTCGGGGGACGAGCACGGCGACGAGCCAGAGGACGAAGGTCCCGAGCCCGATCTCGAGCGCGACGCGCCCAAGATGACCGTCATCACCACCGCCTTCGTCGTGATCGCGGTGATGGTGATCGGCATCGTCATCGGGACGAAGGAGTACTTCACCAGCATCTTCGACGCCGAAGTGCAGGAGAAGGTCGCTACGCCCGTCTCGACCCAGCTCCTCGATCTCCGCAAGTACGAGGAGGCCCACCTGTCGAAGTACCAGTGGGTCGACCAGAAGAAGGGGATCGCCCGCATCCCCGTCGACAAGGCCGCCGAGATGGTGCTCGCGCGCTACAAGTCGACGCCGATCGAGGAGCCGCCGCCCCCTCCGCCGACCGAGACGGCCACGCCCGCGGGGTCCGACTCCGCCGCGCCGACGGACTCGGCCGCTCCGGCCGACTCGGCCGCGCCGGCGACGTCGGGAGCGCCCGCGGGGTCCGCCGCGCCGGTCGTGTCTGCGGTGCCTGCCGGCGCTCCGACGCCCCCGACCTCCGCGATGCCCGAGCCCCCGAAGGCGCCGCCTCCCGCGCCTCCGAAGCCGTCGAAGCCCGCCGGTGAGCCCTATCCCTGAACACCTCTCCCCGAGAGCTCTCGCCGCAGAGCTCTCCTTGAAGCGCCGTCGCTGAAGCATCACGAATCGAGGTTTCCGAAATGAAGAGCTGGTCGCGAGTGTGGATGAGCGTGTGGATGGGGCTTTGCCTCGTCGCGCTCGCACGCCCGGCGGCGGCTCAGTATCGGACGCACCGCGCGGAGGGGGAGGCCAGCAACAACACGCTCCCCCAGCAGCTCGAGGACGTCGGCATCGAGGACAAGGCGGGCGGCGACATCCCCCGCGACGTCAAGCTCGTGCACTCGAACGGCGCGCCGTTCTCGGTCGGCGAGTACATGGACGGCGACAAGCCGCTCGTCGTCGTCCTCGCCTATTACAAGTGCCCGATGCTCTGTTCGCTCGTGATCAACGGGATGAACACGGCTTTGAAGGGCATCGCGAAGAAGACCGCGGGCAAGGACTACCGCGTGCTCGTCGTCAGCTTCGACCCGCGTGACACGAGCGACGTGGCCCACGAGAAGCGCGAGAACTACGTGCACGACTACGGTCGTGACGTCGATCCGAGCGGCTACGAGTTCGCCACCGGCAACCCCGCCGAGGTCAAGCGCCTCGCCGACGCGCTGGGGTTCCGATACCGCTGGGACGACAAGACGAAGCAGTTCGCGCACGCGGCGGGCCTCTTCGTCATCACCCCGAACGGCAAGCTGTCGCAGGTGATGACGGGCATCCAGTTCAAGGGCGACGACCTCGACACGGCGCTCGACGAGGCGGCGAAGGGCACCTGGCACTCGCCCCTGAAGAGCGCGCTCCTCTACTGCTTCACCTACGACACCGCGACCGGCAGCTACGTGCCGATCGTGAAGAACATCATGAAGGTCGGCGGCGCAGTCACCGTCGTGGTGCTCGGCGCTCTGCTCTTCTTCATGTTCCGCCGCGACCGCTCGCGCATGGCGTCGCCTGCCGCCGGCGAGCTTCCCCAAGAGATGACCCCCGAGATGGTCGCGCCCGAGGCGACCGATGAACCGACTCCTGCGGAAGGGACCTCCTCCCTGTCCGAGAGAGCAACGAAATGAGCAACGCACCCCACATCGACGTCGATTCGTTCTGGATGCCGCACGCGTCTTCGACCCTCGCGGAGCAGACGGACCAGGCGTTCTATTTCATCTGGTACGTCTGCGTCGGGTTCTTCGTGCTCGTCGTGGGCGCGATGATCTACTTCGCCATCAAGTACAAGCGGAAGAGCGACGACGAGCGGACGAACCCGATCGATCACAACTTCCGGCTCGAGGTGATCTGGACCGCCGTCCCCGCGGTGTTGCTCGTCTACATGTTCATCCTCGGCGCGCGGGGGTACGCGAACGCGTCCGTCGCCCCGAACGACGCTTTCCAGATCAAGGTGACCGGCCAGATGTGGAGCTGGTCGTTCGAGTACCCGGACGGCACCGTCACGCAGGATCTCTACGTCCCCGTGGGAAAGCCCGTGAAGCTGCTCATGAGCTCGAAGGACGTCATCCACTCGTTCTTCGTCCCCGAGTTCCGCGTGAAGCAGGACGTCG
>CAYYKK010000162.1:0-6644 GCA_964467935.1 uncultured Polyangiaceae bacterium
CAGCGCGCGCGCCGCGTCGCACTCGCCGCCGACCCGCTCCATGCCACGCTCGCACTCCCCCTCGGACCCGTCGATCTCGATGATGAGCATCGCCCGCCCGCGCGGATCGACGCCGACGCCGCGCGCGCGCACCGCGGCCAGCGTCGCGTCGTCGAGGATCTCGATGCAGCGCGGGACGACGCCGCTCGAGACGACCCGACCGACCGCGTTGCCCGCGGCGTGGACGTCCTCGAACAGCGCGAGCAGCGTGACCACGGCGGGGGGTCTGGGCACGAGCGCGAGGGTCGCGCGCGTCGTCACGGCGAGCGTGCCTTCGCTGCCGACCAAGAGCCCGGTGAGGTCGTAGCCCGTCACGCCCTTCTTCGTGCGCCGCCCGACGGTCATGCGCTCGCCGCCGACGAGCGCGATCTCGAGGCCGCGAACGTAGTCGCGCGTGACGCCGTACTTGAACGCCCGCGGGCCGCCTGCGTTCTCGGCGATGTTCCCGCCGAGCGCGCACCAGGAGAGCGAGTTCGCGTCCGGCGGGTAGAAGAGTCCCTCGGCCTCGACCGCCGCGTGCAGGTCGCCGAGGACGACGCCGGGCCCCACCACGGCGAGCTGCTCGTCGCGGTCGATCTCGTGGATCTGACGCATCCCCAGCGTCGCGAGGACGATCCCGCCTCGCACCGGGATGGCCCCGCCGGACTTGCCCGAGCCCGCGGCGCGAGGCGTGATCGGCACCTCGTGCTCGGCGGCGATCCTCAGCGCGACGGCGACGTCGTCGTCCGACTCGGCGCGCACGACCACGTCGGGGCGCACCGGATCGTTCTCGGACTCGTCGCCGCCATACGCGAAGAGCCCCTCTTCGTCGGTGACGAGCTTGCTCGGCCCGAGCGCCGCGTCGAGGGCGCGCTTCGCCTTGTCGACGGACGAGGCCGCGACGCGCTCGGGCAAGGGATGACGACGCACGGGCGGATTGTGGCAGAGCCGCGCGCCGCGGCAAAGCGCGTGCGCCGTCAGAGCAGCTCGAGGAACGCGAGGAGCGCGACCTGCTCGTCCGGCCCCAGCTCGTGGAGGTCCGCCCCGGGCGGGGCGCCGCGACCGTCGTGCCAGAAGCGACCGTCCGAGACGCGCGCTCGCGCGAGGACCTCCGCGAGCGTCCGCGCCGAGCCGTTGGTGAAGTACGGACGCTTCTGCGCGAGGCGCCTGAGCGAGGTCGGCCGAGCGCCGTCCGGGTGGACGTAGGGCTCGACGCCGGTCTTCTCGTAGCCGTCGCGCGCCCACACGATCGTGCCGGGGACGATCTCGGCGGACGCGCCGAAGATCATCTCCTCCCAGTCCTCGAACGGGACGGCGCTCGAGGGATCGTTCGCGGCGCGGCGCGGCGCCGGACACGGCGCGCACGCCCCCGCGAAGCCCCGCGCCCCCTCCCCCTCGGGCCAGTCGAAGCGCTCGCGACCCAGGACCGCCGGGTTCGGGCGCGGCGACAGGTCGATCAAGAAGTCCATCAACGCGCGACGGAGCCCCTTCGGCGTCCCGTCGAGCGTCGCGCGGTGCGCGACGAGCAGATCGACGAACCCCCTCCCCTCGTCGTCCACGAAGGCGTCCGCGCCGGCCGCGATCGCCTCGTCGAGCGAGAACCAGGGTGAGTGCCCCGTGTTCTCGGCCGCGACGCGGAACTCGGCGTGCACCATCCCCGCCAGCGTCTTGTCGAGCGCGCGCGTGAAATGGGGCGCGTTGCCGAAGAGACCTCGGAGCGGCTTGGTGGTCGCGACGATGTCGCCCCGGCCGGTGCGGTGAGTGCGCCCGTCGACGCCGCCCTCGAAGTGGCACGTCTCGCACGTGAAGCGGCTGAGCGGTCCGTCGCTCTTCTCCCAAGGCGACATGAGCCCGGTGAAGAAGAGCGCCTCGCCGAGGCGCGAGGCGTCGGTCCGCGGCAGCGATCGCAGGTCACCCCCGACCGAGACGACGCGCGCTCCCTCCTTCGACGTCCGAACCCAAGCGTCGATCAACGGATCGGCGAGCACCGCGGTGTCGTCGTCCACCGCGACGATGGCGCTCACCCCCGGCGGCGCGGGCGAGCTCGTCTCGATCGGCGCGGCCGAGAAATCCGGTGTGCCCGCGGGCGCGGGCCACACGAGGTCGAGCGCGCGTGGAGAGCCGTAACCGAGCACTCGCACGCCACGCCCTTCGTGCGTGATCGCGAGGGCCTTCGGCGTCACGACGCCGCGCTCGCTCAGGTTCAACGCAGCTAGCTTCGCAGATACACCTGATTCTTCGATACGATAGACATACAGATACGAATCGACGTACGCGAACGAGCCGCCGGTCCGATCGAGCGGGTGGTCCTCGACGCCGCCCGCGACCACGTCGAGCGCGCCGTCTCGCTCCTCGGCCGCGATCGACCAGAACGGCCCGTCGTGCCTGACGACCGTCGGCTCGCCCACCGGCGCGCCCTCCTCGTCGAGCCGGAAGACCGTGAGCGCGTGACCGAGGAGGCTCGCGACGACGAGGAAGTGGGGCGTCGCCACGAGGCGAAACGGCGCCTCCGGGACACCGATGACGTACGGCGCGCGCGACCCCGTCGCCACGACGAGCGCGTCGCGCGTCTCGTCCGCCGCGTACACGGCGCCGGTCGGATGGACCGCGAGGGCGCGTATGCCGCGGCGGGGATCGCCCGCGGTCAGATCGAGCGGCGCGCCACGGACGAAGCGTCCCTCCGCGACGCGGAGCCGCTCCACCATCCCGCTCGCCGCGCCGGCGGTGAGCACGAGGCCGTCGGGCGCGATCGCGAGCGCGTCCGAGAGCGCCGGAGCTTCGGCGCGCGACACCTCCCCGAGCGCATCGTCGAGCAACACCACCCGCTCCGAGCCGCGCAGGAGCCCGACGAACCGCGGCTCCCGGGGTGCGGGCCCCTCGGACGCGCGCGGCAAGGCGACGAGCGCGTAGGGATCGGGGCCGAGGACACGGTTCGAGCTCGCGCGCCCGCGAAAGTCCTCCTCGGCGTGACGCGTTCGCTCGTAGAGGACGAGCTCGCCGACGGCGACGTCCTGCTCGTCGGGCGGGGCGCGCTTCGGCTCGCCCTTGCAGCCGGCGCCCGCGGCCCCCGCGAGGAGGACCGCGACGACGACGAGGAGGGCGAGGGCGCGCCGCTCGGCGATCACCAGCCCGAGTCGTCTTTCTTCGCCGACGCAGCGGGGGCCGCGGTCGACGTGGCGGCCGGCTTGGCGCTCGTCGCGGCGGCGGGCGCCGCGCTCGCCGCCGGGTCTGGCTTCGCGGCGTCCTTGTCTCCGCAGGCGGAGAGAGCGGCGCCAAGGACGATCGCGGCGAGAACGAGGCGGTGGGTCATCGAGGGATCCTTTCGGTGAACGAGGCGTCGAGATGGTAGCGGAACGGGAGGGCCGAAGCAGGCGGTCACGGAGCGGCTTGGCAGGCCTCGTAGGCCTGCTGCTCGGCCTCGCACGCCTGGCTGAAGCCCGAGCAGCCCTTCAGGTGATCGGTGATGCACGCGACGTCGGCCGCATACTCCTTCTTGCATGCGAGGACCGCCGAGCTCATGCAGCCGAGCTTGCACTGGGTCACCGGCGCGCAGCTCTGGTAGGCGGCGCAGAACTTGTCGCAGACGGGCTCGAGGTCGACGTTCTCCGATCCGCCGGTCGGCGTCCCCGCGGCGTTGCCCGCGATCGCGTCGCCGCCGCCGATCCCGCTGCCGTCCCCGTCGTAGACGACCTTGCCCCCGCAGGCCGGCGCCGTGACGAGGAGGCCGACGATGGCGGGCCCGACGAAGCGCCTGCGCAGCGCACCTCGGGGCGGGGTCGTCACCAGCCGCACTGCTCCCCCTTGTTCTGCTCTTTCAGCCAGACGTCGAGCGGCTGGAAGTACTCGAGGATCGCGCTCGCGTCCGCCTGGGTCTCGCCGGACACCGCCTTCAGCGCCTCGGGCCAGGGCTTCGACGCGCCCATCTCCAGCATGGCCTCGAGCTTCGCCCCCGCGGCCTTGCTGCCGTAGATCGAGCACTTGTAGAGCGGCCCGGTGTAGCCGGCGGCCTTGCAGAGCGCGCGGTGGAATTGAAACTGGTAGATCGCGGCGAGGAAGTACCGCATGTACGGGGTGTTCGCGGGCACGTGGTACTTCGCTCCCGGGTCGAACTCGGCCTCCGTGCGCGCGACCGGCGGCGCGATCCCCTGGTACTTGAGGATGAGATCGTACCAGGCCTTGTCGTACTGGCTCGGCGGCGTCTTGCCGGAGAAGACGTCCCAGCGCCACTGATCGATGAGCTTGCCGAACGGCAGGAAGGCGACCTTGTCGAGCGCGCGCCGCATGAGGACGTTCATCTCGGCCTTCTCGTTCTTCGGCAGGGCGTCGATGAGACCGAGTTTCTTCAGATACTCGGGTGTGACGCTCAGCGCGAGCGTGTCGCCGATGCCCTCGTGGAAGCCGTCGTTCGCACCGCTCTCGAAGAGCGTCGGCTGGTTCTTGTAGGCGAGGAAGTAGTAGTCGTGGCCGAGCTCGTGGTGGATCGTGATGAGGTCTTCTTCGGTGGGCTCGGTGCACATCTTGATGCGGACGTCGCCGCCGAAGGTGAGGTCCCACGCGCTCGCGTGACACACGACCTCGCGGTCTTGGGGCTTCGAGAAGAGCGACCGCTCCCAGAACGTCGGCGGGAGCTTCGGCATGCCGAGCGACACGAAGAAGTCTTCGCCGACGCGCACCATCTTCTTCGCGTCCCACTTCTGCTTCTTGATCCCGGCCGTCACGTCGAGCGGCGCTTCCCCCGGATAGGGCGTGAGCAGCGGGTAGATGCCCCCCCACTGTTGCGCCCACATGTTGCCGAGCACGTTGGCGGGGATGGGGCCGTGCTCGGGGATCTTGTCCTTTCCGTACTGTTTGCGGAGCTTCGCGCGCGCGTAGCAGTGCAGATCGTCGTAGAGCGGCTTGACCTGGGTCCACAGCCGCTCGACGTCCGCCTCGAACTCGGCGGGCGTCATGTCGTAGCCGCTCTTCCAGTAGTCGCCGAGATCCTTGAATCCGATCTCGCGGGCGCCCTTGTTGCCGAGCTCCACGTAGCGCTCGTACTGCTTGCGCATCGGGATCGACACCGTCCGCCAACCGGTCCAGGCCTCCGTGAGCTCGTCGAAGTTCTTGCTCTCCTCGAGCACCTTCGAGAGCTCACCGAGCGCGAGGCAGTTGTCCTTCGAGCCCTTCGGCGCCCACTTCTTCAGCTTCGCCGAGCAGTACTTGCCCTTGCCGTACGCGCTCTGCATGTCGACCGCGAGCTTCGCGAGCTCGCTGCGCTCGGCGGGGTCGGACGGCGCGGGCAGCGAACCCGACAGGCGCAGCAGCTTCAGCTGGCGCGCGAGATCCGGAGGCAAGCCTTGGAGGCCGTCGAAGCGCCGCGCCTCTTGGATCTTCTGCCCGATGTAGGCCATCGACGCTTCGCCCGCGTCGGCGGAGAGCGCGTCGGTGTCGTCGGTGATGAAGTTCGCGTTGATCCAGCCCGCGCGCTGCTCCTGGCTCCAGACCTTGCGCAGGCCCTGGTCGACGTCGGCGAGGAAGCGGCGCGCCTCGTCGACCGTGGGCGGCCCCGACGGGGCGCCGGCGGGCGTCGCCGAGATCGGGGGGGAGGCGGACGGAGGTCCCGCCGGGTCGGGAGGAGACGGCGTGAGTGGCGTCGCCGCGGGCCCACAAGCGAAGAGCGTCGCGAGCACGGCGGGTAGAACGGTGCGGAGGGCCTTCGGCTGGTTCGTCATCGCGGCGGAGGTTACCAACTCGGCGCCCGGAGGTGCGCCGGTTTCACATCAGTCGCGCGCTCGGGACTTCGTGTTAGCGTTCGTGAGGTGTCGGAGAAGGAGCCCCTGCCCCTCGAGCCGTACGCGACCTTGCGCGCCGAGATCGACGCGGGCGAGAAGCTCTCCGACGCCATCGCGCGCGCGGGGATCTCCGAGGAGGCGTGGGCCGCGGCGCAGGCCTATTGGCTGAAGACGATGGCGGAGGAGGCCGAAGCGAAGCGCTTCGAGACCACGACCCGCTATCAAATCCACTACCGCACGCACCGCAAGCTGTTCGAGGCCGAGCGCGCGCGCGCGCAGCGCAAGGCGGCCGAGGCGCCCCCGCCCGCGCTTCCGACGGCGCCAGTGGACGCCGCCGAGCGGATGCTCGAGGCCCGTTCGGGTCCAGCGATCGCCGCGATCCCGCTCGTGGAGCCCCCGATGGTGGCCCGCCCCGTCGCGGCGCCCTCCTATCAACAAGCCCCCGCGGCACCGCCGCCCGTCGGCATCATCGCGCCGGCGCCGGCGCCGCGCGACTTCGCCCCCCCCGCCGTCGTCGTGGCCGGGTCCGTGGCGTCGCCGCCGACCGCTCCCGCTCCGCCCATCGTTCAAGCCCCTCCAGCGTTCGTCGCTCCACCGGCGGTGGTGCCGCCCGCGGTCGTGACCGCGCCGCCGCGGAGCGTGCCGCCCGTCGTCACGACCGCGCCGCCGCCCACCCTCACGACGCCTCCCGAGTCCGCGCCGCCGGTGACGCAGCAGCTGCCAGACCCCGACCGAGGCACGGCGCGCACGATGGCGGTCGACATCCAGCAGCTGCTCGCGAGCGCAACGCCGTTCGGCGCGGCCCCCGCTGCTCCCCTCGGCGCGGGCCCCGCCGTGCCCTCGACGATGCCCGCG
>CAYYKK010000162.1:6744-15572 GCA_964467935.1 uncultured Polyangiaceae bacterium
CCGCAGATGCCCGCGCCGCAGATGCCCGCGCCGCAGATGCCCGCGCCGCAGATGCCCGCGCCGCAGATGCAAGCGCCACAGATGCAAGCGCCGCAGATGCCCGCGCCGCAGATGCAAGCACCCGTGCCTTTCCAAGCGGCCGGGCCGGCCGGGGCTGCCCCGCCTCAACGTCGCAACCCGAAGCTCATGAGCACGATGAACGTGAACGCCGACGAGCTCACGGATCGAGCGATGCCCTTCGGCCCTGCCGCGCGCCCACCGGCGGTCGACGAGCGCGCGCGAGGCGTCGGCGCGCCGTTCGACGCCGCCTCGGCGCCACCTCCGCCGCACGCGGCACGAGGGCGCCTCGCTGCGCTCTCGAAGACCCGCGACGCGCTCGAAGACGACGACGACGAGCCGCGCACGAAGATGATCGACGGCGCGATGGCGGCGGCGGTCGCAGGCGCGGCCGAGCGCCCCTTGCCCTTCGGCGGGAACGATCAGGGCAAGCGCTCGGCGGCCCTCCCCTTTCAGCCACCCCCAGAGAGCCAGCGAGGCGACACCGGCGCGCGCGGGATCGACGGACACCGCGCGGCGGCCCCCGCGACCGCGGAGCGCCCGCCGCCGTTCGGATCGACGACGATGGACGGATCGGCCCCCGACTCCGCGAGGCCTGCCCGCGCGGGCGCCCTGCCCTTCGCTCCCGCGGGGCCGGACTCGAGACCCGGCGACGCCACGCTTCCCCCGGGGATGCGTCCCGCGCACGCGCAGAGCTCCCCGGCGATCCCCGCCGTGCGCGGCTCCTCTCCCGGCTTCCCGGCCGTGAACGCGCCGAGCCCTTCCCCCTCCGCGCCCGCGCACGCCGCGCCCCCCCCCGCCCACACCGCCGGGAAGATCTTCACCTTGAACCAGTTCGCGTCGCTCACCGCCGAGATCGCCGAGGCGCCCGCCAACGTCACCGAGATCCGTCGCAAATACGGCATCACCGAGGCGCAGCACCACGCCGAGTCGCAGCGGTGGACCGAGGACTTCGCCATGAACAGCGAGCTCCGTCAGCGCTATTTCGGGGTCGTGGCGCGCTACCGCTCCTACCTCAAGAAGGGCTGACGGCGCCCGCGTCGTGGCCATCGGCACTTCGCCTCAGCTGGCTATGGCGCCCCAAGAGGTCGAGCGATAGCCTGGCCGAGGGCCATGGCGGACAAGTTCGACTTCTCGCTGTTGTGCAAGGGGCTGCCCGTTGACGCTCGCGTCACCTCCTTCGAGATGCTCGAGGCGCTCTCGACGCTCTACGAGGTCGAGGTCGACTTCGTCACGAAGGACGCTTCGTTCCACGTCGACGACCTCCTGCGCGTCGGGGGCACGCTGTCCATCGTCGACGTCGAGCGCGGCCGACAGCGCACGGTCTCGGGCGTCGTCGATCGCACCGAGTTCGTCGACCACGACGGCGAGCAATTCCATTTCCGTGTGCGCTTGAGGCCCCCCGTCGCGGCCCTCTCGCAGCGCGAAGACAACCGCATCTACCAAGAGAAGTCGCCGATCAACATCGTGCGGGAGGTGCTCGAGGCCGCCGGCGTCGAGAAGACCGAGTTCCGCCTCACGAAGACCTACGCGCCGCGCGAGTACGTCGTGCAGTACCGCGAGACCGAGCTGAGCTTCATCGAGCGACTCCTCGAAGAGGAGGGCGTCTTCTACTTCTTCGAGCACGCCGACGGCGAGGCCACGATGGTCTTCGCCGACTCGCCGTCGACCTTCACGCGCGAGACCCTGCCCCCGACGCTCTTCGGCCTGCAAGCGGGCCTCTTCGCCACCGATCCTGTCACCCACCTTTCGCGCGCGCGCTCTCTCCGCACGACGAACGTACACTTGCGCGACTACGACTTCGAGAAGCCCGCGACGCACCCGACCGCGACCCAGGCCGCGGCCGGCGAGTGGCCGATGGTCTACTACGAATACCCCGCGGGCTTCGTCGACAAGGACGAGGGGGAGATCCGCGCCACCGCGCGCCTCAGCGAGCTCCGTCGCGACGTCGACGTGGTGTCGGGGTCGAGCCGCGCCTGCACCCTCGAGGTCGCGGTCCGCTTCTCCGTCGACGGCGCGGGGCAGGAGAACCTGAACGGCGCCTTCGTCGTCACCGAGCTCCGAACGCACGGCCGATCGACGGCGTTCGGCGGCGACAGCGGCCTCGAGAACGAGTTCCACGCCATCGCCGTGGACCAACCCTGGGCGCCGCCTCGTCGCACGGAGAAGCCCCGCATCGCGGGCATCCAGACCGCCACCGTCACCGGCCCCGCGCAGGACGACCAGTCGATCCACGTCGACCGATACGGCCGCATCAAGGTGCGCTTCCACTGGGACCGCGTGAACCAGCAGAACGACACGTCGAGCTGCTGGATCCGCGTGCTGCAAGTCCCGATCGGCGGCTCCATCATCATCCCCCGTGTCGGCTGGGAGGTCTCGATCGCCTTCCTCGAAGGGGATCCCGACCGACCGATCGTCCTCGGGCGCGTCTACAACGCCGAGAAGGCGCCGCCCTACGCGCTGCCCGGCGCGAAGGCGACCGGCTCGATCAAGAGCCACTCGAGCCCCGGCGGCGCGGGTCACAACGAGCTGAACTTCGGGGACTCGGGCGGCGCGCAGGGCTTCAGCATCCACGCGCAGAAGGACCTCAACATCACCGTCGGCAACGACGAGAAGGAGGTCGTCAAGGTCGACGAGAAGCACATCGTCAAGGTGAACGTCGCGATCGCGATCGGCTCGAACGAGAAGCTCAGCGTCGGCAAGGACCAGGACGTCGACGTCGGCGCCGTCGCGACGACGAAGGTCACGGGCGACCAAACGATCCTCGTCGGCGGCAACTCGACCGACAACGCGACGAAGAACTACGTCGAGAAGGTGACGGGCAACCGCTCCTACGAGGTCGCCTCGAACATGACGGTCATCTCGAACACCGTCATGCAGACCATCACCGGCAATCTCAACCGCGACGTCGGCGGCGGCATGATCACCGCGAGCATCGCCTCCGTCTCCGACACGGTCGTCGGCGACGTCAGCGAGACCATCTCGCTCGCCAAGCTCGATCTCTCCAAGGGCTCCTGGAACGAGACCGTCAAGGGCGCCAAGACGACGAAGCTCGTCGCGGCGGACGTCCACCTCGTGAAGGGCGGCTGGTCGCAGACGTGCGACGACAGCGTCCTCGAGCTCACCGGCGGGCTGCATTACCAGAAGGTCGCGGGCGACTTCTCGATCAAGGCGCCGAAGATCACGCTCGTGGGCGCGGTGGGCACCTTCAAGGGCGGCAGCTCGTCGATGAAGCTCGGCGGCGGCCCCGCGGTGTTCGCCGGCTCGAAGATCGCGGTCGACACCAAGCTGCTCGTCAAGCTCGGCACGTCGCTCAAGCAAGCCTGAAGGCGTTTCACGTTCGTTCGCGCGAGGATCGGGAGAACGGGGAGAAGCATGGCCAACGAAATCACCGGGGTGAACGTCTCCGTCGAGGTCTCGGGAGAGTCCTATCGGGCGCTCCACGTGCGCCTCGTCGAGTCGCTCAGCGCGATCCCCACGCTGGTCTGCGAGATCGTGAAGGACGATGCGCTCCCGGATCCGGTCTCGCTGCTCGACGCGAAGATCGAGGCCAAGATCTGGCGCAACGGCGACGACGCCCACCCGAAGCACTTCCGCGGCGTCGTCGTCGGAGCGACCCGCCGAGCGGACAAGTCGGGGCGGCCGAGCCTCACGCTGACCGCCGCGCCCGCGACTTGGAAGCTCGAGAAGCGCCGGGACGTGAGGATCTTCCAGGACCAGAGCGTCGTCGACGTGGTGAAGGCCGTGCTGCAGGGCGGCGGCGTGAAGGACGTCGACGTGCGCGTGAGCGGCAACTACCCGAAGCGGAGCTACATCACGCAGTACCGCGAGACCGATCTCGAGTTCGTCATGCGGCTGCTCTCCGAGGAGGGCATCTACTTCGTGCACGAGCTCGACGAAAAAGAGCTGGTCGTGCTCGGCGACGATCCGAAGGGTACCGGCGACGCCGTCGAGAACGAGCTCACGTTCGACCCCGGCCTCGGCTTCGACGTGTCGGCCTTGAGCGTCTCGCGCGTCCGCCAGATCCGGCGCGTGCGGTCGGACAAGACTTACCTCCGCGACTACGACTTCGAGCGCCCGAAGCTGAGCCTCGAGAGCCGCGCCGAGAGCAAGGACAAGGGCGCGCACGCGCTCGAGGTGTACGCCTACCCGGGTCGCTTCACCGACGACGCGGTCGGGAAGCGATATGCACAAGTGTTGCTAGAGCAGCTCCAAGGCGATCGCGACGTGGTCGAGGGCGCCTCGACCTCCCTCACCCTCGCGACGGGGCGTCGTTTCACGCTCGTGCAGCACCCCTACGATCCACTCAACCGGGAGTACCTCGTCGTCTCCGTGGTGACGGACTATCGCGAGCGAGGCTCTGCGGTCGACTTCGCGCCGGGCGGCTTCCGCTGCGACATCACGTGGCGCGCCATCCCGACCGAGCGGAGCGCGCTCCGCCCCGAGCGGCGTCCTCGCCCCGTCGTCGTGCCGGGCATCCAGACGGCCGTCACGACGGGCGCGTCGGGCCAGGAGATCTTCACCGACAAGCACGGGCGCGTGAAGGTGAAGTTCCCCTGGGACCGCGTGAACGCCGCCGACGACAAGTCGAGCGTGTGGATGCGCACGTCACAGGTGCCGACCGGCGGCTCGATGCTGCTGCCGCGCGTCGGCTGGGAGGTGATCGTCCAAGCCCACGAGGGCGACGCCGACCACCCCTTCGTGATGGGTCGCGTCTACAACGGGCAGAAGCCGCCCCCTTACGCGCTGCCGGCGAACAAGGCGCGCGGATCCATCCAAACCGACACGACGCCCGGAGGCGGCTCGTCGAACGAGCTCCGGACCGACGATCGCAAGGGCAGCGAGGAGATGTTCTTCAACGCCTCGAAGGACATGACGATCGACGTGCTCAACAACACGACGCACACGGTCGCGAAGAACGCGGTGCACGAGGTGGGCGTGAACCACACGCTCGAGGTGACGAACAGCGTGAGCATCGTGATCGGCGCGGACCAGACCGCGGACGTGAAGGGCAAGCAGACGATGCACGTCTCGACGTTCATGGTCGACGACGTCACCGGCGGTCACAAGCTCAAGATCACGGGCAACCGCGACATGAAGGTGGGCGGCGATCACAAGGTCACCGTCAGCGCCGACTCGAAGGTGAAGGTCGGCTCGATCGCCAGCGACCTCGTCATCGGCAAGATCAACGAGAAGATCACCGGGGACTACACGCTCGACGTCAGCGCCGTCCGCGCCACGCTCACGCCCGCGAACCACGACACGAAGATCACCGGCAACCACACCGAGAAGGAGGGGCTCGCCAAGGTGATCGTCACGTTCGGCGGAAAGGCGGTGGACGTCACCGGCGCGCAGAAGCTCATGGTCGGAGGCGCCGTCCTCGCGAAGGTCGATGGGGACCGCAGCGAGAGCTGCGAAGGCAAGTTCACCGAGGTCGCCGCCGGAGCCCACATCGTCAAGGCGAAGAACGTGACCTACGAGGCGGAGGACCTGCTCACCTTGGTGATGGGCGCCTCGATCGTCCTCATGACCCCCCACTCGGTGAGCCTCGTCGGAACGAGCATCAAGCTCGACGGCGCGATGACCGAGACCAGCATCCTCACCCTGGACAACTAGTCGGCCCGAGGCACGCAGATGACGATCCGCACGCTGAACGTCGACTTCTCTCTCCACCTCGACGAGGGGTCCCTCGACAACCAGGTCGCGGCGTTCGACCTCCGCGAGGAGGTCGGCCGACCCTTCGAGCTCGTCGTGGAGACGCGCTTCACGGGCGACGTCGCTGCGCACGCGGCGGTCGGGCGCACCGCGTCGCTCACGTTCCACCGGGAGGGCAACGCGCCGCGCACGGTCGTCGGCGTGGTGGACAAGGTCGTCGTGCGCGCCTCGAGCGGGACGGGCGACGACGTCGCTCACCCCGTGACGCTCCACGTCGTCTCGGGCCTCCGGCTCTGCGATCGCACGATCGCGTGCCGGATCTTCCAAGACATGACCGTGAAGGAGATCGTCGCGAAGGTCCTCGACGACTGCGGCATCCCGGAGAAGGCGCAGGACTTCCGCCTCAAGGGGAGCTACCCGAAGCGCGAGTACTGCGTGCAGTACCGCGAGAGCGTGCTCGCCTTCGTCTCGAGGCTCTGTGAGGAGGAGGGCATCTTCTTCTTCTCGGAGATGAAGGACGGCGTCGAGCTCGTCGTGTTCGCCGACGACAGCCCCAGCGCCGCTCCGATCGAGGGAGACCCGACGGTCCCCTTCGTCTCGGACTCGCACCTCAACATGCCCGGTGACGGGATCACGTCGATCTCCGAGCACGCCCACATCCGGTCGGGCGAGGTGGTGCTCCGCGACTACGACTTCAAGCGCCCTGCCCTCGACCTCACCGCGAAGGCGCAGGCGAAGGCGAACACCGAGCTGTCGCTCTACGATTTCCCAGGGCTCTACGTGGAGGCGTCCGAAGGCAAGCGCCTCGCGGAGGTGCGGCTCGAGGCGGAGCAGGTCGATCGCCAGACGCTCTTCGCCGAGATCGACTGCACGCGCGCGAGCGCCGGGCGCAAGCTCGAGGTGTCGCACGCGGTCTACGACGCCGCGAACGGAGAGCACTTCATCGTGGAGGCGCGACACCGCTTCGACAAAGAGCGCGGCACGTACGTGGCGACCGCGAAGCTGCTGCCGATCGCGACGAAGTTCCGCACCGCGCAGTCGACGCCGAGGCCGACCATCGTCGGCCCACAGACGGCGCGCGTCGTCGCTCCGAAGGGCTCGGGCACCGAGAGCATCCACACCGACGAGCACGGGCGCTGCAAGGTGAAGTTCCACTGGGACACGGGTCCGGAGATCGACGACAAGGCGTCGGTCTGGATGCGCGTGAGCCAGCTCCAGACCTCCGGCTCGATGGCGTTGCCGCGCGTCGACTGGGAGGTGATCGTCGAGTTCCTGGAGGGCAACCCGGATCGACCGCTCGTCGTGGGCAAGCTCTACAACGGCGCGTTCATGCCGCCCTATCAGCTGCCTTCCGGCAAGACGCGCACGTCGCTCCAGACGCGCTCGACGCCCGGCGGCGCGGGGTCGAACGAGGTCCGTCTGGAGGACAAGGCCGGCGGCGAGGAGATCATGATCCACGCCGAGAAGGACCTCCTCATCCAGGTCGCCAACAACAAGGTGAAGACGGTCATCAGCAACGAGACGCGCACCGTCGGCATCGACCAGACGACGAAGATCGGCGGCAAGCAGACGACCAAGATCACGAAGGGCGCGCAGTCGACGATCGGGGGCAGCCAGTCGCTCACCGTCGGCAGCGATCGCACCGTCCAGGTCAACGCGGTGACGGGTCTCACCGTCGGGGGCGACAGCACGACGACCGTCGGCGGCAGTCACTTCGAGATGGACGGCAACCCGCTGAAGGCGCTGCTCGCGATCGCCGCCGAGAAGGCGAAGGAGGTCGCCAAGGAGGTCGCCAAGGAACAGCTGAAGAAGGTCGACGCGAAGGTTCAGGCGAAGGTGGACCAGGTCATGGGGCCCATCAAGAAGCTGAACTCGCAGGTCAAGTCCGTCACCGACAACATGGAGAAGCTGCAGAACGGCGACCTCAGCGGCGCCGCGGGCCTCTTGAAGGGCGTCGGAGGCCTCGAGCTCCCCCCCGGCTTCGGTGGCGGCGGCGAAGACGGCGGCGGCGGCGGCGAAGACGGCGAAGACGGCGGCGGCGAGGGCGGCGGCGGCGAGGGCGGCGGCGAAGACGGTGGCGGCGGCGAAGAGGGCGGCGGCGGCGGCGAAGACGGCGGCGGCTTCAGCCACCAGACGGGTCTCGACAAGGCCGTCGACGGCGCGATCGACATGGGCATCGACAAGGGCGCCGACGCGCTCGGCAAGGCGCTCGGCCTCGAGGGCGACGACGCGGACGGCGAGTCCGAGCTCAACGTCGACGGACCCGAGGGCAACGTCGACGGCGTCGACAAGGTCGACCGCAAGAAGGGCCCCGGCCACAGCCTCAACAAGGTGACGGGCAACCACAAGGAGTCCGTCGGCACGCTCCGCGTGCAAGCCGCGCTGATGGGCGTCGCGACCGACGTCGGCGGCAACCTCACGGAGAAGGTCGGCGGCGCGAAGGCCGTGCTCGTGTGGGGTGACATCACGAACGAGGTCACGGGCGACAAGAACGAGTCGACGCTCGGGATCATCACGGTCAGCCGCGCAGACGAGACCGAGCACGTCAAGGGCGCGCGCACGCAGATGGTCGGCGGCGCGATCGCGGAGAAGGTCAAGGGCGCGCGCACGGTCGAGGCGAAGGGCCCGGCGACGTTCGTCGGCGCGTTCCACAAGGTCGAGGCGGCGACGAAGCTCACGCTGAAATGCGGCGAGAGCGAGATGGTGATCGACGACTCGGGCGTCAGCATCAAATCGGATCTCGTCACGATCACGGCGCCCAAGATCCAGATCTCGAAGGACGTGGCCGAGGCGACCGCGCCGGGCGGCGGCGGCGAGGCGAGCGGCGCCGAGGGCGGTGGGGGCGGCTCCGGCGGGAGCGACGACGGCGGCTCGGGGAAGCAAGGCGCCGCCGAGGGCGGCGGCGGCAACACTGCGCCGAAGGCGCCGGCCCCCGCGGCGGCGGCGAAGCAAGCCGACGGCTCCCGCAAGAACGAGTACAAGCCTCCGCCTCCGCCCGCAGCCAAGTCGCAGACACCTCCGAGCGACGACGAGAAGAAGCTCGCCGGGGAGCACAACACGGATCCCGACGACGGCAAGAACCACGCGCGGGCGTACTCGCGCGCGAAGGTCTCCGC
>CAYYKK010000163.1:0-15507 GCA_964467935.1 uncultured Polyangiaceae bacterium
GCTTCGTCTCGACGTTGAAGGGAGGCGAGACGCTCCGGGCGCTCAGGCGCTGCTTCGGCGCGTCCGGCCACGCGTACTCCCTCGTCGCCGATTGCCCTGCGGGGACGAGCCTCGAGGCGGTCCTCGGCTACGTGCGCTGAGGGGCCGCGGCGCCGGGCGCGGCGACCGCGTTGCAGCTCTCGGCCGCGTCCCGCATGAGCGCTTCGTCGAGGCGCCGCCCGGCGGCGTACGCCTCGCGCACGTGCGGAAAGAGTCGCTTCGCCACGTCGCTCACGTAGGCGCTGCCGTACCAGCGGCTCGCCATCTCGAAGCGCTCCTTCGCGAAGCGGCTCAAGAAGAGCTTCTGCTGCGCGACGGCGAGCGGCTCCTCGAGCGTCTTCGGGCTGAACGGCGCCGCGCAGCCGCCCGCGAGGAAGGCGCGCGTGAGCTCGCGCTTGCGCGGCTCGGGCTGGCGGCTCGATGCGTGATGCACCAGCTCGTGCACGACCACGTCGACGTCGCGGAGCGCGTCGCGCCGATGCGTGGACGGCGCGTATTTCATGAGCAAGAAGTCGTCGCGTTGGTTCGCCGCGATCTCGTCGACGGCCGGCCAATGCACGAAGAGCGCCGTGAAATGGCTCGCCTCGGTGAGGCCGTAGAACCGCGCGAGATCGGCCGTGAAGTCGTCGACCTCCGGGCGCGCGAGCTCGCGCGTCATGTGCTCCGCGAAGCCGGCGAGCGGCGCGTCCTCCGCGAGGAGCGCCTCGAGCCCCGACCGGCACGCGCGGAAGGTGTCCTCCACCGACGCGAGGTCCTCTGCCCCGAGGAGCGCGGCGAGCTGCGAGAGCGCCTCGTCGATCGTGCGCGAGCCGTAGAACGCGCCCGCGAAGAGATCCGGCTCCTTCCGAGGCGCGAAGAGCCCGCTCGGCGCCGTCGCCGCGTCCGCCGCGCCTCGGTCGATGGGATGGACGCGCATGCGGGCGCGCTTGTAGCGCGCGAACCGCGCGAGGAGGCCGTCGTCGAGGCCGAAGCGCCGCGTCCACTCCTCGCGGTAGGGAGGGTCCGCCTTCGAGCTCGACCACTTCGCGACGTTGTCGACGATCTCGAACGCGCTCGCGGCGGCGCGGTACTCGGCGGCCGCCGTGAGGAGCGAGGCGCGACGCGACGGCTGCGGCGGCCGAGGAGCGCAGGGGCGCGCAGACGGAGGCGCGGCGACCCCAGCGCACCCGACGAGCGACGCGCCGAGCGCGCCGGCCACCGAGACGAAGCCCCTCCTGCCGATCGTCGTCACGTCGGCGAGCACGCCACGTCTCGTCCCTCCGCGTCAACCGACGCGAGCCCTCGCTCGTTCCGAGCGCGACGGGTCGCGCGGGCTGCCGCGGGGGAAGGTTGCTGCGCGCCCTCCTCGGTCGTTAACCTACCGCCGTGGTGAAGGCCTCGATCGTCGAGCCCATCGATCCGGACGGCAAGACGCTCACGAAGGGCACGCTGATGCGCGGTTGGTCGAGCGTGCTCTCGCAGCGCGGTTGGCTCGAGCGCATCGCCGCCCGGCTCACGCCCGAGGTCGCGACGCTGCTCAGGGACCCGCCCGCGGCGACGCAGTGGATCGACGTCGCCTATTTCGAGTGCGTCGCGGAGGCGGTGCGCCTCGAGGTGGGCGAGCCCGTGCTCGACGAGCTGTTCGTCGACGCGCAGAAGTCGGGTTGGGTGGCGCTCCTCACGCGGTGGGGGGGAGGTGTCGTGCGCGTCTTCGGCGCGACCCCCGCGAGCGTCCTCCGGCAGGCGCAGGCGGCCGCCCGGTCCACCGCCAAGGGCATGGACATCGCGTGGGTGGAGACGGGCGAGCGCTCGGGCGAGCTCTGCGCGAACTACCCCCACCGCGCGCGGATCCACCTCGGCGCGGCCTTCGGGACGTCGGCCGCGTGCCAGCTCGCGGCGGATCTCGTCGGCGCCAAGATGAAGCGCGAGAGGCCCGTGATCGAGCCGCTCCCGGGCGGCGGCACGCGCGTCCGCGTCCGCGCCTCCTGGTGATCGTCGCTGGGGTCCCCGGATCCTCGAAGAGCAACCCAGCGGTTGCGCTTTGTCGGCGACGCCGGTATGAAATGCAACCAGGAGGTTGCACCGTGTCCACACCCGATCGCATCGAGAAGAGCGTCGTCGTCGCGGCCCCGATCGCCCGCGTCTGGAGGGCCGTGAGCGAGGCGGAGGAGTTCGGCGCCTGGTTCGGGGTCGCGTTCGACGGACCCTTCGTCGAGGGCGGCCGCGTGACGGGCAAGATCGTCCCGACCCGCGCCGACCCCGAGATCGCGGCGAAGCAGGCGCCCCACGCGGGGCACCCGTTCGAGATCACGATCGAGCGCATCGAGCCGCCGCACCGGCTCTCCTTCCGCTGGCATCCGTTCGCGGTCGACGCGGCGATCGACGTGTCGACCGAGCCGACGACCCTCGTCGTCTTCGCGCTCGAGGAGGTCGCGGGCGGGACGCGGGTGACGATCACCGAGTCCGGCTTCGACCGCGTCCCGCTCGCGCGCCGCGCGGCGGCCTTCACCGCGAACGAGGGGGGCTGGCAGGCCCAGACGCGTCTGCTCTCGCAGCACCTCGCCCATGCCTCCTGAGCCGGCGCTCCGCGTCGAGCGATCGGCGGCGCTGTTCGCGGCGCTCGGAGACGAGACCCGGCTGCGCCTCGTCGCGCGCCTCGTCCGCGCCGGGCCGCAGTCGATCACCGAGCTGACCCGGGGCGCGGGCGTCACGCGTCAGGCCGTCACCAAGCACCTCCGCGTGCTCGCCGACGCGGGCATCGTCGGGGGCGCGCGGCGCGGTCGACGGGTCGTCTACGAGTTCGAGCCACGCCGGCTCGCGGAGGCGCGCCGATGGCTCGATCGGATCTCGAGCGCGTGGGACGACGCCCTCGAGCGGCTGCGCGCACACGTCGAGCGCGACTGAGCGCCGTCGGGCCCGAGAGGCTGCCCTCGATCGTCCTTCCGGCTACCCAACGGAACCTTTTGGTGCAAACATAAAATTATGGGAGTAGGGGGTCAGTCATGAGCGCCGCGATCCACGTGTTGTTGGTCGAGGACAACCCGGGCGACGCCGACCTGACGAAGGAGACCCTCGAGGGCAGCGCGCTCCGCCTCGACATCCAGGTCGTGAGGGACGGCGCGACGGCGGTCGACTACCTCCACCGGCGCGCGCCCTACCACCAAGCGACGACGCCGGACCTCGTCCTCTTGGACCTCAACCTGCCGCGGCTCGACGGTCGCGCGGTGCTGGCGGAGATCAAGCACCACGCGTCGCTCGCCCGCATCCCCGTCGTCGTGCTCACCTCGTCGGACGCGGAGAACGACATCGTCGCGAGCTACGACCTCGGCGCGAACTCGTACGTGATCAAGCCCACCGGACTCGACGCTTACCGCACGGTCGTTCGAACGGTGGAGGAGTTCTGGCTCGGAGCCGCGAAGCTCCCGTGACGCACGGCGCCGCTCCCCAGCTGCTCTTGGTCGAGGACAACCCCGGCGACGCGGAGCTCATCATGGATCTGCTCTCGGAGTCGCTCGCGGTCCACGATCCGATCCTTCACGTGAGCTCGCTCACCGAGGCCATCGAGGACATCAAGTCGCGGGACGTGGCGGCCGTCCTGCTCGATCTGCGCCTCCCCGACGGATCGGGCGTCGAGTGCGTGTCCGCGATCCGCGCCCTCGCGGACGAGCTCCCGATCGTGGTCCTCACCGGCGTCGACGACGACGACCTCGCGATGAGGTGCATCCGCGCCGGCGCTCAGGACTACCTCTCCAAGCAGGAGGTGCGCGGCCCGGCGCTGAAGCGCGCCATCGGCTACGCGATCGCGCGCGCGACCGAGGCTTCTCTCCGGAGGCGCGCCGACTCGCTCCAATACAGGCTCGCCGCGATCGTCGAATCGTCGAGCGACGCGATCCTGAGCCTCACCGCCGAGGGCATCGTGACGGCGTGGAACGCGAGCGCGACGCGGATCTTCGGCACGCGCGCGACCGAGGCGGTGGGGCGACCCGCGCACGAGCTGCTCCCCCAGGTCGTCGACGATCTCCTCGCGCTCGCCCTCGACGGCGACGTGCGCGCCGCGATCATGGGCCAGTCGCGGGAATGCAGCTGGGTCCGCGAGGGAGGGGGCGTGGTGCACCTCTCGCTCGTGGTGAACCCGCTCGTCGACTCGTCGGGGCGGTTCTTGGGCGTCGCCGCGATCGGCCGCGACATCAGCGACCAGAAGGGCCTCGAGACCCAGCTCGCCGTGTCCGATCGCATGGTCACGATCGGCACGCTCGCCGCGGGCGTCGCGCACGAGATCAACAACCCCCTCGCCGCGCTCGTCATGAACCTCGAGCTCGCGACCGAGCAAGCGACCGCGCCCGACCGCGCGGGCAAGATGGAGGACGTGCTGCTCGAGATCCGCGAGGCGCGCGAGTCGGCCGAGCGCGTCCGGCAGATCGTCCGAGACCTCAAGGTGCTCTCGCGCGTCGAGGATCTCCCGCGCGGCCCGGTCGACGTGCGCGCGGTGATCCAGTCGACCCTGCGCATCGCGATGAACGAGATCCGGCATCGCGCGCGCCTCCGCACCGAGCTCCCGGACGTGCCGCCCGTCGACGCGAACGAGGGGCGCCTGGGGCAGGTGATCTTGAACCTCCTCCTGAACGCCGCGCAGGCGATCCCGGAGGGCAACCACGACGCGAACGAGATCGCGGTCTCGACGAGCACCGACGGCGCGGGGCGGGTCACGATCTGCATCGCCGACACGGGATCGGGCATGCCGCCCGAGGTGCAGAAGCGGATCTTCACCGCCTTCTACACGACGAAGGCCGTCGGCGAAGGCACCGGGCTCGGGCTCGTCATCAGCCAGCGCATCGTGAGCTCGTTCGGCGGACAGATCTCCTTCGAGAGCGAGGTGGGCAAGGGGAGTCGGTTCAGCATCGCGCTGCCCGCGTACCAACCGACCGGGGCGTCGGGGCGCCCGACGTCGAAGAGCGTGGGGCCCTCGCGACCGGCCCGCGTGCTCGTCATCGACGACGAGCGGTCGCTGCTCCGCGCCGTCGAGCGCGCCCTCGGCGCCCGTCACGAGGTCACGGCCGTGGACAGCGGCGCCGAGGCGCTGCGGCGCTTGCGCGCGGGGGAGCGCTTCGACGTCATCCTCTGCGACGTGATGATGCCGCAGATGACCGGGCTCGAGCTCCACGCCCACCTCCGGCACCTCGCCGCGGGCGACGACGAGCGCGTCGTCTTCATGACCGGTGGCGCCTTCACCGCGCGGGCGCGCGAGGAGCTGGATCGGCTGCCGAACCGCAAGATCGACAAGCCGTTCGACGTGGCGATCCTCTCGGCGATCGTGAGCGAGAGCGTCCGGTGATCGCGCGCCCCGACGTGCTCCGGAGGCTCGTCGACCACGTGCCGTCGATGCTGGCGTATTGGGACGACCAGCTCTGCTGCCAATTCGCGAACCGCGCCTACGCCGTCTGGTTCGGGGTCGATCCGGAGGCGCTCGTCGGTCGTCACATCTCCGAGCTCCTCGGTCCCGTGCTCTACGCGAAGAACGAGCCCTTCATGCGCGCCGCGCTGCGCGGCGAGCCGCAGATCTTCGAGCGCGCGATACCCGGTCCGGGCGGCGTCGTCCGCCACAGCATCGCCTACTACACGCCCGATCTCGAGGGCGACCGGGTGATCGGCTTCGTCGCCTACGTCACCGAGGTGACCCGGCTGAAGGAGGCCGAGGCGAAGCTCGAGGCCGTCATCGCCGAGCTCAAGGTGGAGGTGCAGCGACGCAAGAGCGCGGAGGACACGATCTTCGAGGTCGAGCAGAGCCTCTCGGTGAGCCTCGACAGCGTCGGCGCGGGCTTCGTGACCACCGACGCCGCAGGCAACGTCGTCCGCATGAACGAGGTCGCCGAGAGGATGACGGGCCTCACGCAGAGCGAGGCCCGGGGACGCTCGTTCTGGGAGGTCGTCGTCCGCGAGAATCGACCCGCTGAGCTGGTCACGAAGAGCCCTATCCACGTGATGCTCGAGCTCGGTACGACCCTGGACATGCACCACCAAATCGTCGTCGTCGGTCGCGACGGGAGGCGCACGGCGGTCGAGGCGCAGGCGACGCTCCAGCATGACGAACACGGCGCCGTCCGCGGGATCGCGATGTTCCTCCGCGACGTCACCCGCCTCGACGCCGCGGAGCGCGCGTCGCGCCGGCTCGCCGCGGTCGTCGAGGGCTCGAACGACGCGATCGTCGCCAAGACCCTCGAGGGCCGGATCACCGACTGGAACGCGGGCGCGGAGCGCCTGTTCGGCTACGCCGCGGCCGAGGCGATCGGGCAGCCCATCGAGATGCTCCTCCCGCCGGATCGCCGCCACGAGGAGGCGGAGATCATGGCGCGCGTACGCGAGGGCGTGGCGGTCGCGCCCTTCGACACGGTGCGCATGACGAAGGAAGGCCGATCCGTCGAGGTCTCCGTCGGCATCTCGCCCATCCGCGACGGGCTCGGCGTGGTCGTCGGCGCGTCGAAGATCGCGCGCGACATCTCCGAAGCGAAGCGCCTCGAGGCGGAGCTCCGACGGAGCAACCTCGAGCTCGAGCAGTTCGCCTACGTCGCGTCGCACGATCTGCAGGAGCCGCTCCGCATGGTCGTCAACTACGCCGAGCTGCTCGAGCAGCGCTACAAGGGCCAGCTCGACGAGCGCGCCGACAAGTACATCCACTACGCGACGGACGGCGCGCGGCGCATGCAGCGGCTCGTCACCGATCTGCTCGCGTACTCGCGCGTCGGATCCCAGGGCAAGCCGCTCGTGCCCGTCTCGTCCGACGAGATCGTGAAGCAAGTGCTCGCCTCGCTCGGCCGATCGATCCGCGACGCCGGGGCGGTGGTCGACGTCGCCCCGCTGCCGGACGTCGTCGGAGACGAAGTCCAGCTCCGGCAGCTGTTCCAGAACCTCGTCTCGAACGCGATCAAGTTCCACGGCGACCAGGCGCCTCGGGTCGAGATTCGCGCGCGCGACCTCGACGGCCGAGCGTGCTTCTCCGTGAAGGACAACGGTATCGGCCTCGAAATGCGCTTCGCCGAGCGCATCTTTCAGATGTTCCAGCGCCTCCACGAGATCGGCCAATACCCGGGCAGCGGCATCGGGCTCGCGATCGCGAAGCGGATCGTCGAGCGCCACGGCGGCACGCTCTGGGTCGAGTCGCGGCCTGGCGAGGGGGCGACCTTCTCCTTCACGCTGGCGCGCGCGGACGCGCCCATTCCGGAGACCACGCCCCGCTGAGCGCGTGACCTGGTAACGTCCGCGTCCCGAAAACGAAAGGCGGCCCACGTGACCATCACGCTCTACCACCACCCCTTCTCGCGCGCGGCGAACGTCGTCTGGATGCTCGAGGAGGTCGGCGTCCCCTACGAGCTCCGTTTCGTCGACATCATGAAGGGCGCGCACAAGGCGCCGGAGATGCTGGCGCTGAACCCCATGGGCAAGCTCCCCATCCTCACCGAGGGGGATCTCGTCGTGACCGAGAGCGCGGCGATCGCGCTCTACCTCGCCGATCGGCACGCCTACGGCCGTCTCGCGCCGAAGGTCGACGATCCCGCGCGCGGCACGTACCTGCGCTGGTCGCTCTTCGCGCCGTCGGTCATCGAGCCCGGCTCGATGGCGAAGATGGGCGACTGGGCGTTCAAGCCGACGCAGGCCGGTTGGGGCGATTTCGACACGATGCTCGGAGCGATGGAGGCGGCGATCGCGGGCAAGGCGTACCTGCTCGGCGAGACCTTCTCCATGGCGGACGTCGTCTTCGGCGGGACCCTCCGCTACATGGTCCAGTTCAAGATGATCGAGCCTCGCCCCGCGTTCACCGCGTACGCGGAGCGCCTCGCCGCCCGCCCTGCGGCGCAGCGCGCCGACGCGCGGAACGCGGCGGTTCGCGAGGCGCACGGCCTTCACCGCGGCTGAGTCGGCCGCGCGGCTCACGGCGCGAAGAGGGGCATCGACGCGAAGCCCCTCGCGTCGTGGGCCGGCACGATCGTGATCTCCGGGTATCGGGCCGCGATGGCCGACATGTGGACGAGCTCGCGGCGCACGGCCGCTTCGTCGGAGTCGACCGCGAGCCTCCACACCCACGGCCGCTCCTCTCGCTCGAGGACCCCTTCGCGCTGCCACGCGAGGTCTCCGATGAACGCGTAGCGCCGGTCGTCCGGCAACGACACGAAGACGATCACCGAGCCCGGCGGGTGACCCGGCGCCGGCACCACGACCACGGCGCCGTCACCGAACACGTCTTGGCTCTTCGGATAGCCGAGGTAGGCGCCGCCCTCGAAGCCGTACTCTTCGTAGCGCACGTTCGGCGTCGTGCGCGCGACGATGGTGCGCGATCCCCCCTCGTCGACGAAGCGCCGCTCCTCGCGCGTGACGAGGACGGGGGTGTCGGGGAAGTCCGCGAGGCCGCTCGTGTGGTCCCAGTGGGCGTGCGTGAGGAGGATCCCCCGGAGCGCCTTCGCGTCGTAGCCGGCTGCGTCGAGCTGCTCACGCGCCGTGCGCGTGCGCTCGTACGTCGTGATGGCGCGGAAGGGCAGCGGCATGCGCGCGAACTGCTCGCCGATGTCGCGGCCGAAGCCCGTGTCGATCAAGAGATCGCCCTTCGGATGCCGCACGAGCGCCGCCGTGATGGCCGAGTTCCTCGTCTCGAACATCGAGCCGCCGCGGTAGGCGGAGGCGGCCGTGCGATGCACGACGCCGGTGGGAAGCTGGTAGAGCCTCATCGACGCGGGCGGCGTCGCCGGCGGCAGCGCGTCGGTGCAAGGGGGACCCTCGGCGAGGGGGCTCGCGACGCAGGTGTGGAGGAGCAGCGCCGCGCCGAGCGCCGTGGGCAACGCGAACGCGAGCAGACGACGCCGCTTCACCCGGCCATCCTAGCGCGACCGGTCGCGGCGCCGCCGCGAGAGGTTCGCTCGCCCGCCGCCTCGAACCATGTTATCGGCAATCGACGATGGGTGCGCATGAAGAGCCCTGCTGCCCTCCCGCCGCCCGAGCGCCCGACTTGCGCCCCGTGGAGGGGGCCGAGGCCGATGAGGAGCTCGCCGCGCTGGGCAAGGCCATCGGCCACCCGGCGCGCGTGCAGATCCTCCGGATCCTCGCGCGCCGGAGCGCGTGTGTGTGCGGAGATCTCGTCGAAGAGCTTCCGCTCGCGCAGTCCACGGTGTCGCAGCACCTCAAGGTCCTGAAGGAGGTCGGCCTCGTCCGCGGCGAGGTCGACGGTCCGCGCGTCTGCTACTGCCTCGAGCCGCGGGCGCTGCGCCGACTCAAGGCGCTCGTCGGCGGGCTGTGACTCACGCGCCTCCGCAGAGCGAAACTCATCGCAGAACAACGATTGAAAGGCTCATGAGCGCACGACCTGTCCCTCTCTCGAAGCGCGTGGTGGCCGAGCTCCTCGGCACGGCGTTCCTCCTCGCGACCGTCGTCGGCTCCGGGATCATGGCGGAGAAGCTCGCGGGCGGGAACGTCGCGATCGCGCTGCTCGCGAACACCATCGCGACCGGCGCCGGGCTCGTCGCGCTCATCCTCGCGTTCGGTCCGATCTCGGGCGCCCACTTCAACCCGGCGGTGACGCTCGCCGACGCGAGCCAAGGTGGCCTCGCGTGGCGCGAGGTGCCAGCGTACGTCCTCGCGCAGGTCGCGGGCGCCTTCGCCGGCGTCGCGCTCGCGCACGTCATGTTCGCGCACGCGCTCTTCGCGGCGTCGACCCACGCGCGCGGTACGAGCGCCGAGATCGTGAGCGACTTCATCGCCACCTTCGGGCTCCTGTCGATCATCTGGGGCGTCGCGCGGCGCCGATCCGAGGCGGTCCCCTACGCCGTCGGGGCGTACATCACCGCGGCGTACTGGTTCACGGCGTCGACGTCGTTCGCCAACCCCGCCGTCACGCTGGCCCGGGCCGCGACGGACACGTTCGCGGGGATCCGCCCCGCCGACGCGCCTGCGTTCATCGTCGCGCAGCTCGGGGGCGCGTTCGCCGCGACCGCGCTCTTTCGCTGGCTCGTGCCCTCGCTGCCCGAGGTGGCGCCGCGCCTCGTCGATCGTGGTGACGACGCCCCCGCGCCTCGTTGACGCAACGTCACGTCTTGGTAGGGTACCGCGCCATGATCAAGCTCCACGGACACCCCTTCAGCACGTGCACGCGCAAGGTCCTCTTCACGCTCCGAGAGACCAAGACGCCCTTCGAGCTCTCCGTCGTCGACTTCGCCAAGGGAGAGCACAAGGCGCCCCCGCACCTCGCCTACCAGCCCTTCGGGCAGGTGCCCGCGATCGACGACGACGGCTTCGTCCTCTACGAGTCGCGCGCCATCGCGCGCTACCTCGACGCGAAGGCGGGCCACCCGCTCTCGCCGTCGGCGCTCCAGGACCGCGCTCGCATGGAGCAGTGGATCAGCGTCGAGACGTCGAACTTCGCGCCGCACGCGATGAAGTTCGTCTACCAGCACGTCTTCAAGCGCGAGCAGACGCCCGAGGCGCTCGAGACCGCGAAGAAGGGCCTCGATCTCGCGTGCACCGTGCTCGACAAGAACCTGGCCGACAAGGCCTTCCTCTGCGGCGACGCGCTCACGCTCGCGGACATCGCGTTCGCTCCCTACCTCGGCTACGCGATGGGCACGCCGGCCAAGGACATCCTCGGCGCGCACCCGCACGTGATGGCGTGGTGGAACCGCGTCGCCGAGCGGCCGGCCTGGATCGAGACGGCGGCGCGCTGAGAGCGACGCAGGAGCGCGGCGGAGGGCCCCCGACTCGCGGAGGCCCTCGCCGCGTTCGCCGACTCAGACCCGCTCGAGGATCGTGGCGATGCCCTGACCGCCGCCGATGCACATCGTCACGAGCGCGGTCGTCTTGTTCGAGCGCTCGAGCTCGTCCAGCGCCGTGCCGATCAGCATCGCGCCCGTCGCGCCGAGGGGGTGACCCAGCGCGATCGCGCCGCCGTTCACGTTCACCCGCTCGGGGTCGATGCCGAGCTTTCGCACCGTCTGCAGCACGACGGCCGCGAACGCCTCGTTGATCTCCCAGAGATCGATGTCGCTCGCCTTCATCCCGGCGAGCTTGAGCGCCTTCTCGCTCGCGGGCGCGGGGCCCGTGAGCATGATGACCGGCTCGCTCCCGATCGTCGCGACGGCGCGGATGCGCGCGCGCGGACGGAGCCGACGCTCCTTCATGAAGGCCTCCGACGCGACCACGACCGCGCCGGCGCCGTCGGCGAGACCGCTCGAGTTGCCGGCGGTGTGGAAGTGCTCGAGCGACCGCGCCGCGGGCGTCGACGCGAGCGCGATCTGATCGAGCGTCTCGCCGTTCGGCCCCACGGCGGCCGCGCCCATCATCACGAACGACGGCGCGAGCCCGGCGAGCGCCTCGGGCGTGGTCGCGCGCGGCAGCTCGTCCTTCGCGAGGAGCACCTCCCCGCCGCCCGGCGCGGAGACGGGGACGAGGGATCGCGCGAAGCGGCCCTCCTCGATCGCGGCGGCGGCGCGCGTCTGCGAGCGGAGCGCGACCGCGTCGATCTCGGCGCGGCTGAAGCCCTCGAGGCTCGCGATGAGATCGGCGCTGATGCCCTGCGGCACCTGGAAGAAGCGCTTGCGCAGCTCGAGGTTGCCGCCGTCGACGCCGCCGCCGTCGGAGCCCATGGGAGCGCGCGACATGCTCTCGACGCCTCCCGCCACGACGAGCTGCATCGCCCCCGACGCGACGCCCATCGCGGCGAAGTTCACGGCTTGCTGCCCGGAGCCGCAGAACCGGTTCAGCGAGACGGCGCTGACCTCGATGGGCCACCCCGCGGCGAGGAGCGCGTTGCGCGAGATGTTCGCCCCTTGCTCGCCCGCCTGCGAGACGCAACCGACGATCACGTCGTCGACCTCGCTCGGATCGAAGCCGGTGCGCGCCGGCAGCGCCCTCAGCACCGTGGCGAGGATCTCTTGGGGGTGGAGGCCCGAGAGCGCGCCCTTCTGGGCCTTGCCCCGTCCGCGCGGCGTGCGCGCTGCGTCGATCACATAGCTCTTCATGGTGGAGCTCCTTCTCCCTCATAGGTAGGACGATCGGACGTGAGGTCAAGCCGGAGGGCTCCGTGCTTGCAAAAAAAAAGAACGATCGTACTATGCGTCCGTGGTCACCAAAGGCGCAGCCACCCGCGACGCGATCTTGGGGCACGCGCTCGCCCTCGCGAGCGAGGTCGGGCTCGAGGCGGTGACCGTCGGCACGCTCGCCGAGCGCGCAGGCATGAGCAAGAGCGGGCTCTTCGCCCATTTCGCGAGCAAGGAGGCGATGCAGATCGCCGTGCTCGACGAGGCGACGAGGAGGTTCGTCCTCGACGTCGTCGCGCCTGCGCTCCGCAAGAAGCGCGGCGAGCCGCGCGTGAAGGCGCTGCTCGACAACTGGATCACCTGGGCCAACGCGGACTTCATGCCGGGAGGCTGCGTCTTCGTGGCGTCCATCTCCGATCTCGACGATCGCCCCGGGCCCGTGCGTGAGCGCCTCGCGTCGAGCCAGCGGGACTGGCTCGACACCCTCTCGACCGCCATCCGCATCGCCAAGGAGGAGGGCCACTTCCGGAGGGACGTCGACGCGGAGCAGCTCGCGCAGACGTTCCTCAGCCTCGCCTACGGCAACCACTTGCTGGGCCGGCTGTTGCGTGATCCCCAGACCGAGCCGCGATTCCGCGCCGCCGTCGAGCAGCTGCTCGAGAGCGCGCGCGCGAAGCGGCGCTGACGCGAGGAGACAGACCATGAGCGCGATCCCTGCCGCCATCGACCCCAGAAATAGCACGATCGGTCGTGCTATTGTGAGACCGCCTCTCGCGCTCCGCGCGCTGCGTGGGGGGCTCGGCGCGCTGTCGCGGGTCGCGCCCGAGCGCGCCGCCGCCATCGCCGAGCGCATGTTCCTCACGCCGCAGAGGCACGCGCGCCCGAGCGCCGAGGTCGAGGCCCTCGCGACGGCCGAGCCCCGGCCGCTCTCCTCGCCGCGCGGCGTCCTGCGCGCTTGGGAGTGGCCGCCGGTGAACGAGCCGCGCGGGCTCGTCGAGGAGCGTCGCGACGGCGCGCCCAGGGTGCTCTTGGTGCACGGCTGGGAGGGGCGCGGCTCACAGCTCGGTCCGCTCGCGCGGGCGCTCGTCGGGCGAGGGATCCGCGTCTTCACGTTCGACGCGCCCGGCCACGGAGAGAGCGGGGGGCGAGCGTCGTCGGTGTTTCATTTCGCCGACGCCGTCGAGGCGGCCGCGGCGAGCTTCGGGCCGCTCGCCGCGATCGTGACCCACTCGATGGGCGGCGCCGGCACGCTGTGGGCGAGCCGACGAGGCGCCCTCGCCTCGCGCCTCGTGATGATCGCGCCCCCCGTGGATCTGCGTGACTTCACGCGCGTGTTCGCGCGCACGGTCGGCATCTCGGAGGAGGTGCGCATCCTGCTGCACGCGCGGCTCGAGCGGCGCTTCGGCGTGCGCCTGGAGGACGCGCGTCTCGTCGCGCGCGTCGCAGCGCTCGACACGCCGGTCCTCGTCGTGCACGACGAAGACGATCGGGAGGTCCCGATCGCGTGCGGCGCGGCGCTCGCGGAGGCCGCGCCGCGGGGCGAGCTCGTGCGCACGCGTGGCCTCGGTCACCGGCGCATCCTGCGCGACGAGCAGGCGATCGAGCGCGTCGCTCGGTTCGTCGCGTCGGGTGCGTGAGGGCAACGCGAGAGCGAGGGGTGCGGCGCACCCAATCGAGTTGCGTCGCGGCGCGGGCGTCTGCGAAACTCCCGCCGTGCCGCGATTGCCGAACGCGCCGGAGGTGTTCGTCGGGCGCGCGGCCGAGCTGCGATTCGTCGCGCAGCGCCTCCGAGCGAGCCCGCTCACGCTCGTGTGGGGCCCGCCGGGCATCGGCAAGACGGGGCTCGCGGTCGTGGCGACCCGGGCGGCGCGTGCGCCGCAGGCGATCTACGTGTCGGCGCGCGACAGCGACGGGGACGATCCGTTCCTCGCGGCGCTCGAGCGGGAGCTCGTCGCCGCGGCGAAGGCGCCCGTCGCGCGGGCGAGGCGCGGCCGCTCGCGCACCGAGATCGTCGCCTCGATCCTGGAGGTCGCGGAGCGCGCGGCGGCCCTCGTCGTCGTGGACGACGTCGACAGCGTCTCGGAGGAGGTGGTCGAGCGGCTCTTGCTGTCGATCGCCCGCTATGGCGACGCGGCGCGCTTCCTCGTGCTCTCGCGCGTGCGCCCGCGCTGGGGCGACCTCGCGGACAAGACGCTCCGCCTCGACCCGCTCGGCTCCGACGAGGTGCGAGAGCTCGCGGAGCGCTGCCTGCCTGCGCAGCGGCGCGTCGCCGTCGAGACGATCGTCGCCCGCGCCGCGGGCTCGCCGCATCGGACGCGCCTCCTCGCGCTCGGGCACGACCTCGACGGAGTGACGCGGATCACCGACGATCTCCCCGATGACGCGCGTCGAACGCTCTTCGGCTTGTGTCTGCTCCGCATCCCCGTCGCCCTGGCCCGCGAGGCGAGCGAGGCGCTGGACGAACGCGGGCTCGTCCGGCTCGAGGCGGGGCGCGCGTGGCTCGACGACGCGCTGCGCGCGATGATCCTCGTCGAGGTGCGAGATCGCGCGGCCGCCCGCGCTTCGGCGCTCGGACTGCTGGAGGGGGCGACCGATGCCGCGAGCCTCTTCGAGCGGTTGCGGCTCCTCCTGGACGAGGACGAGGTGAGCGCGCGCAGAGGGACGGAGGCGCGGGCGCTGCTCGACGAGCGCGCGGACGAGCTCTTCGTCGCGGGGTACGCCGCTCCGATCTTCGCCCTCCTCGAGCGGCGCGGCGACCGTAGCTTCGATGCGGATCGGCGCGCGTGCGCGGCGTGGCTCCAAGGCGGGCCGGCGCTCTCGTGGGCGCTCGACGCGGAGGAGCCGAGCGACGCGCGCGGGAGGCTCGCGTTCTCGAAGCTCCTCGCGCACGGGGGGCAGCTGCGCCGCGCGTCGGCGATCGCCAGCGAGCTCGCGCGGCGCGGCCCGGAGGAGATGCGTGAAGACGCGCTCCTGCTCCTCGGCGACCTCGAGCGGCACGCGGGCGAGCCGGCGAGCGCGGTCCGGACGCTCGAAGGGGCGCGTCCTCGCGACGCGTATGGTCGCGCGGAGCGCGATCTGCGCCTCGCGACGGCGCTCGTCGCGAGCGGGCAGCTCGAGCGGGCGCGCAGCATCCTCGACGCGCACCCCGAAGAGACGCTGGAGGGCGACGACCGGCGGCGCCTCGTCGCGACGCTCGGCGGTGCGTGGCTCCACGCGGGGCGCTTTCGTGAGCTCGAGCGGGTCCTCGGCGACGAGCCCCCCGCCGCCGACGCGCGCGCCAGCGAGCTCTTTCTCCACCTCGCGCTCGCCGTGGAGCGCGGTCACGTCGCGCGCGGCGAGGCGCTTCTGCAGCGCGTCGGGCTCTTCGTCGACGAGTCGGCGCATCTGCGCTTCGCGCACGCCTTCGCCGCGATCCGGCTCGGGCTCGTGGTCGGCCCTCTCGACGGCGTCGCGGAGCGCGCGCGCGCCCTCTCGGACG
>CAYYKK010000164.1:0-15441 GCA_964467935.1 uncultured Polyangiaceae bacterium
GATCGCGGAGCATCGCCCCACGGCGGCGGCCGTCGAGGCGATCTTCCACGCGAAGGACTCGCAGGCCGCCTTCAAGCTCGGCCACGCGCGCGGCGTGATCCTGCTCCGCCTCGCGCACGCCGAGGTCGGCGTCTTCGAGTACGCCCCTTCGCGCGTGAAGCGCGCGGTCGCCGGCTCGGGGCAGGCCACCAAGGAGCAGGTGGCGCGCGTCGTCTCGACGTTGCTCGGCCTCGACGCCCCCATTCGTCTCGACGCGAGCGACGCGCTCGCGAACGCGTTCGCGCACCTCTCGATGGCGCCCTACTACGAGGCGATGGAGCGGCTCGGCCGCCCGATCCCGAAGCCCCGCCCGCGCGCGGGGCGGCGCGCGTGGCCCAAGAAGCCCGTGTAAGGCGGCGGAGCGCGCCTCGTTGGGTCCTCGGGCCGACAGGAGGTCGGCTCGGTCCCCGAGAAGCTGCGTCCCCCCGTTTTTCGGAGTAAGAGAAGCGCGCGTTGCATCGGTGAGCCACCGGACACGTCCTACCGACGAAGCGCCCCACCCGGGGGCCGACAGAGCCGACAGAACAGAGCCATGCCCAACGACCTCCTCGTCTCCCGCCGATCCTTCGTCACGCTCGCTCTCGGCGCCGGCGCCGCGACGCTCCTCGCCACGAAGAGCGCCCTCGCTGCCGGCCCCTCGGCGCAGGAGGTCGCCGAGCGCGTCCAGAAGTTCTACGACGCGACGCAGACCTTCAAGGCCAAGTTCAAGCAGAGCTACACGATCAAGGTCCAGAACACGAAGAAGGAGTCGACCGGCACGGTGGCCTTCAAGAAGCCCGGCTTGATGAGCTTCATCTACGACAAGCCGAACGGGAACCGCGTCACGAGCGACGGCAAGGAGATCCGCGTCTACGAGCGAGAGAACGAGCAGATGTACGTCTCGCCGATGCAGAAGTCCCAGTACCCGGCGGCGCTCGCGTTCCTCATGGGCGAGGGCAAGCTCACCAAGGACTTCACCCTCAAGCTGCTCGACCCGGCGCAGATGAAGTTCGAGTCCGGCTTCGTGCTCGAGGCGACGCCGAAGGAGGCCACGCCGGCCTACCAGAAGACGCTCCTCTACGTCGATCCGACGACGAATCAGGTGCTCCGCGTGCTCATCCTCGACGCGCAGGGCAACCGCAACCGATTCGACTTCTCGGATCCGAGGGTGAACGAGGAGATCAAGAAGGAGACCTTCGAGTTCACGCCGCCCAAGGGCACGAAGATCATCAAGCCCTGAGCGCGCCGTGGCGCGGCGCATCGCCACCACCCTGCCGGATCCGGCCGAGCCGCCCGATCGCGCCCGGCGCCTCGTCGGTCTCGCGCTCTTCGCGGTGTTCTTCGTCGTCGGCTTCGTCCTCGACGTGCTCGGCACCTTCCTCGACGTCGCCACGTCGAAGACCCCGCACCTCGCCGAGCACGCGCTCGTCGCCGGCGCGATCCCGGCGTTCGCGATGCTGCTCGTCTACCTGCCCGTGCCGCTCCTGCTCGACAGGTTCGACCCCGAGCCGTGGTGGAGCCTCGTCATGGCGTTCCTCTGGGGCGCGTTCGTCGCGACCGGGTGCGCGGGGACGATCAACACGGCGGTGCAAATGCTCGCGTCGCAGTCGATGCCCAAGTCCGACGCGATGCTGATCACGACGTGCGTCGCGGCGCCGATCACCGAGGAGACGATGAAGGGCCTCGGCCTGCTCGGGTTCTCGTACTTCCTGAGGCGCGAGTTCGACGGGGTCGTCGACGGCATCGTGTACGCGACCTTCTGCGCGCTCGGCTTCGCCGCCGTCGAGAACGTGCACTACTACGCCGACGCAGCGATGAGGGGGCGCGACGTCTTCCAGCAGACGTTCGTGCTCCGCGGGCTCATCGCCCCGTGGGGGCACCCGCTCTACACGTCGATGACGGGGATCGGGTTCGGCATCGCACGCGAGACCGATCGGCCGCTGCTGCGCGTGATCGCGCCCCCCGCCGGGCTCCTCTTGGCGATGTCGCTCCACGCGACGTGGAACTACATCCCCAACATGGGGCCGGCGGTCTTCGCGCTGTCGCTCGTGCTCTGGATCGTGTTCGTGGGGCTCTTCGCCGTGATCCTCGTCGTGCTCGTCGCGCGCAAAGGTCGAATCATCCGGGAGAACCTGCGCGACGAGGTCCTCTTCGGCACGCTGACGCAGGCCGAGCTCACGCGCGTGACGTCGCCGCTCGGGCGGATCCGCACGTACTTCGCGCCCCGCGGACGGCTCGAGCGGAGGTTCCTCCACGCTGCGGCTCGCCTCGCGCTGTCGAAGTGGCACGTGGCGCGCGCGCTCCGCGGCAACAAGCGCACGATCAGCGTGGACCTCATCGGACCCTTGCGCGAAGAGATGCGGGAGGTGCGGCGCGAGCTGGCGGCGGCGCGCGCCGGGTGAACGCCGCCCCCTCGCGGGCGCGGATCGATCAGGGGCACGACACGGGCTTCACGTCGTACGTCACCGGCCCGCCGGTCAGGCCGCCCACGGTCACGCGGTACGTCTTGCCCGCTTCGACCGTCCAGCCCACGGGGTCCCACGAGATCGCGTTCTGTCCGTAACCTTGTTGCAATGAATGCGTCTGGACGGTGAGGGGCGTGTTGTCGTCGACGCGGAGCACGCTCACGGTCGCGTTGGGGATCCCCATGTCCGCGCCGTGGAAGGTCCACGTCCAGCTCGCGATCTGCAGCGGGACGAAGCCTTGGTTCGGCACGGCGACGAACGCGGGGCTCGGACCGCCTCCGCTCATCCCGAAGACGGCGAGGCACTCGGCGGAGCCGTAGGTGCCGCCGCCCTCCCAGTAGCCGATGCCGACGGGGCCGAGGGGTGGGTTCACGATCCAACGGCGGTGTCCCATCGTCGTGGCGTTGCCGTTGTCCTGGATGAACTGATCGATCGAGTCGGCCGGCCCGTTCCCCCAGGCGATGTTGCTCATGCCTGCGCCGCTCGCGCCCTGCGATGTGTAGCACTTCACGCCCGGCTGCGGCTGGTGCGGGCTCTGGGGCAGGCCGAAGTCCCACCACGACTCGAGGTTCGCGCAGAGCTGGTCGGTCTGATCGAGCGAAGGATCGTCGCTCACGGGACCGAGGCCCGAGAGCCAACGGAACATGTTGATGCGCGTGAGGGTGTCGGTGATGCCCGTCTGCTTCAGCGTGCCCGGGTCGCAGTCGCCGCCGGCGCCGGGCACGAACGGGTGCGCGTCGGTCACCACGTGCCCTTGGCTCCAGTGCGTGCACACGTCGGCCTGCGTGTGGAGCGTGGGATCGCCCGGCGCGACCGCGACGCAGCCGCCGCCTTGATCCG
The DNA here is from genome assembly GCA_964467935.1 of uncultured Polyangiaceae bacterium. Taxonomy (GTDB): domain Bacteria; phylum Myxococcota_A; class Polyangia; order Polyangiales; family Polyangiaceae; genus CAYYKK01. The sequence continues at coordinate 3,324 of CAYYKK010000164.1, forward strand.
CGAAGCCGGGGTTGCAGACGCAGGTGCTGGTCTGCGCTTCGCAGTGCTCGTTCGCTCCGCACGGCGCGCAGCCGCCGCCCGTCCCGGTCGACGCGCCGCTCCCCGAGGTGCCGCTGGTGCCGGCTGCGTTCGCGCCGCTCGTGGCGCCCGGGCCCGCGCCGGGGCCGGCGCTGGGTCCCGTCGCGGCCGAGGCCCCGCCGCTGCCGGCGCCGCCGCTGCCGACCTTGAGATCGTTCGACCCCGTGAGGAGGTTGCAGCCCGCGATTCCGGGCAGCGACGCGACGAGCGCGAGCAGAAGCGCCGTGCTCCGTGCCCCTCGGACGATGCTCGTCGCGCGCGGCGACGATGAAGGAAGGAGCACGACCATCCGAAAAAAATAGGCGCTCTCTCCCGTCCGGTCAATCACGGGGCCTTGCGCCGACGGGCGCCGGAAAGTACCTAGGTCCGACCCGAGCGTGCGCTCGCGGTCCCACGCGCATGAAACACCTCGTCGCCACCCTCGCTCTTTTCGTCGCCGCGTGCGGCTCCAAAGCGGGCCCGTCGACCTCGCCGTCGTCCTCGGCCGCTGCCGCCCCCTCGGCCTCCGCGAGCGCGAGCGGGCGCTCGTCGTTCGAGGTGCTCCGCATCGCGGACGACGTCGACGCGTTCCCCCCGGACACGACGGACCTCCCGAAGGGCGGGAGCCTGCTCACCGAGAGCGTCCCCGCCGGTCGCGAGCGACGCGTGATCCCGAAGGAGCTCGTCGACCAGATCTGCGACAAGGAGATCGAAGGGCAGCCTCCGATCCACTGCGAGAAGGTCGGCGATCAGATGGCCGTGGAGGTGCCCGTCGGGGTCTCGCGGAGCTTCTTGCGCGTCGTGGCGCTGGAGGGCGAGTCGCTCGACGACACGCGCGCTCGCGTGCTCGCGTTCGCGAAGACGCGCAAGCTGCCCGAGGGGACGCGCATCGTGCTCGGACGCTTCAGCGAGCTCGACGAGGCGACGAAGAAGAACGTGCCCGTCGGCTTCCGAACGTACGTCGTGCGGGGCGACGCGATCCTCACGGAGAAAGACATCGACTCGGCGAAGGCCGTCGACAACGACGGCGCGGCCGCGGTCGTCGTCTCGCTGACGCCCGACGCCGCGACGCGCTTCGAGAAGCTCACCGAGGACAACGTCATGCGTCGGCTCGGCCTCGTGATCGACGGGGTGGTCCTGAGCGCGCCCGTCGTGCAGGCGAAGATCTCGGGCGGACACCTGTCGATCTCGATGAGCTCCGCGGAGAAGAGCAGCCCCGCCGAGAAGGACGAGGCCGAGCGGCTCGCGAAGGCCCTCTCGGGGCACTGATCGCGCACGCGCCGGCGCTAGACGACGACGATCGAGGGCGCCTCGGGCGACGACCGGGGCGCGAGCTCGCCGACGACGGCGGCGAGGTGGCCTTCGTCGCGGAGCGCACGCGCGAGCGCCTCGGCGCGCGGCGGCGCCACGGCGAGCAGGAGCCCGCCCGAGGTCTGCGCGTCGGCGAGGAGGAGGCGCGACACGTCGTCGACGCCCTCGTCGAAGCGCGTCGTCGGAGAGACGTAGGCGAGGTTCCTCTTCGTCCCGCCCGGCACGAGCCCGCGCCCTGCGAGGTCGCGCACGCCCGGGATCGTCGGGATCGCGCGCGCGTCCAGGTGCGCGACGACCTCCGAGGCCTCGACGAGGTTCTTGAGGTGCCCGAGCAGGCCGAAGCCGGTCACGTCGGTCGCGGCCGTCGCGCCGGCCTCGGCCCCGAGATCGCGCGCCCGCTCGTTCAGCGTCCGCATCTGGCGCACGGCGACCTCGGTCGCGTCGTCGGGCGCGTCGCCCTTCTTGAGGGCCTGCACGACGATGCCGGTCCCGAGCGCCTTCGTCAGCACGAGCGCTTGCCCAGCGCGCGCGCCGCGGTGCGACCAGACGCGATCGCTCGCGACCGAGCCGGTGACGGAGAGCCCCGCCTTCGGCTCGGGATCGACGATCGTGTGGCCGCCGACGATCGCGCACCGCGCCGCCTGGCACGTGCGGGCCATGCCCAGCAGGATCGCCCGCAGGATCTCGAGCGGGAGCTTGTCGGTGGGGAACCCCACGAAGGAGAGCGCGACCTCGGGGACGCCGCCCATCGCGTACACGTCCGAGAGCGCGTTCGTCGCGGCGATCGCGCCGAACGTCTCGGGATCGTCGACCATCGGCGTCACCACGTCGATCGTCATGACGAGCGAGCGCTCGGCCCCCTCCGGACGCACCACGGCCGCGTCGTCGAGCGGCCCGGTGATCGGGTCCACCCAGCGATGGGGTACGGCGGGCAAGTCCTTCAGAGCCTGGACCAGGCTCTCAGCGGCGAGCTTTCGGGCTCAACCGCCGCCTTGGACCAGGTCGAGCAGGCGCGGATTCGTCATGCCGCTCGACATAGCTCGAACCGCGTCGCGAGGGGAGGAGAAGGGATTTCGCGAGCGATCGCGAGGGCCTCGCCGTGTGCACAGCTTGCGCGATCGCGCCTCATCGCCTAAAGAGCGCGCACCATGGCACTTGAGCGCACCCTTTCGATCATCAAGCCCGACGCCGTCGAGAAGAACAAGACCGGCGCCATCATCGCCCGCCTCGAAGAGGAGGGCTTCGTCATCCGCGCTGCCAAGCGCATCCACCTGACCCGAGCGCAGGCCGAAGGGTTCTACGCGGAGCACAAGGGCCGCGGCTTCTTCGACGAGCTCTGCGCGTTCATGTCGCGCGGCCCCATCGTCGTGATGGCGCTCGAGCGCGACGGCGCGGTCGCCAAGTACCGCGAGGTCGTCGGCGCGCCCGATCCGGCGAAGGCCGACGCGGGCACCATCCGCAAGCTCTACGGCGCGAACGTGGGCGAGAACGCCGTGCACGGCTCGGACAAGGTCGAGACCGCGGTGCGCGAGATCGGCTACTTCTTCGCCGGCTACGAGGCTGCGCCGACCGCAGGCTGAAGAGCGGCTCGCGAAACGCGAGCGCGACGTCGACGAGAGCCTCCGGACACGGGGGCTCTCGTCGTTTGTCGATCGTCTCGGCCGGGCCGTCGCGCTTGAGCCAGGCGGGCGCCGGGTGTACGCGCGACGTCGATGGATCCCTCGGCCCTCTCGCCGCTCGTCGAAGCGGCGTTCCGCGACCGCGCGCTGCTCTCGGACGATCGACACGCGAACGCCGTACGAGAGACGCTCGCTCTGCTCGATCGAGGCGAGGTGCGCGTCGCCGAGCCGAGCCCGAGCGGCGGCGAGTGGATCGTCAACGCGTGGGTCAAGGAGGCCATCCTGCTCTTCTTCGCGATCGCGAAGATGACGCCGGAGACCGCGGGGCCGCTCGCCTTCCACGACAAGATCCCCGTCAAGAGCGCCGCCGAGCTCGAGCGCGCCGGCGTGCGCGTGGTGCCGCCGGGCACGGTGCGCTACGGCGCCTTCCTCGAGCGCGGCGCGATCGTGATGCCGGGCTACGTCAACATCGGCGCCCACGTCGGCGCAGGCACCATGGTCGACACGTGGGCCACCGTCGGCAGCTCCGCTCAGATCGGGCGCGACTGCCACCTCGCGGGCGGCGTCGGCATCGGCGGCGTCCTCGAGCCCCCGTCGGCGCGGCCGGTGATCATCGAGGACGGCGTGTTCGTCGGGTCGCGCGCCGTGATCGTCGAGGGCGTGCACGTCGAGCGCGAGGCCGTCATCGGAGCGGGCGTGGTGCTCACGTCGTCGACCGCCATCCTCGACGTCACGGGGAGCGAGGTGCGCGAGCTGCGCGGGCGCGTCCCTTCGCGGAGCGTCGTCATCCCCGGGGTGCGGCCGAAGAAGTTCCCCGCGGGCGAGTACGGCGTGCCGTGCGCGCTGATCATCGGCGAGCGCAAGGCGTCGACCGACACTAAGGTCTCGCTCAACGCGGCGCTGCGCGATTTCCAGGTGCCGGTGTGACGGCGCGCCCGCCGGTCGTCGACACGCTCCTCTGGCTCTGCGAGATCCCGTCGTTCATCGGCGAAGAGGGGCCGATCTGCGCCGCGGTCGAGGCGCGCCTCGCGTCGTTGCCGCTCGCGTCGGGCGTGCGACGCTACGGCGACTCGCTCGTCGTGCCGGTCACGCGCGGGACGGGCGGCCCGAAGATCGCGCTCGTGGGGCACCTCGACGTCGTGCGCACTTCGCACGACGGACCCGTCCGCATCGAAGGGGATCGGCTCTACGGCCCCGGCGCGGCGGACATGAAGTCCGGGCTCGCGGCGATGATCGACCTCGTCGAGCACGAAGCCGAGGCGGCGCGCGGCGTCGATCTGACGCTCGTGTTCTACGCCCGCGAGGAGGGGCCCTATCTCGAGAACGAGCTCGGACCCGTGCTGGCCGAGGACACGGAGCTCCGCGCCGTCGACCTCGCCGTCTGCCTCGAGCCGAGCGACAACAAGCTGAGCCTCGGCGCGTCGGGGTCGATCCACGCGACGATCTCCTTCGACGGCAAGACGAGCCACAGCGCGCGCCCTTGGCAGGGCGACAACGCGATCCACAAGGCCGGCGCCTTCCTCGCCGAGCTCTCTGCGCTCGCGCCCCGCGACGCGACGCTCGACGGGCTCGTCTACCGATCGGTCTTCTCGGTGACGACGGCGCACGGCGGACGGGCGCGCAACATCGTGCCCGATCGGTTCGAGCTCAACCTGAACCACCGCTTCGCTCCGGATCGAACGCTGGAGCAGGCGAAGGCCGACGTGCTCGCGCTCGTCGCCGGAAGGGCACGCGTCGACTTCACCGACCTCAGCCCCTCCGCGCCGCCGCGCGCTCAGCACCCGCTCGTCCTCGCGTTGCGCGCGGCCGGCGTCGCCGCCGTGGAGCCGAAGCAAGCGTGGACGGACGTCGCCCGTTTCGCGGAGCTGGGCATCGCCGCCGTCAACTTCGGACCGGGTGACAACGCCGAGGCCCACCAGCGCAACGAGTCCACGAGCGTCGAGCGACTGATCGCGGGGCGCGCGATCCTCGCGAGGTGGCTCCGTGCGGTCGGCGGCACCTGAAGCGGCGAGCCTTTTTTGCAGGCGAATCCGACGTCGAGCGCTGCAAGCGAGACCGGATCCGGCCTGATCCTCTATAGTGCGACCGGCGAACGGGGAACCCGCCGGGAACCCGAGCCGCCGCGCGCCCATGCCTAGCCTCAGCTCCCTGATCGTCCAGCGGCAAGTCGCCACCGTCCTCGAGGTCGAACAAGCGATCGCACGCCAGGTGATCCATGGCGGCGACCTCGTGACGAACCTGCTCGAGGTCGCGCCGGCGTGCGAGCCGGGCCTCAACGCGGTGCTGGGCGAGAGCGTCGGCCTGCCGCCCGCCCCCTGGGGACGGCTCCCCGCGCCCGACGGGGACGTCCTCGATCTGCTCCCCGCCGAGCTGTGCCTCGCGCACGGGTTCTTTCCGCTCCGCCTCGATCGGCAGAACATCGTCATCGCCACGCCTCTGCCGCTCGCGCCCACCGTCGAGGACACGCTGCGCTTCTCGCTCGCGAAGGGGCTCACCCAGCTGGCCTCGCCGATGATCCGCGTCCGCGAGGGCATCGCGGCGCACTACGGGATCCCCCTCGACCCTCGCCAGCTTCGCCTGGTGCAGAAGCTCGACGAAGCGGGGCGAGCGCGTGGTCGCGGGCTCACCTCGGCGCCTCCGCCGGTCCCGGGTGAAGAGACCGCGCCGCTCTCGTTGCCGCGCCCGCCGAGCATGATCCCGAGCACCTTCGAGAGCGGCGTGCCGAGCGAGGAGCCGGATCCGACGGGGTGGGACGTCGCGGCAGCGCCGCCACCGGCGGCGCGCATCGAGGTGGCGGTCGTCGCCCCGACCCCTCGAGACGACGACGCGCGTGGAGAGGAGGAGGTCGAGCCGCGTGCGGCGCTCGTGCCCCCCGTCGTCGAGGTGCCGACCATCTCGGAGACACCGCCGCCGCCGTCGCATCCGCCGCGCGAGATCTACCCCCCGCGCTCGCCCGTCGTTCCGCGCTCGGCGCCGCCGCCTTCGATGGGCAACAAGCCGACGCTGTTCGATCCGATCGCGCAGGAGCGCGCCGACGCGATGGGCGCCCCGGCGAGCGAGCGATTCGAGCCGATCGAGCAGCCCGAGCATCACCCCATGCGCGACACCGTGCCGACGCCGATGGAGGCGGTGGACGCGATGGAGGCGTCGCTGCTCGGTCGATCCGGCAAGCCCGATCTGCTGCATCCCGACGCGCTGACGCGGCACGCGCCGGAGGTCGTGTCGTTCGATGATCCCGCGCCTTCGACGGAGCCGGAGGAGGCGCCGCAGTCCTTCGTCTCGGAGCCGCCGCCGGCCGTGTTCCGACACGAGATGGACGTCGAGCCGGCGCGCGGGAACGACGTGGGGCCATCCGCGCCCCCGCCCGTCGTCGAGGCCCCGGTCTCGCCCGCCGAGATCGAGGACTCTCCGCCGCCGCCGAGCATCCTCAACGCGCGCGCGGTCCACCGCCTGCTCCGCCGCGAGCTGCTCGAGAAGAAGCGCGGTCGCACGGCCCGACGCAAGGGACCGTTCGCGCGCGCCGACGCGGAGAAGGAGCTCGAGGGCGCCACGACGCCCGAGGAGCTCGTCGACGTCTTCTTCGCCTTCGTGTCTCAGTTCTTCGAGTACAGCGCGCTCTTCCTCGTCCATGGCGACATCGCCGAGGGGCGCGACGCGTTCGGCCCCGGCGCGGAGCGCGAGAAGGTGCTCGGCATCGGCGTGCCGCTGGATCTGCCGAGCTCGTTCGCGCGGGCGCGCGCCGAGGGCGTGGTCGTGTTCACCCGGATGAACGAGGATGACCTCGACGTCGAGCTGCGCAAGGACCTCTCGCGCGCCAAGGCGCCGCGCGCGTCGCAGGCGGCGATCCTCCCGGTGACGCTCCGCGGGCGCGCGGTGGCGCTCCTCTACGGCGACGACGGCGCCAACGACGTGACCGTCTCGCAGCTCGGCGACACGCTGGGCTTCACGGCGCTGGCGTCCACGAACCTCGAGCGGATCGCGCTCCTGAAGAAGCGCGGTCAGGTGCCGTCGAAGCGTCGCCCCGAGGCGTCGAACGTGGCGGCGCTCGCGAGGGCCTTCAGCCTGCCGGGCACGACGGCCGCGCACCCGAGCCAGCCGCCGGCCGCCACGGTGTCGCCCGGAGCGCGCAGCGTGGAGCCGCCGCCGATGCCTCGCGAGGAGGCGGCTGGGGGCGAGGCTCGTGCGCCGTCGCGGGGAGGTGCCGCGGCGTTCGCCGAGACCCTCGACGCGGAGAGCGTGCTCGCTTCGCCCGGCGCGCGCACCGGATCGACCAAGCCCTCCGCCGACGCGTTGGACGCGCGCGGGGACGTCACGCGCAACTACGACGACGGCGCGTTCGAGCCGAGGCGCGGGGAGCCCGGTCGCCTCGCGACCCCGCCGGTCCCGCGCGACGTCGAGCCTTCCACGTTGCTCGGGCCGGGGCCTGCGAGCGACTCCGAGCGCCGCATCGTCGAGGTGCCGAGGGAGTATCCAGGGCCTCGGTCGGACGTGCCGCCCGCGCTGGCGGCGCCGCCCGTGCCGCGCATCGCCGGCGCGCGCCCACCCTCGTCTCCGCCGCTGCGCCGCGAGGAGGAAGACGACGCGTCGAGCTGGCTCGTCGAGCAGGGCGGGACGCCTCAGCCCCCTCGCGCTCACGCCGCGCGCCGCGCCGAGTACGCGATCATCCCGGATCGCGCCTCCACGCCCGAGTCGCTCGGGGAGGCCCACCGCGCCCGCGACGCCGCGCTCTACGGGCCTTACGGTCCGCTCTTGATGAAGGCGACGCTCGGCGGCATTCAAGCCGAGGAGGCGCTCGCGGAGCTCGAGCGCGAGGCCGAGCACTCGCTCGCGAAGCTCGTCGCCGTGTTCCCGGGCCCACTGTTGGTCGATCGTTTTCGGCTGCGCGATCAGCTCCCGTCGGCGTCGGACTGCGGTCCGCTGCTGAAGCTCCTCGTGATGCTGCGTCGCCACGCGCTCGGCTTCATGACGGTGCGATCGACCTCGCCCGACGTCGAGCAGCGCTTCTGGGCGACGCACGTGCTCGGCGAGCTGTCGTACCCCGAGGCGTCGCCCGCGGTGCTCCCGCGGCTCTTCGACGACGACGTGATGGTCCGCCGGGTCGCCCGCCGCGCGGCGACCTCGCTCGTCGGGGCGGGCGCGCCCGGCGAGCCGCTGCGCACGAGCCTCGAGAACATGATCAAGAGCCAGGACGAGCCCGTGCACCGCCGGGTGCTCGCCATCGAGGCGATGGGGGAGATCCGCTCCGGGCAGATGATCCCGGTCCTCGTCGCGGCGCTCTCGGATCCGTCGGAGGACGTGGTCGAGGCGGCGCGCTGCTCGCTCATGTTGATCGCGCGCCAGGATCTCGGCACGAGCGCGCGCTCGTGGGAGGCCTGGTGGCTGTTGAACCGCGAGCGGCACCGCATCGAGTGGCTCATCGACGCGCTCACGAACGACGCGGCGAGCATGCGTCGCGCGGCCGGCGACGAGCTCAAGCAAATCACGAAGGAGTACTTCGGCTACTACGACGATCTGCCGCCCCGCGAGCGCGAGCGCGCGCAGCAGAAGTACCGCGAGTGGTGGAACGACGAGGGGCAGTTCCGCTTCCGCTGAAGCGCCCGCTCGCCCGCGTTCGAGCACCGAAAAAAGCGAGAGGCCCCGCCGATCGACGGGGCCTCTCTGGCTCGTGCGCGCCGCGCGCCCCGAAGCGCTCGGGGCGGCGGCTCCGCACTCACGTCAGGGCTTCATCGCGGGCGCCTTCTTCTCGCCCTTCGCGTCCTTGCCCTTCGCGCCGCCCTCGGCGTCCGCGAGCGCGAGCAGGATCGCCCTCTTGAACCGCGAGTAGGGCTGCGCGCCGTTGATGAAGTAGCCGTTCACCACGAACGCGGGCGTCCCGGTGATCTTCGCGTCCTCGGCCACCTTGCTCGACGCGTCCACCTCGGCCTTGTGGGCCTCGGAGTCGAGGGCCTTCTTGAAGGCCGCCATGTCGAGGCCCTGCTGCTCGGCGATCTTCTCGAGGCCGGTGCGTTGGATCGCGTCCGGCGTCGTCCCTTGCGCGGCGAAGAGGGCGTCGTGGAACTTCCAGAACCCGTCGTCCTTCTTCTGCTTGTACGCCTCGCGGCCCGCCTGCGCCGCGAGCGGCGCGTCCTTGTGCATCTCGAGCGGCTTGTCGCGCCAGACGATCTTGATCTTCGACCCGAACTCCTTCTCGACCTCCTTCAGCGTGGGCTCGACGCGCTTGCAGAAGGGGCACTGGAAGTCGCTGAAGATCTGGAGCACGACCTTCGACTTGCCGTTGCCCTTCCACGGCGCGTCCGGGGGCGGCGGGGGCACCTCGCGACGCTCGGGCGGCGGCGGCTCTTTGCCGTTCTCGATCGTCTTCGCGTAGACGTCCTTCTTCGGCGTGCCCTTCGCGACGAGCTCCTCGGCCTTCTTCAGCTCCTCGTCGATGACCGACTTGAACTTGTCGATCGGCTGCGCGCCGACGAGCCTCCGGCCGTTGATGAAGAAGTGCGGCGTCCCTTGCGCCTCCACGTCGTCACCCGCGTCGTTGTCGGCGTCGATCTCGGCCTTGTGGGCGTCGTCCTTGACGGCGGCCTTCACCTTCGCCACGTCGAGGCCGAGCTCCTTCGCGTACTCCTCGAGGTCGGCGTCCTCGAGGCCGTACTTCTTGCGCTTCGTCGGGTCGGTCTCTTTGTCCTGCTGGGCTTCGACGGCCTTGTGGAACATCAGATCGTAGGCGTCCCAGAACCCCTTCTGACCCTTCTGTGCCTTCGCCTCGAGCGCGAGGTTCGCGGCCGGGATCGCCCGGTTGTGCATCGGGAGCGGTCGCTCCTTGAACACGAAGCGGACCTTGCCGTCGTAGTCCTTCATGACCTGCTCGATCGTCGGATAGACGCGCGCGCAGAACGGGCACTGGAAGTCGGAGAACTCGACGATCGTGACGAGCGCGTCGGCGGGGCCTCGCACGTTGTCGCTCTCGGTGACCGGCACCTTCCAGATCGACTTGTCCTCTTCTTGCGGCCGCTGCTCCTGCGGCTTCGGCTCCTCTGGAGCGGGGCTCTTCGCCTTGTTCTGGTTCGAGAGCGTCACGTAGACCTTGTCGGGCGCGACGCCGCTCAGCGACTTGGCGGCTGCGAGCTGCTCGTCGATGAGCTGGACGAACTTCGCCGTCGGCACCGCGCCCGGCAGGCTGATGCCGTTGATGAACGAGGCCGGTGTGCCGCGCACGCCGGTCTTCGCGCCGAGCGCGAGATCCGCGTCGACCTTCGCCGCGAACTCCTGCTTCTCGTACGCTGCGTTGAACTTCGCCTTGTCGAGCCCCGACTGCGCGGCCCAGTCCGCGTACGCGTCGGGGCTGAGCGTCTTCTGGTTGTCGAAGGCGAGCTTGTGCCACTTCCAGAACGCGTCGTTGCCGCCGAGGCGGAAGACGGTCTCGCCCGCGATCGCCGCGGGCCGCGCGTTCGGGTGGAAGGGCAGGGGGTTGTTCTTCCAGATGATGCGCAGCTCTCGGGGGCCGTACTTCTGCTTCAGCTCCTCGAGCGTGTCCTCCACCTTCCCGCAGAACGGGCACTGGTAGTCGCTGAAGAGGACGATCGTGACGGGCGCGCTGCGCGAGCCCCAAGTGGGATCCTTGGAGTCGACGGGGATCGATGCGCCGGCGTCGCTCCACTCGGCCGGGTTGTCGATCTCGGCGGTCGCCTCCGGGGCGCCGCGGACGGTGCCTCGGTCGACGCCCCACATCAGCATCGCTCCTGCGACGAAGGAGAGGAGAAAGCCTACGAAGGCTGTTCCTTTGGTCATGTTCATGGTTCCTCGTTCCGGACGAAGGGCTCGATGGACGAGGCCCTTCCTCGATTCGCCCGCGCGCGGGCGTCGTGGGTGGCTCGCTCGCGCGAGCCGGCAATCGAGGTGCGCCCAAGGCACCTCGGGAAGCGGTGTTGCAGCGGCGGTGAGCGCTCGCGCGCGAGGCCTCGGCGACGCCGGGGGCGCGCTTGTCGCCCCGGTCGAAGGTCGCGAGTCGACGAGGCGCCGACGGGCCGCCGACCAGCCTGCCCAGGGAACCTCGCGCGCGGGAGCTCAGCTCACGGTGGGGGGACGTTCGATCGCGCGGGTGACGCCGTCGGCGGCGCGCTGGTGCGGCGCGATCTCCGGCGCGATCTCGAGCAAGCACGAGACGGGCGCCGGGAGCGCGCGGCTCAGATCGGCGGGCTCGAGGTGCGCCGGGGGCGGCGACTTCTGAGGCGAGTGACGATCTCGGTCGAGGGCCTGACCGAAGAGCTCCGCGCCGCAAGGCCGCGGGGCCGCGTCGAGCGTGTCGTCGGCGACGGGCCGCACCCTCGTGGGCGCCATCATCGTCGCGCCGCGCTCGTCCGAGTAAGGCGCGAGGTCCCCGTCGGGATCGTAGGTCGGCGACGCGTCGCTCCAGTCCGACGACCCGCCCGTGAGGCACGTGAGCGCGATGCGCGTCATCTCCGGGCTCCAGCTCCCGGGCGTCGTCGAGACGCTCGACGAGATGGCGCTGGAGGCGCTCTCGCCGCCCTCGGTCGGCAGCGCCTCGACGAGGAAGCTCTCGACCCCGCCGCCGTCGAGATCGAAGCGCTCGTCGACGATGGAACGCTGGACCACCGACTGCTCGATCGCGGCTGCCGGCCGCGCGAAGAGCATCGACGCCGCCATCACGATCGCCCAGACGACGGCGCCGGGGCGCAGCGTCAGCGAGCGAACGACGCGGTCGAGCGGAACGAGCATCGCGAGCCCTTTCTATACTGGCCGCCGTCGGGCTCGGCAACGCCGGGATCCGGCCGCCCCCGTCCACCCGTCCTCTGAATTTGGCCCACCTTGTCGCACATGAGTAGGGGTGAAGACATGGTGTCCTCCGCTCCCGATCGGCTCGTCCCCGAAGGCTTCAGCGCGAACGATCTGCCCCGGAGGTTCGGGCGCTACACCCTGCTCCGTCGCATCGCGAAGGGAGGCATGGGAGAGGTCTTGCTCGCGGCGACGATGGGGCTCGAGGGCGCCGAACGACCGGTCATCGTCAAGATGATCCGCGCGGAGCACCGCACCGACGCGAGCTTCAAGGCCCGCTTCCTCGACGAGGCTCGCGTGCAAGCGCAGCTCGCGCACTCGGGGAGCGCGCAGGTCCTCGAGGC
>CAYYKK010000165.1:0-15406 GCA_964467935.1 uncultured Polyangiaceae bacterium
CGGCCGACGTCTATTTCGGCGCGCTCCTCCGTCACCTCGGCTGCACGACGACGGCGGCGGACGAGACCCGGCTCATGGGCGACGAGCAGGAGCTGCGCTCGTCGTTCGCCGTGGTCGACGCGGCCTCGCCGCTCGCGCTGCTCGACGCCGCGCGCAAGGGCTTCGGCGTCGGCAAGCCGGTGCGCGAGCGCGTGCGCCGCGTCGCGCGGTTCCTCGCGATGGGGCCGCGCGAGGTCCCGAAGATCTTCGCTGCGCGGTGCGAGGTCGCCGTGCATCTGGCGGCGCGGATCGGGCTCGGCGCGGGCGTGCGGCGCGTTCTCGACGAGGCCTACGAACGGTACGACGGGAAGGGGGCCCCGCACGGAAAGAGAGGGGACGCGATCAGTCCGGCCGCGCGTCTCCTCGGCGCGGCGGAGATCGTCGCCATCTGCGCGCGCCTGCCCGGCGGCGAGGCGATGGCGAAGGATCTGCTCGCGCATCGTCGGGGGACGCAGGTGGATCCTGCGGTGGTCGATCTCTTCGTCCGCCACTGGGCCGACCTGACGGCGTCGATCCGCGGTGACGTGCGGGGCGCGCTCCTCGCGCGCGAGCCGCGCGCCTCGACGACCGTCGATCTCGACGACGCCGACGTCCTCTCCGAGATGTTCGCCGACTTCGTCGACCTCAAATCGCCATTCACGCTCGGACATAGTCGAATGGTCGCGACGGCGGCGACCGACGCAGCGCGCGAGATGGGGCTCCCCGAGGCGGACCAGGCGCGCCTTCGTCGCGCGGGCCTCCTGCACGATCTCGGACGCGTTGCCGTGTCGAACGCGATCTGGGACAAGCCCGGCCCTTTGACCGACGCCGAGCGCGACACGATGCGCGACCACGCGACCTTCACCGAGCGCATCCTCTCGCTCGCTGCGCCTTGGAAGGAGCTCGCCGTGCTCGCGGCCTCCGACCACGAGCGCACCGACGGCTCGGGCTATCCGCGAAGCGCGCTCGTCGCGAACATCGGTGTCCCGGCGCGCATCCTCGCGGCGGCCGACGTGTTCTCCGCGCTGGTGACGCCGCGTCCTCACCGCCCAGCGTTCGACGTCGAGAGCGCCACGCGGATCCTCCGCGAGGAGGCTGCGCGCGGCAGGCTCGATCGCGCAGCGACCGACGCCGTGCTCGCAGGACGAGGCTTGCGCGGCAGAGACAAGCCGCGCCTGCCGGCGGGGATCTCGGAGCGCGAGCTGCAGGTGCTGCGCCTCCTCGCGAGGGGTCTCGTCGACAAGGAGATCGCGGAGCGGCTCGGGATTTCGCATCGAACCGTCCACCACCACAACCAGAGCCTCTTCGCGAAGATCGGCGTGAGCACGCGCGGCGCGGCGGCGCTCTACGCCGTGGAGAACGGCCTGCTCTGACCTTCCTCCGGCCTACGGAGCGATAGGCAATCTTGCCGATGTCCCGTCGCTCTCGCGTCCGTAAGGTCGTCCGTGCGTGCCGGTGATGCACGCAGAAGGAAGCCTGACCGATGGACACCGAGAACCAAAACATCGCATTCGTGAAGGACCTCTACGGCGCGTTCGCGCGCGGCGATCTCCCCTACATCCTGGAGCGCTTCGCGCCCGAGCTGGAGCACTTCGGCGTCAACGCCGACGGCCGCGCGAAGGCGCCGTTCCACATCTCGGGCAAGACGCGGGCCGACGTGGCGAAGTATTTCGAGGCCCTCGTCGGGACGATGGAGCCGCTGCGCCTCGAGCCTCAGCACTACGCGGCGGCCGGCGACTACGTGTATGCGACGCTGTATCACGAGTACAAGGTTCGCAAGACCGGCAAGGTCCTGTCCCTGAAGAACGGCGTGCATCGCTTCAAGGTGAAGGACGGCAAGGTGGTCGCGTGGATCGCCGCCGACGACACGCAGCTGACGATGGAGGCGCTCTCCTAGTGCGAGCACGACGCCGCTCGACCTCGAGATGCTCGGGGTCGAACGGGCGACGTCGACTCAGTTACCGACGAGCCCGTACCAGATGCTCGAGCGGTCGCCCGACCGCGAGAGAATGGCGAAGGGCTCGCCCTTCAACGATGCGTCCGCGGCGTTCACGGTGATGGTGAGGGTGAGCTTGTCGCCGCTCTTGCCGGAGGTCTTGTCCCACGCGAACGACAGATCGGTCCCCGTGACGCCCACGTCCGACGCTTCGACGCTCCAGGTCGCGGTGGGGTCGGCGCTCACGAGATCGACCTCCACGGCCTTGCTGCTGCCGACCGGAATCTGCACGCCCTCGGTGCTCCACGGCGAGCCGTAGTAATCGACGCTGATGGCGTCCTCGAGCACGGGGACGCTCGTGAAGTAGGCACCGGACGGCGCGGGGACGCACGGGTCCTGCCCGGCGGCGGCGGCGGCGTTCGACCAGGATCGTTGAACGGTGAAGCCGAGATCGGCGGGCGTCACGCCCCAGTCGAGGAGGTATTGGCACATGTCCGCCGTCTCCCCGCCGGTCGCGATCGTCCATGCCGCGTGCGCGTCGTCGGATTGACCGTAGGCGGGCGCGGAGTCGACGAAAGGATCGGTCGCGGACTCGACGAGCTCGTGGCTCACCGCCGACGTCGTCGATTGCAGCAGCGTGACGCCGGGGCCGTCGTAGCCGGGGCATTCGCAGACGACCGAGTAGCTCACGCTGGTGCCGCCGGCGAAGAGCTCGCCATGGTACGCGTCGAAGCTCGGACCGCAGCACGGCTCGCCGTCGAGCGTCACCACGGAGCCGACGGGGAAGACGAAGACGTAATTCGTATCGGGGTCCGCCGCGCCCCACGCCGGGGTGGCACCTCCGATGTTCGCCTTCAAGAGCTGGGCGACGGCCGCGTCGGTGAGCGTCGCGGGAGGTGCGTCGGAGAGGTGGATGGGCGGCCGCGACGCGAGAGCGCCGACGCCATACTCCGACGTCGTCGTCGACCAATACGAGGAGCTCCCGACCGCGGCGACGAAGGCGTCGATGCTCGCTTGGAGCGGGTCGGCGTCGTAGGTGATGGCGACGGCCTTCGGGGTCGCGAGCACCGGTCCGCCCAATGCGACGACCTGCGGCGCTTCGAAGCCGCCGGCCGCGGAGGACGTCGCGCCGGTCGTGGAGGTCGCGGTGGCGCTGCTCGACGTGGCGCTCGACGCGCCGCCCGTGCCGGTGCTCGCTGGATCGCTCGCGCACCCGCTCGCGGCGAAGCAGAGGACGAAGACGACGAAGTGCGAGGGGACGCGCATCGGTGGGCTCCACGGCCGAGCGTACGGCAAGGCCGGCGCGCGCGGGAGATCGATCGGCGTGGCCCGGCCCGCGGCTCGGTCGAGCGCCGGGTCGAGCGCCGAGGAGACGGGTCGCGG
The DNA here is from genome assembly GCA_964467935.1 of uncultured Polyangiaceae bacterium. Lineage (GTDB taxonomy): Bacteria > Myxococcota_A > Polyangia > Polyangiales > Polyangiaceae > CAYYKK01. The sequence continues at coordinate 3,338 of CAYYKK010000165.1, forward strand.
GGCGCGTCGGGCGGGCGGCCCGAGGCTAACGATAGCCGTGCCGGCGTTCGCCGATGCGCCGCACGCCGGACTCGGGGACGGACACGAGCGTCTCGAGCATCGACACGACGTCGAGCGCGTACCATTCCTCGAAGCCGCATCCTCCGCAGATCCAGAGCTCGTGACGTCCCGCGCGGATCGACTCCTCGTGCCCGGCGAGGTTGAGGGTGATCACCGGCCAAGGCTCGGCCTCGTGCGTCCCGATCACGCGGTGTCGGACGGGCTGGATGACGTAGAGCACGCGCTCCCCGCATTTGGGGCATTGGCCACTGGCTTTCATGTCGTCACCATACCTCCTGTCAGGACGCGCGTGACCACCGAAGCTCGGCCCGGAGGGTGTCGAGCTGCTCCGCCGAATAGGGCATTGCGACCTCGATTCTCCCCGCCCAAGTCGTGGTGATTCGCCCCTCGTCGATCTCCACGAGCACGCTCTTCAAGGCCGGGGCGAGCCGTCGGACGCCGGCGCCCGGGAGGCTCAAGGTGAGCGCGGGGACGTCCCCGGGGAGCGCGGTACGGCATTCTCTCCCCCCCGGTCGAAATCCACGTAGGACGACGCGCTCATCCCCGCGAAGCTGCGCCAGGCCGAGACCCGGCGAAGCGCATTGATAGAATCGATCGTTCAGCGTCGCGGCGCCGATCTCGGCCGCGGCGATCGCGCGATCGAGGGAGCCGTCGCGGAGCTCCGGGAGGTCGAAGGCACCGACGCCGAGCGCGACGGCGTGCTGGACGCGGGGGAAGACGAAGCGGTTCAGCGGTCCATATCCCGCCGCGACGGGTCGCGTCGGCCACGCCGCGTGAGGGCGGGGCGCGAGGCTCTCCGCGGTGATGGGAAAGGACGGGTCCTCCACCTGCGGGGCGAGGGCGCCGTCGAGGCGAGCGAGGTCGCCCGCGACGAAATAGCCGATGCCGAATGGGTTCCTCGGATAGATCGGTCGATCGAGGTCGTCCTCGTCGTCGCCGCCACGGCCTCGCGCGGATTGCGCACCGGCCAAGAGGTCCTCGCCGCCGAAGGCGCGGGTCCAATCGAGCGGGACGGCGTCGATGGGCTCGGGCTCGGTGAGCGTGAGGCCGTGGGCGGTTCGCTGGAGGGTCCGCCGTCCGAAGACGCGCACCGATTTTCGACGATCTCCGACGGCGAGCTCCGTCGAGAGGACACGGTCGTCGCCGTTGCCGACGGCGCTCCCGACGAGGAGGACGTCCGTCGCAGGCTTGAGGAGCGACAGGTCGTCGGCCTCGAAGAGACCGAGGAGCTCGTGGCCTCTCGCCGCCGGGACGCACGAGCCGAGCGGCTCCGAAGACGGCGCGCCATCCGTCAGTCGGTAGCTGCGCCGGGCGAGGACGCCGAGCCAGTGCCGCCCGCCTTCGTCGGTGGCGCCGGCTACCCGGCATTCGGGGAACAACGACTCGAAGGCGCTCATTGGAAGGCTCGATTCACGTAGGGGCGAATGGCTTTCGGTGGATTGACCATCTTCTCGAAGGCGCTCTTTCCCCATTTGGAGAACGCCTTCTGAGCGAGCTTCGCCATCTCTTTGGACGTCTCGCCGAGGTCGTTCATCTCTTTCTCGAGGGGCTTCATCAGCTTGCCGAAGCCCCAGGACCAGGCCCAATCCCATGCCGTGGAAATGCCGGCGATCGCGAAGTCGCGCGCCGTCGGCTTCGTGAGCACGGTGCCGAGCGTGAGGGTCGCCCCCGTCGGCATGCTGCGGGGCGCGTCGCAGTTCATGTTGAGGCCCGCTGGACCCGAGATCGCGCACGCGAGCGGCGCGCCATTGCCTTCGACGCTGTGCACCGCCAGGACCGCCTTCGAGCTCGAGAGCGCGACGGTCATGAGGAGGCGCGCCGCGCCGATCTCCGTGGCCGGCACGGCGACGTGGGGGACGAGGGCCATGCTGCACCCCTCCTGGAGCATCGGCCACCCATCGGCGCGAACCGTCGTGGTGCGCTTTCCTGCATAGGCGCTGCCCATGTAGACCGACCCCACCGAATGAGGGACCGGCGCGGGGCTGTCCAAGGGGTGAAAGTCGATCCCGACCATGCTCGTGGTCTCTTCGTAGAAGCACGCGCTCATCGTTCGCCTCCGTCCTCACAGAGGAGGTCGCGCGGGACGGCGTCGAATGGACAACAAAAGGAGTGACCGAACGTGCAAAGGATCCGCCCGGCGTCTGCGTCGATGTGGAGGCTCCGGATCGATCCCCCGACGGGCTCTCGCCGGCCGCGGCGCATCGCGGTGACCCGAATCGGGCTCGTCGGTGCCGTGAACAGCGCGGCGGTCGGCGTGAGTCCCTCCACGCGGATCTCGGTCGCCGGGGCGAGGTCGTCCGCGATGTGTCTTCGCGGAGCGTGGTGCGCGAGGATCAAGGGCCCGCGAAAGCCATCGTGGGCGATCTCGTCCTCCGTCGGCATGCGCGCGGCGAACGCGTCGGGGCAGGGCGCGAAGAGCGCGGGCTCCGGCCGGTCGTCCCACGCGCGGACGAGCTGGTCTTCGTGCTCGATCGACGGCAGGGGCGCGCCCTCTGCTTCGGCGGCGCTGCGGTAGAAGCCGACGCCCTCTGGGTTGGCCGCGTATCGAGCGAGATAGCCGGGATGCGGTCGACCCTCCGACTCGCCGGGAGGCTCTCGATATTGTCCGCCGAAGGCGAGCGTCGCGACGAGCGGGGTCGGCTCGAGCGCGAGGGGTTGGCTCGGGCGGAGCTCGGCGTCGCCGCGCCTCCAATGGCGCGCCCCGAAGACGACGGCGGTGGAGGCGCGGTTCGCGAACGCGAGGCGAAATCGGCGGAATCGATCTCCGCGGCGCTCGGGGACGACCGTGCCGGCCAACGTCACCGACGCGCCCCAGCTCATGGGGAGCAGCGGGCCGGCGAGATCGTCGATCGGGGTCGGCGTGGGCGCGCGGGTCGTCGCGCCGAGCTCGTAGGTGGCCCGAACGAGCACGGCCACGACCATCGTCTCTTCGTCGGCCATGCCGCGGACGACGCGAGGTGAATGAGAGGAGGTGTTTTCGAGGCGCATTCGATCACCCGTTCAAGTGAATGACGCCAGCGTGCGCGTCGATCATCTGGCCACCGTCGAGGAACATCGCGCCGCCGCTGACCTGCACGGTCCCCCCGGTCTGCTTGAGGATGCCGCCGGCCTCGACGACGACGTTGTCGGCGAAGAGGGTGATCGACGCGCCCGCGCCGTTGTCGATTCGGATGTAGCCGGGGGAGACCTCCACGACGGCGCTGCCCGCCTGCAGGCGCACCTCGTGATCGCTCTCCACGTGGACGCGTCCGTCGCCGCGGACGACCACGTGGTCCGAGCCATAGATGCGGCTGCGCTTCGACGAGACTCCGAACATGTCCGAGAGGCCGAACGCCGCGTTCACCGAGCGGAAGGTGTGGTCCGTGGTGGCGTCGGAGCAATAGTCCTGCTGCTGCGTGTAATGCAGGCCGGTCACGAACACCGAGCGGCGCCCCTCGATGGTGTTGATCTGGTTGCTCTTCACGTGGAACGTCTGGTTGCCGCCGATCGAATAGGATTGATCGCCGCCCACGCTCTCGCTGTGCGACGCGAGGACGACCTCGTTGAGGTTCCGCTCGGCGTGCAGGTAGATCTCCTCGGCCCCCGCGGCGTCCTCGAACCGGAGCTCGTTGAAGCCCTCCGAACGCGGCGTGCTCCGGCTCTTCCAGCAGGAGACGGTCTTCGATTGCGGGAGGGCGTGCGGGACCGGCTCGGTGGCGTTGTAGACGCGCCCGACCACGACGGGCCGCTCGGGGTCGCCCTGCAGGTACGCGACGAGGACCTCCTGGCCGACGCGCGGGATCATCATCGCGCCGAAGCTGGCGCCGGCCCAAGCCTGTGAGACGCGGACCCACGTGGAGCTCGGTCGTCCTGGCTCGCGGCGCTCGTCCCACGGGAAGCGCAGGCGGACGCCGCCGCGCTCGTCGCAATGGATCTCCGGCGTCTCTCCCGCGACCTCCTCGGCGCTGACGACCGCCGTCTGCACGCCGTCGATGCGGGGACGATCGCCGGGCGGAGGCGACCGGAAGATCGTGCCCTCGGGGACGGCGAGGAAGCGGTTGTCGTACGCGAGCGGGCCGCGCTTCGCGAGCGGAGGACCGAAATCGATCTCGTCGAGCACCGTCCCCTCGAGCGCGAGCTGCGCGCCCCACGAACGGACGGAAACGACGGTCCACCGCGCGGGATCGCGTGCCTCCGCGTCGTCGGTGACCTCGATCAGGAAGCCAGGCTCGAGGCTGCGGCACCCGCTCGAGCCTTCGGCCATTTCGGACTCGACCTGTTCGCGCTCGAGCCGGAGTCGCGCCGGGGTGACGCCGGGTTGGGCGCGCACCGCCTCGTCGCGTCCGGGAAAGACGTGGTGCGCGAGGACCTGCGGGTGGGCGGGATCGACGGACGCGAGGCCCTCGAGCGGCGCGAGCGGGCGGTTCTCGTCCCAGTCGCGCACGACCACGCGGCTCGCGCGCAGCCGCTTCGCGCGCCGGAGGCTCGAGACGGACCGCTCGCCGGATTCGTCCCCGACGCGGGCGCTGCGAAGACGCAGCTTGGTCTCGTCGGGGAAGCTCGCCTCGTATTGCGGGCGGTCGGTGACGGTCAACACCGAACCGCGCTCGATCTGCGAGAAGACGATCGACAGACCCTCTTCGGCGAGCAGGCGCATCACGAAGTCGAAATTGGTCTCGTTGTATTGCACGACGTAGCTGCGCAGCGTGGGGTCACGGAAGCGCGCGTCGTCCTGGAGATGAAAGAAGTAGTACCCGGCCGGTCGCTCGAACGCCTGGAAGGACGGCGACTCGGCGGGGGGCTCCACGTCTGCGGGGAGCTTCGACAGACCGAAGGGACCCGGCGTGCCGCCCGCGTCGCGATCTTCGAGCACGAACGAGAGGATGTCGGCGAGCGATCGATCGACGAAGCTGCGGCAATGCGTCTCGTGTTTGGCGCGCCAGAAGGGCGGCGTGAGGAGCACGCGATAGAGCGACAGCTCGCGCGTGCTCTCGAGCTCCTCCACTTCGGCCACGATTCCGTGGATGCTGCGCCAACGGCGCGACAAGGCGATGCGAAACGTGGCCTCTCGATCGAGCAGCTCGGCGAGGTCCACGCGCCCCGCGCTCGCCTTGCGCACGAGGGTGATCTCGAAGCGATAGGGCTCGCTCAGCGCCTCGTGTGCGCTGAAGCGCACGACGTCGAATCCCGACCAGCCTTCGGTCGCGGTGCCGAACGCGTAGACGGCGCGGCCATCGCCGCTCGCATGGTGGAGTGTGTGCGGCTCGGACATGATCCTCGATCTCCTTGGGGGACGACTGCGTCTCAGGGGTGCTTCTTTCCAGTGGTGAAGGGCAGCGGCGGGCTCGTCGTGCCATGCGCGGGCAGCGTGGAGTCACCTCCCAGCCCGGCTCGTTCGAGCTGGGTGAGCGCCCGCGCCGGCGGCCGGAACGTGCCTTCGCGGAAGGGCAGCGCGTCGCTCGTCGCCGGGGCGCGAATGGGGAGCGTCTCGTCGCACTGGCCGGCGGCGTCGCCGGGCGGCGTGGAGCGTGCGCCCAAGCGGGCGACGAGGGGCTCGCGCCCGTGCTGGCGCATCTCTGCGCAGCGCAGGCCGTGCGCCTTCGCCGAGGTCGTGTCTCCACGGCGTATCTCTTCGGTGAGGACGCCGACCCAGTAGCGTTCGCACGCGAGGTAGTCGCGCGTCGTGAGGGCGAGCTCTTCGAGCAGCGCTTCGCGCTCGTCCTCGGTCGCGATGGATCGCTCCGCGGCGGCCTGGCTCCACTCTGCGAACGTGAGAATCGGCTCGGCCTTCGACATCGGGACCCACCTCCTCGGCGTGGTGACGAGGAGTCGCGCGCCGGGCGTCGAGGTGGACAACGAAGTGCGCGAGGGAAGGCGCTTTTCGCGAGGGCCGCCGCGCGGGGGCGCTCCGCCGGCCCTGCGCCCGCTCGTTGCCCGCGGGGCTCGTCGATGCGACCGAGGGCGGCTACGCTCGCGAGCCGATGACCCGGAGCCCTCGGCGAGAGGCGGAGCGAGGTCGCGCCGCCCGCCAGCACGCGATCGTCGCCGCGATCGCCGCCGCCTCCGGATGCTCGACGGTGGACCGACCGACGCGCGTGCCGCCCGTCGAGCGCGTCGCGCCCAGCGTCACCGCGTCGGCGAGCCCGTCGCCTCCGGCGAGCGAGGTCACGGCGTCCCCCCCGAGCCCGCCCGAAAAGGCCCCGCGCACCGTCGGAGAGCGCAGCACCGCGCTCGCCGTCGACGGTTATCTCCCCGCCGTGCTCATCTCGCCGGACGTCGACGCGCGACCGCGGCCGCTCCTCGTCGTGACGCACGGCGCGGGCGATCGGCCCGAGCCGGCGTGTGCGCACTACGACGAGCTCGCCGCGCACCAAGCGTTCGTCCTCTGCGTGCGAGGACGCGCGACGAACAAGCACCTCCCGGAGCCGGAGCGAGGCTACTTCTACGACGGTCATTTCGAGCTCGAGAAGGAGCTCGGCGCGGCGCGTGACGCGCTGTCGCGGTCGCACCCCGGCGAAGTGGTGAGCGGGGGCGTCCTCTTCGCGGGCTTCTCCCAAGGCGCGTCGATGGGGGTGCTCGCGCTCGAGCACGGCGCGGCGGAGGAGCTCGGCGTGACGGGGCTCCTGCTCGTCGAGGGCGGGGCCTCGCAATGGAACGTCGCGGCGGCGGAGAAGCTCGGGCGCGCGGGCGTGCGCCGCGTCGCGCTCGTGTGCGGCACGCTGCGCTGTCTCGATGACGCGAAGGTCTCCGCTCGTTGGATCGAGCGCGGCGGCGTCGAGGCGCGCGTGCTCTATGGCGCCTACGCAGGTCACACCCTCGAGGGCACGATGCGCGGTCCGGTGGAGGAGGCCTTTCGCTGGCTCGCGCCGCGGGGCGAGGGCATCGGGTCGCCCGCGTCCTCCGACGCGTCGCCGCGGACGCCCGGGGTCGGTTCTCCTTCCATCGTGCTCACGGCGCGCGACCTGACCCGATAAGCTCCGCGGCATGCACCTCGCACGCGCCTTCGGCATGCTCGCGCTGGCGGCGTGCTCGGCCCCCGCGCCGCTCGCGCCCTCTCCGCCGGCGGCATCCTCCGGCTCGGCCGCGACGCCCACGACGGCCGCCTCCGTCGCTCTGCCCGTCGCTCCCTCCGCGACCGCTCTGGCCGCGACGTCGGCGAAGCCCTCGGCCCCCGCGCCGATGCCACGGGCGCTCATCTCGGGAGCGCGCTTCGACAACCCGACGCCGATGGTCGTCGACGAGACGAACGTCTACGTCTCGTCCGGCGGCGTCCTGCTCGTCGTCCCGAAGGACGGGAGCGCGCCGCCCGCGAACGTGTTTCCGACGCCGCAGATCGTCTCCGCCCTCACGGCCGACGCGACCGACGTCTGGGTCGGCATCTACCCGGCCGACGGGCCCGAGCCGAAGGGCGCGATCGTTCGCATCGACAAGAAGACGCGGAAGGCCACCGAGGTCGCGCGCACCACGATGCTCACGTCGATCGCCGTCGACGACGATCACGTCTGGTTCGGCCTCCTCTCCGACGGTGCCTATCGGATCGACAAGAAGGGCAGCAAGCCGAAGGCCGTCTTCACGGGGCGCGGGCAGGTGGGCGCCATCGCCGAGGACGACGAGAACGTCTACTTCGGGGTCACGCGGTATGGGCCGCGCCAGCGCGCCGAGATCGACGTCGTGAAGAAGCGCGGCGGCGCCTTCTCGGTCTTCACCACGGACGCGTACGATCTGATGGGTCTCCTCGCCCTGCCCGACGCGATCGTGGCGAACGACAACGGCGTCGTGAAGCGCTTCCCGAGATCGGGCGGACCGCCCGAGAAGCTCTCGGCCGCAGGCAGCGTGGTCGGTCTCGCGCGTCGCGGCGTCGACGTCTTCTTCTGCGACATCCTCCTCGCCGACACGTCGCGGTCCGCGGGTGTGTTCGCCGCGGGCAAGGCGCCGCGCCTGCTCAGCGAGGCGCCGGGGTCGGTGGGCCTCGCGCTCGACGATCGCGCGGTGTACTGGGCCGACGCGACGAGCCGCCAGGTGATGGCGCTCGACCTCGAGCCGTCCCCGTGAGCGACGGCGCGCGCGGGGCGCGATCTGCTCGCGCCGGGCCCGCCAAGTCGCATACGCTGTCCGCGTGACGCGCCCTCCGATCGCGAAGCTCCACGTCGAGCCGACGCTCGCGGGCGACAGCGTGGTCGATCCGAGCCTGGCCGGCACCGGGACGTTGGGGCCCGAGCTCGTCGGCGGCCGCTACGAGATCCTCGGGCTGCTCGGGGCCGGTGGCATGGGCGCCGTCTACCGCGCGCGAGACACCGAGCTCGACGAGATCGTCGCGCTGAAGATGATCCACGACGAGCTCGGCAACGACGCGAACATCCTCGCGCGGTTCCGGCAAGAGCTGAAGCTCGCGAGGCGCGTGACGCACAAGAACGTCGCGCGCGCGTTCGACATCGGCGAGCACGCCGGCGCCAAGTTCATCACCATGGAGTTCATCGAGGGCGAGTCGCTCGCGAGCTTCCTCGCGCAGCGCGGGCGACTCTCGCTCGCGCAGGCGATCCCCATCCTCCGAGAGATCTGTGCGGGCATGAGCGCGGCCCACGCGGCCGGCGTCGTGCACCGCGACTTGAAGCCCGACAACGTGCTGCTCGGCGCGGACGGGCGCGTCGTCATCACGGACTTCGGCATCGCGCGCGCCCTCTCGACCGGCGAGCGCGCGACCAAGACCATGGGCGGCGTCGTCGGGACGCCCGAGTACATGGCGCCGGAGCAGGTGGAGGGGGCGAGCGACATCGACGGGCGCGCCGACCTCTACGCGCTCGGCGTCATGATGTACGAGCTCTTCACCGGCGAGCCGGCGTGGCGAGGGAATACGCCGTACGCGATCGCCGCGGCGCGCCTCGTGAAGCCGCCGCCCGACCCTCGCGACCTCGTCCCGGGCCTCGCGCCCGATCTCGCGGGCATCATCCTGCGCTGCATGGCGCGGGAGCGGAGCGCGCGCTTCGCCGCCGCCGACGAGATCTCCGCGGCGTTGGACGCGCTCTCCTCGGGGACGATCCGAAACCTCACCGCGCCCTCGCTCGCGTCTCCTTCGCCGCGCGACGTGGCGGGGCGCGAGGCGCAGGGCGCCGCCGACAAGACGGTCGCCGTGTTGCCCTTCCACAACGCGGGCGCCCCCGACGACGCGTACCTCGCCGACGGGCTCACGGAGGATCTCATCGACGTGCTGTCGATGACGCGCGGTCTCAAGGTGCGTCCTCGCGGCGTCGTCGCCCACCTGCGTGGGCAGGAGCGCAACCCGCAGGAGGTCGGCAGAGAGCTCGGCGTCGAGGTGGTCGTGCAGGGCTCGGTCCGCAGGACGGCGGCGGGCGTGCGCGCGAACGCGCGGCTCATCGGCGTCGCGGACGGGTTTCAGCTCTGGGCGCGTCGCTTCGATCGACCGATGGCCGACGCGCTGCTCATCAACGACGAAGCCGCCGAGGCCATCGCCGAGGCGCTCACCGTGCACGTCGCGCTGCCGCCGCGCGCCGGCGTCACGGACCCGGTCGCGGTCGATCTCTATCTGCGCGCCAACCACGAGTTCGCGAAGTTCTGGCGCCCCGACGTGGAGCGCGCCGTCGCGCTCTACGAGGAGGCGCTGGCCCACGCGCCGAACGATCCCACGATCCTCGCCGGCTCGGCGCGCGCGCGCGTGCGCCTCGCGTTCTTCGGCGGGCCGCTCGCCTCGCGGTTGCTCGAGCTCGCGCGGGACGCGGCGAGCCGCGCGGTCTCTGCCGCGCCCGACAACGCGGAGGCGTGGGCCGCCCTCGCGGCCGCGGAGCTCATGAGCGGCGACGCGCCCGGAGCCCTCCGCTCCGTGCGCGCCGCGCTCGCGCGCGCCCCTGGCCTCGCGCACGCGCAGGAGATGATCGGGCGGATCCTCCTCGAGGCCGGGGAGATCGAGCCGGCCATGGCGCGCCTCCGTCACGCGATCGCGATCGATCCGTCCACGCTCGCGCCGCGATGGGAGCTCGTACGCGCGCACGCGATGCGCGGCGAATGGGCCGAGGCCGACGCGCTCCTCGAGCTGCCGGCGCCCGGCATGAGCGGCCGCGTCTCGCAGTATCTCTATCGATCACGCCTCGCGTTGTGGCGCGGCATCGACGATCCCGCCTTCGACGACCCGCCCGCGCTCGGGCCCGAGTTCGGCGCGATCTCGTACACGCGCCTCTTCCGCGAGATGCTGCGCACGCGGGAGCTCTCCGACGCGTACCGCGAGGCGCTCGAGGCGGCCGCGGTGGAGGCCGAGTCGGGATCGAGGCGCCGGACGCTCTTCGCCCAGATCAACGCCGAGATCTTCGCCTACGTCTTCGAGATCGATCGGGCGCTCGCGTCGACGCGGGAGGCGATCGACGCGGGGCTCCTCGACATCGCCTGGATGGATCGCTGCCCCGTCCTCGATCCGGTGCGCAAGGACGCCCGCTTCGCCGCGCTGCGCGCCGAGGTGGCCGCGCGCGTCGATCGCGTCCGCGCCGTGCTCGTCGAGCCGCCTAGGTGAAGATCTCGCCGAAGAAGCGCGTCATCTCCGCCCACGATCGCGCGTCCGCCTCGGGCTGGTAGAAGAAGCCCGGTCGATTCAGCGCGCCGACGCCCGGGTTCGTGAAGCTGTGCCCCGTCTTGCCGTAGATCGTCATCTGCCAGTCGACGCCGGCGTCGCGCATCTCCTTCTCGAACGTGAGGCGCGCCTCGGGGCTGATGAGCGGATCGTCGGCGCCGATGAGCGTGAGCACCTTGCCGCGGATGTTCTTCGCTTCGCCCGAGCTCGGCGAGAGCCCGCTGTGGAAGCCGACCACGCCGCGCAGCTCGGCCCCGCTCCGCGCGAGCTCGTAGACGCTGGTGCCGCCGAAGCAGTAGCCGATCGCCGCGAGCCGCGACGCGTCCACCTCGGGGCGCGCCGCGAGGACGTCGAGCCCGGCGCGCAGGAATCCCCGCCAGCGATCGAAGTCGCCCGCGAGCTCTTGGATGCGGCGCATCCCGTCGGTGACGACCCTGCCCTCGCCCCACAGATCGAGCGCGAACGCGACGTAGCCGAGCGCGGCGATCCGACGCGCCTTCTCCTTGATGTGCTCGCCGAGACCGCCCGCGTCGTGGACGACGAGCACCCCCGGTCGTCTCCGCTCGGTGTCGCCGTCGTGCGCGAGAAAGCCGCGCAGGTCGAGGCCAGCGTGGGCGTAAGCCAGGTCTTCGGTGTGCATGGGGGCCTCCGATCGAGGCGGCGAAGCTACCACGCGCGACCGGCGCGCGGCGCCGTCCATGCGCGGCGTCGAATGGTGGCGAGCGGCGGCGTCGCAGCTCGACCACAGGCTCCCTACGTCGCAGCCCGGAGATGGGCTCGTGCGCGGTGCCACGACGAGGGAGCGCGACCCGACTTCTCAGTAGCGAAGGGAGATCCCGAGGCCCACGTTCTTCCCTGCCTCGACGACGAACTTCGATTCCTCCCACGTCGGCGCGCTCATCGCGTGCGTGTGGTTGTTCGAGACGCCGTATCCCTCGCTCGGAATGCCGAGGAAGCTCTTGTCGAGCTTGCCGTTGTCGTTCTCGTCGTGCATGCACGAGACGGCGTAGGTGCCCGGTGAGACGTCGGTGAAGTCGCAGCGCACGATCTCTCCCGTGATGGCGACGCGACGCTCGACGGTGCCGCTCGACTCCTCCGGGAATCCCTTCTCGGCGTGATGGAGGCGGCAGCCGAGGACGCCCTTCTGGTTGCGGAGCTTGCCGACGTTGATGTTGATGCGTGACGTGGTGACGCCGCCGTCGGCCCAGGCGAACGGCGTGATCAGCAGGGTCGCGGCGACGACGCCGCGCAGGAACAGGGTCGTACGGGCTCGCTTCGAGGTCGTGATCATGATCTCTCCTCCAGGGTCGACATGGGTCGTGAGGCGGGGCGTGGCGCGGTGGCTTGCTGGTGCTGCGTCATGCCGCCCATGACGAGGCCCATGACGCGAACACGTCCCCACCGCGGTAGGAGCGCGAGCGACGATTCGAGGAGCTTCGAGAGCCACCCCGGACGCC
>CAYYKK010000166.1:0-15405 GCA_964467935.1 uncultured Polyangiaceae bacterium
CCCGCGGCCTGCGGCGGCGCCGTCGGCGGTTGCGGGGCGACGGGCACGGGCGGCGGCGCCGGAGGCGCGGTGGGTCGCGGCGGGGATTGCGAGGCCCCTCCGGCGCGCGGAATGCTGGCGGGCTTCGCGACCGCCGCGGGGCGGAGCATGCCGTCGTCCTGCGGCAGACCGTCGGCCGAGTCCTCGTTGGGCGGCGGCGGACCCGCGGTGGGGGAGCCTTGGGCGCCGGCGAGCCCCGGATCCGAGGCACTGGGCGACGTGCTCGCGCCGGCAGCGGCGCCCGCCTCCGCGCCCTCGATGCGGAGGACGAAGTCCCCGATGTAGATCTTGTCGCCCTCGCGGACGATCGTCGCCTGAGCGATCTTGCGGCCGTTGACGTACGTGCCGTTGGTGCTCTTCAGGTCGGTGACGATGAAACGGCCATCACGGAAGAGGAGTCGAGCGTGGCGCTTCGACACGTTGCCCTTGGGCAACATCAGGTCGTTGCCTTGGACGCGACCGACGTTGATCTCGGTCCTGTCGTAGGTCTCGCGCCGCTCAGCCCCTCCCTTTTCGCTGATGATGATCGAGAACATGTCCGCTTCGTGCTCCGCCTCTGCCCTTCGTGAAGGGCTGCGCACGGCTTCCACGGCGCGCTGCGCGTGTCTCGCACGAAAGCTCGAGAGGTGCCTCGCCGCCGGGATTCGGCGAGAGGATACTACTGCGAGGTGCGCCACGGCGAACGAATGCGGAGGCGGATCGCTTTTCTTGCTCGCGTGGATCGCTCACGCTGGGTGACGGCGGCTGCGCACCTCGTCGACGACGAGCGTCAAGAGCTCGCTCGCGAGGCGCAGGACCTCCTCGTCGGTGAAGCCTCCTTGCCGGAGCTCGCGGTGGATCGACTTGGCGGCGATCTGGGCGCGACGGGCTTCCGCGGAGTCCTTTTCGTTGTGCATGAGTCCACTTCTAGCGAGATGCGTGCCCAGCCACCGCTCGCGACTCTCGTAGCCATTTCCAGCGCTTGCGCGGGGCGTGTCGCCCAGCGTGAAGTCGCCTTCGCGGCCCCGCGGTCGATGCTGCGAACGGGGCATCTCGTGGCTTGACCTGGAGGGCGGTCCCCGCCTACGTTGCGCCCCGCTCGTCGAGGGCAAGCGCACCGAGTCAGGGTGCGAGCGAGTGTCTGGGCCCGGCGCCTCCCGAAGTCGGAAGGAGCCGAGCCGACCCGACTCCGAAGGAATCGCTCATGCGAGGACGGAGGAGTGGGGGACTCCCAGGATGGTCGAGCTGTCACAGCGGTCGGGTGACGCGAGAAGAATGGGTCGGGACGAGTCCCGGCCCGGCGCCCGTCCCCGATTGAGCCTCGGCGATTCGTGGAAGTGGAGGAGAAATGGCAGTCGGTAAAGTCAAGTGGTTCAACGACGAGAAGGGCTGGGGGTTCATCAAGCAGGAGAGCGGCCCTGACGTCTTCGTGCACTACTCTCAGATCAACGGGGAGGGTCGCCGTCGCCTGTTCGAGGACGAGACGGTCGAGTTCGAGATCAAAGAGGGACCGAAGGGCCTGCAGGCCGTGAACGTCACTCGCGTCCAGGCGACTGCCTGAGCTCGACTCCACGGGGCGCAGAGGCGCCTCGAGACGGCGAGCGGGAGAGAAGCTGCTCCCCTCGCCGGAAGACCAAGGGATGGCTCACCGCCATCCCTTTTTCCGTTGGTGGCGCCTCAGACGTGCGGGACGGGGGTCTCCACGAAGCCACCCCCGCGAACGTAGCGGAGCGCGCGGATCGCCCCGCCCCGGCCGTCGTCGGCGATGCCGTAGAGGTCGCAGCCGGCCATGCGGTCCTCGCGATCGCCGAGCAGCGAGGCGCTCGTGGCGCCGATGGCGTCGATGCGGCCGTGGCGCGTCTCGAGCGTGCGCCGGATGCGTCGGTGCAAGTGCCCGTGGAGCAGCAGCCCCTCGCGCAGGTGCGCGATGCGGCCATGCAGCGCCGGAGCGTCGATCAGCCCCTCGAGCAGCGTCTTCGCGTAGCTCGTCGGGTTGTGGGCTGGGTGGTGTTGGAGAAAGATCGGCGTTCGGCGCGCCACCTCGGGGTGCTCGAGGAGGCGACCCAACGCCTCGAGCTGTCGGTCGCCGAGCGTCCCCGACGCGACCAGGGGAAGGCGAGCGACCGCGCTCGAGAGCCCGACGATCGCGACGGGACCGCGCAGCCGGACGAACGGGAAGGCGCTTGCTCCGTCGCGGCCCGACACCTCCGGAAGGTCGCACGTGATGTGCTCGGCGAACCACGACTGGAAGCGCTTCGAGCGCACCGCGCCCCGGGTGTACGCGTCGTGGTTGCCAGGGACGACGGTGACGTCGTCGGGCCCGAGGCCGAAGCGTCCGAGCAGATCGCGTACGCGATCGAACTCGCGCTCGAGGGCCAGGTTCGAGACGTCGCCGGTGATGACGACGTGGTCGACGCCCTGCGATCGCACCTCGTCGGCCGCCGCGAACACGGGCTCGGGCTTGTGCGTGTGCCCCCGCTTCAGCTTGAGGTTCACCCAGCCGGTGAAGCGCTTGTTGAGGAAGCGCGTCGCCCCTGCGCCCGTCAGGTCCAGGAGGTGGAGGTCCGAGAGGTGAGCGATCCGCACGTCGTCTCTCTTAGCGTCTGCCGACCGCGCGTGCCGAGAAAACCGACGCCGACCGGTCCTTAAGGGACTCGGGTTTGTGACGTCCCGAGCAGTGCAGGGTCCTTCCCGTCGCTCGAGCGTGACGGCGCCAAGACGGCGCGGCGCGCGGGTGAGCCCTGCGGAGGCCAGCATGCAACCTCGTGAGATCAAGGGCCCGCGATACCAACTCAAGCGCGAGATCGCCTGCGGCGGCATGGCTGTCGTCTTCGAGGCCGTACAGGCCGTCACGCAGCAGCCGGTCGCGCTGAAGGTCGTCGGTCCGGAGGTGACCGACCCGTCGAAGGCCGAGCGGCTGCTCCGAGAGGCCCGCGTCCTCGGCTCGCTCCAGCACCCGTCGATCGTGCGGGTGCTCGAGGCGGGCTACGAGCAGGGCCTCGGGACGTTTCTCGCGATGGAGATGCTCGAGGGGCGCTCGCTCGAGGGCATCCTCGCGACGCGTCGCAAGCTGTCCGTCCGGGAGGTCGCGCTCATCGGCCGCGAGGTCGGCCGCGCGCTCGTCTCCGCCCACGTCCGCGGGATCGTCCACCGCGACGTGAAGCCCGGCAACATCTTCGTCTCGTGGGATCCGGTGCAGGGCGAGCGGGTGAAGCTCATCGACTTCGGGATCGCGAAGCTCACGTCGCAAGGCGAGCCGGTCGCGAAGATCACGCGCTCCGGCGAGGTGCTCGGCACCGTCGACTACATGGCGCCGGAGCAGGTGATGCGCCCCGACGAGGTCGACGGTCGCGCCGACCAATACGCGCTCGCGGCGGTCCTCTACGAGGCGCTCGCCGGGCCGGTCGCCGCGACGCGGCCGATGAGCACCTTGCTCGGCGCGAAATCGTACCCCTCGCTCCGCGAGGCGGTCCCCGAGGTCCCCGCCGAGGTCGCCGACGTGATCGCGAAGGCCCTCTCGATCAGCGCCGGCGATCGCTACGCGAGCATGAGCCGCTTCGTTCAGGCGCTGGAGCGCGCCGTCCCGCAGGCGCCGGGGCCGGTCTCGCTCCTCTCGCTCAGCGTCAAGGTGGGGAGCGATGGTCGCCTCGAGCCGGTCCAGGTCGAGGGGCAGCCGAAGGACGGCGCCCAGCGACGCCGCTTCCAGCGCGCGCCCTACGTGAACCCCGTGCGCGTGGTCCTGCCCACCGGCGACAACATCGACGGACGAACCGAGGACATCTCCGAGGGCGGTCTGCTCATCCTGGTCGAGCGCTCCTGCGCCGACGGCACGGTCGTGCAAGTGCGGTTCACGCTGCCCACGACCGGCAAGGTCGCGACGGCGTCCGCCGTCACCCGCTGGGTGCGCGACGGCAAGGGCAAGCACGCGCTCGGCCTCGAGTTCGTGGAGATCGCGCCGACGCACCGCGAGGCGATCGCGGCCTACGTGAACCTCATGGCGCGGATCGGTTGACGGACCACGCGCAGCGAAACCCGCGCCAGTAGCGGCGGGAGCTCGGCAGGTCGTGCGCGCGGTTGGCGCCGCGCTGCCAGGCGCGGCCGTGGGCGAAGCTCCCGCCGCGCAAGACCTTCTCGTCGCCCGTGTCCGGTCCGACCGGGTCGTGCTCGTCCGCCTCGGGGTAGGCGGGGGCGTAGTAGTCGGCGACCCATTCCTCCACGTTGCCGGCGAGATCGTCGATGCCGTCGGGCGTGCGGCCGAGGGGAAACGAGCCCACCGGCGCGAGCTCCGCGTATCCGTCGCGATCGTCGAAGGCGTCGACCGAGAAGCGCCCGCCGTTGAGGAGGAAGGGGTTGTACACGTTGCCCCACGGGAAACGGCGCCCGACCGTGCCGCGCGCCGCGCGCTCCCACTCGGCCTCGGTCGGCAATCGGCCCCCGGCCCATCGGCAGTACGTCGCCGCGTCGTGCCAGGAGACCATCGTGACGGGGTAGTCCGGGAGGTCGAATCGCTTGCCGCCGGCGGCGAGCGGCGGAGCGCTGCAGAGCCCGGTCTCCACGCAGCGACCGTATTCCGCGACGGTCACCTCGCGGCGGCCGAGGAGGTAATCGGAGAGCGACACGTGGCGCGGCACGAGCTCGTCCTCGAAGACCTCGACCCGGCACGCGTCGCCCTGCGGCTCCGTCTTGCAGAGCGCGTAGGCGTAGGCGATCTCGAGGGGGTCCGAGCCCATCGTGAAGACCCCGCCGCGGACGTAGACGCGGTCGGTGGCGGGGGCGCGGAGGGTGACGACGCCATCGGCCGCGCCCCCGCGCTTCGATGGCGCGGTCGGGGCCTCTCGCGATGGCGCGCCGCGCTGCGCGTCGGCGACGGCGCGGGCCGGCTCGAGGGCCGTCGCCACGAGCACGAGCGCGAGCGGCCCGATGCGATGCGCGTGCACGCCGTCAGTAGAGCAGAATCTGGGAGGGATGCTCGAGGAGACCCCGGAGCGCCTTCAGGAAGGTCGCGCCGACCGCGCCGTCGATCACGCGGTGATCGCACGAGAGCGTCATCGCGAGCTTCTTGCCCGGGACGACGGCGTCGCCGCGCACGACCGGCTCGCGACGCACCTGGCCGATCGCGAGGATGGCGCCCTCGGGCGGGTTGATCACCGCCGAGAACTCGTCGATGCCGAACATGCCGAGGTTCGACACGCTGAACGTGCCGTTCGCCATCTCCTCCGGACGAAGCTTCTTCTGCCGTGCGCGCGACGCGAGCTCGCGGACCTCGGTCGAGATCTCGAGCACGCTCTTGCGATCGGCGTCGCGCACGACCGGGGTGACGAGGCCCTCGTCCACGGCGACCGCGACCGAGAGGTCGACGCGCCGATGGACCAGGATGGCGTCGGGCGTGAACTGCGCGTTGCAGGTGGGCACGCGGACGAGGCCGATCGCGACCGCCTTGAGGATGAGATCGTTCAAGGAGACCTTCGGCGCCGATTCGCCCAGCGAGGCGTGCAGGTCTTCGTTGATGCGCTCGCGGAGCGCCGACAGCGCCTCGGCGTCGACGTCGATGGTCAGATAGAAGTGCGGGACGGTCTGCTTCGACTCGGTGAGGCGTCGCGCGATCGTCTTGCGCATCATGCTGAGCGGGCGGACCTCGGGCTCGGCCCGCGCCGCGTCGGACCCGGCCCCTCCGCCCGCCGGCGCCGCCGCGGGCTTCGCGCCGTCCAGATCGCGCGCCACGATTCGACCGTTGGGCCCGCTCCCGGCGAGGGTCGCGAGCGACAAGCCCCGTTCGCGCGCCAGCTTGCGAACGTAGGGTGAGGCCTTGACGCGCCCGTCCGCCGCTGGCTCCGGGATCGTCACCCCGGACGGCGACGGGGACGACGCCGGGACCCGTGCGGCCGGCGGAGCCGCGGCCGGCGGAGCCGCGGCCGGCGGAGCCGCGGCAGGCGGAGCGGAGGCGCCCGCTCCGGACGGCAGGCTCGCGACCAGCGACGCGATGTCCTCGCCGGCTTGGCCCAGGATCGCGACGGGCTGACCGAGCTTCACCACGCTCCCGGCGGGCGCGAGGATCTTGAGCAGCGTGCCCTGATCGAAGCTCCGGAACTCCATCGTCGCCTTGTCGGTCTCGACCTCCGCCAGGAGATCGTCGATGGCGACGGCGTCGCCTTCCTTCTTCGACCAGCCGCCGATCTGTCCCTCCTCCATCGTCGGAGAGAGCTTCGGCATGTCGAGGATCTTCGCCATCGGGCGCTCAGCCTTTCACGTAGAGGGCGCGCTTCACCGCGTCGACGATGCGGGGCGCCTGGGGGATGACGTACTGCTCGAGCTTTGCGTTGTAGGGCATCGGAACGTCGAGTGTCGTGACGCGCTCGATGGGCGCGTCGAGATCGTCGAAGGCGAGCCGCTGCAGCCGGTCGACGATCTCGGCGCCGACGCCGCCGTAGGGCCAGCCTTCGTGCGCGACGACGGCCCGGTGCGTCTTGCGGACGCTCGCGGCGAGCGTCTCCTCGTCGAGCGGTCGGAGGCTGCGCACGTCGACGACCTCCGCCTCGATGCCCTCCTTCGCGAGCGTCGCCGCGGCGTCGAGCGCGACGTGCACGAGGCGGCTCCAGGAGACGATCGTCACGTCGGAGCCCTCGCGGGCGATGCGCGCCTTTCCGAACGGGACCGTCCAATCCGGATCGTCCGGGACGACGCCCTTCATGTTGTAGAGCGTCTCGCTCTCCATGAAGAGGACGGGGTTGTCGTCTCGGATGGCGGTCTTGATCATGCCCTTCGCGTCGGCGCTCGTGCTCGGCGCCACGACCTTGAGCCCGGGCACGTGCGCGTAGAAGTGCTCCATCGCCTGAGAGTGCTGCGATCCGACCTGTCGCGCGGAGGCGTTCGGGGCGCGCAAGACGAGGGGGATCGAGAGCTGGCCGCCCGACATCTGCCGGATCTTCGCGGCGTTGTTGAGGATCTGATCGAACGCGACCGCGGAGAAGTTCCACGTCATGTATTCGACGATCGGGCGCAGGCCGACCATGGCCGCGCCGATCGCGATGCCGGTGAAGCCGCTCTCGGTGATCGGCGCGTCGATGACGCGCTTCTCGCCGAAGCGATCGAGCATGCCCTCGGTCACCTTGTAAGCGCCCTGGTAGTGGCCGACTTCCTCGCCGACGAGAAAGACGCGATCGTCGCGCTGCATCTCTTCGATCATCCCGGCGCGCAGCGCTTCGCGGAAACGAAGCTCGCCCGAGAGGGGGATCTGTCCGGTGCTCATCGGGCGAAGGCTCCCTTGTACGTGGTCTCTTCGAGCAGATCCGCGGTGGGCTCGGCGCTCTCTTCGGCGAAGCGCACGGCGTCCTCCACCTCGGCCTCGACGCTCCGATCGATCTCGTCGAGCGCGGCCCCGAGGCCCTCGGCGGCGAGCGCGGTGCGGCTGATGTGGATCGGATCCTTGCGCTTGCGCTCCTCGAGCTCCTCGGGCGTGCGGTACTTGCCAGGATCGCTCATCGAGTGGCCGCGGTAGCGGTAGGTCCGCACCTCGACGAGCGTGGGTTGGTGCTCGCTCCGGGCGCGCTCGATCGCGACGGACAAGCGCGCGCGGACCTGGAGGACGTCTTCGACGAAGAACCGATCCTTCGCCATGCCGTAGCCGTCGGCGCGCGCGGTGATGTCCTCGTTCGCGACGGTGCGCTTGAGCGGCGTGCCCATCGAGTACTCGTTGTTCTCGCAGACGAAGACGATCGGCAGCTTCCAGAGGCTCGAGAGCGCCATCGCCTCGTGGCAGTCGCCGATCGAGGCGGCGCCGTCGCCGAAGAAGACGACCGTGACGCGATCCTCGCCCCGGTATTTCGAGGCGAAGGCGGTGCCCGCCGCGACGGGGAGGTGGCCGCCGACGATCCCGTATCCGCCGAGCATGTTGTGGTCGGCGTCGAAGAAGTGCATCGAGCCGCCGAGGCCCTTGGAGCAGCCCGTGACCTTGCCGAAGAGCTCGGCCATCGCCGCACGCGGGCTCATCCCGCGCGCGAGCGCGAGCCCGTGGTCGCGGTAGGTCGTGATGACGTAGTCGTCGGCGCGGAGCGCGGCGACAGTGCCCACCGCCACCGGCTCTTGACCGATGTAGAGGTGGAGGAAGCCGCCGATTTTGCCCTGCGCGTAGGCGCGCGCCGCCTCTTCTTCGAAGCGGCGGATGAGCTGCATCTGCCTGTAGAGATCGAGGTGGAGGCGGTGGGGTCGTTCGGGATCGCTCATGGTCGGGGGCGGCGCCTCGGCGCCGAGTCGCGGAAGGGTAGTGGCGGCGAACGAGCAAGGGAAGATCTCGTGCCTTCGACGCGCCGAGTCGAAGCGGAACCAGCCCGACGCGCTCGATGATCAGGGCGTCGCGGGCGACGCGGTCGAGGCGGCCTCGGAAGGGGCGGGCGCCGGGGCGGGGGCGGAGGGTGCTGCCGAGGTCGCCGGCGCCGCCGACGGAGCGAGGCTCGGCGCGTCGGCCTCGGGGTGAGCGGAGTCGCTCGCGGGACGCGGGTCTTCACCTCGGGGCCTCGAGCTCGACGGCAGATGCGGGCGCCTCGCGCCGAAGTCGCCCGACCTCGGCGGAGGGGCGGCGGTCGATGGCTGGGCGCTGTCGGCGCTCGTGTCTCCGGAGGCCTGCGGCTCCTCGAGCGCCGCGTCCGTGTTCTTGAGAAACGAACGCAAGAGCAACGCGAGTACCATGACGATGACGATACCGCCGAGCAGCACCCGCCACGGAGGCCGCTCGGCGGGCGGCATGCTCTCGGTCGCCGTGGGCAGCGTCGACGAGCGTGAGAGCGTGGTCGACGGATCCGACACCCGGCCCGCGGTCGCCCGATCTTCGTGGACGAGCGCGTGGACGAGGGCTTCGCCGAGCTTCGCGCAGCTCTCGAATCGCGCCGTCGGGGACTTGGCGAGGCCTCGCTCGAGCACCTCGTCGAGCTCGCTCGGGTACCCGCGCGCCTCGGCGAACCGCTTGGGCGGATCGTTCGCGATGCGTGACGCCACGCTCACGGCGTCGTCGCCGGGGAACGCGCGATCGCCGCTCAGCGCTTCGTAGAGCGTCGCGGCGAGCGAGAACTGGTCGCTCGCGGGAGAGAATTTCCCGTCCCGGAAGGTCTCGGGTGCCGAGTACGCGGGGGTGCCCAAGAGCCCGCCCGCGTGGGTGAGGGTCGAGTCGGGCACGCGCGCGATGCCGAAATCGGCGAGCTTGGCGCCGGTCATCGTGAGGATGATGTTCTCCGGCTTCACGTCGCGGTGGAGCACCCCCTTGTCGTGGGCGTAGGTGAGCGCGGCGCCGAGCTCCTTCGCGAGTCGCGCCGCCTGTCGCGCGTTCAAGCGCCGCTCGGCGAGCCGCTCCTTCAGCGTCGGGCCTTCGAGGTACTCGAAGACGAGGTAGAGGCCGAGGGCGTCGTCCTCGCCCATGTCGTGCAAGACGACGAGGTTCGGGTGGGTCACGCGCGCGGCGGCGCGGGCCTCGTGTCGCATTCGCACGAAGAGCCCGTCCCGCACGTCGCTGCCGATCGCGAGATCGTCGCGCAAGAGCTTGATGGCGACGTGTCGCTCGAGGACCGGATCGCGCGCCAAGAGCACGCGCCCCATCGCGCCCACGCCGATCTGCCGCACGACCTCGTAGCGGCCGATGGACCTGGGGAGCTCTCTCGTCGGTGCCACGGGAGGCATGGGCCGCCCCATCTTACTCGCGGCGAGCGCGCGAGCGGGAGGCGCGCGGCCCGAAAAAATCGCTCAGGTGCCTGCACAGACGGGGCACGCCTCTCTCGCGCGCGCCTCGGCTCTGGCGAGGCGGGACTTCGCGTCGCCGCAGCGATCGTCGGTCACCAGGCCGCAGAGCTCGGTCGTGGCGTCGCGCATGGACGCGAGCGCCTTGCACACGACGACGCAGCGATCGGTGCCGAGCGGGATGGGCTTCTCTGGATCGAGGGCGCCATCGAGGTCACGCTCGGCCTTCACGATCGCGTCGCTCGCCTCTCCGACCGTCCGCGGCTTGCTCGACTCCGCGGAGAAGGGGGCCGGCGCCGGCTCCGCCGCGGGCATCGGCTGACCCGGGGCGCCGGTCACGCCCTTCGCGTAGTCCGCGGCGGGGGAGGCCGCCTCCGACGCGCTCTTCGCGGCGCACCCGACGACGGCCGACGTCGCGGCGGTGATCGCGAGGACCTGGGAGACGCGGAAAGCGAGACCCGGCGCGATCGCGGCGCCCGTGGAAGGCGTGCGCGTCCTCATGTCCCGCACTCCGAGCAGCTCTGCGTGACGCGGTCGCGCGCCCGATCCGATCGGCCCTTGGCCGAGAGGCAGCGTGCGTCCTCGCGACCCGTGAGCTCGCAGAGGTGGTCGACCGCGCGCAGCATCGATGCAAGTGCACTGCAGGCACTCTTGCATTGGTGATCGGGCTCTCCCTCGTCACCGGTGCTCGTCGCGTTCTCGGGCGCGCCCGCCGCGGGAGAGGGTCGGGGCGCCTCCGCCGGCGCAGCGTGCGCCTCGCCGCCCTTGAGGCCCGGGGGTTGGGCCGTCGGCGCGGCCACGCCCTGCTGCTGCGCCGGCGCGCTCGCTCCGCCGACCAGCGCCGAGACCTCGGCCTCGGCGCGGTCGACCTCGGCGCTCGCTTCGTCCACGGTCGTCGCGGCGCCCGAGGCCGCCGGAGGGGGCGCCGCGCCGCCGCAACCAGAGACCCAAGCGGTGGCGAAGGTGAGGCCGAGGAGGCCGAGCGAGGCCCCCGTCGAGGGGGGTCGCGTCGTCGGGCGTTGGCTCGGGGGCAGGTTCGGCACGTTGGCTCTCTCGTCTGGGACGCAGCGTCCTCGTCGAAAAGCTCACGAGAACGGCCGGCGCGGTCCGCATGGGAGCGGGGAACACGAAGGCGCGCAAGGACAACGCGCGGCGCGCGCGCACCTTTCACCGCGCGCGGGCGATCGGCAGAAGCGTGCTCCGTCCGGCGGCGTCGAGCAGGCGTTCTGCATCGTCCGGGGTATGATGACGTCTGCATGGATATGGAAAACGCGATCGCCCCCCCAGCTCGACCGGAAAGCACCGGCCGCCGAGCGCCGAACCGGCTCCTCGGAGCCTTGATGCTCCTCTCGATCGCCGGGGCGGCGTGCAAGGACACGAGCGCGCCCGTGCCCGCCCAAGGGCAGTGGCAAGCCGGGTACGGCCAGCCCGGCTACGGCCAGCCTGGCTACGGTCAGCCGAGCTACGGCCAGCCGAGCTACGGCCGACCCGCCTACGGCCAGCCTGCGTACGGCCAGCCCGCCTACGGCTCGCCGCCGACGGTGGGCCAGCAGGGCAACTGGCAGGGCGCGGCGCAGCCGCAGCCCGTCGGTCCCGTGATGAACGATCCCTTGAACGCGCTCGACTTCAACGTGATGCGGCAGCGCGCGGCGTCGATCCTCGCGGAGCTCGTCGCGGCGCTCCCGGCCGACAAGCGCGCGCGCGTCGACGGGATCCCGCTCGTCTCGGACAACACGCCGGGCGAGGTCAACGCCTTCGCGGGGTGCAGCGATCAGGGCCAGCCCTTCATGGCGACGACCGATGGCCTCCTCGAGGTCCTCGCGTTCTCCGCGCGCTTCCGCGCGACCGACGAGCTGTTCGGCACCCACAAGGTCGACGCCTACTCGAAGATGGTGGCGCAGAACGCGCGCCCGAAGACGCCGCTCGCGAGGCCGGGCCCCGGGTTCATCGATCCGACCGAGGACGTGGACGGTCGCAAAGTGGCGCGGCAGAACGTCCTCTTCGACGCGGCGCTCGCGTTCGTGCTCGGGCACGAGCTCGGACACCACTACCTCGGCCACACCGGGTGCGCCGATGGGCAGAGCGGCGGGCTCTTCGGAGGAGATCTGAGCCGGTTCTTGCCGCGGGTCGCGGCGGGCTTCAACCAGCCGAACGAGGTCGCGGCGGACATCGCCGGCACCTACAACGCGATGACGATCGGCTCGCGACGGCAGAGCCGGTTCGGAGAGGAAGGAGCGATGATGGTCCTCAACTTCTTCCTCGCGATGCGCCAAGGCGTGAGCGCGAGCGACGTGCTCTTCGCGTTCGAGTCGACGCACCCCCACCCGAGCGTGCGCATCCCGATCGTGCAACAGGCCGCGAACACCTGGCGGCTCACCGGCGGCAATCCGCCGCCCGTCATCTCGCTCTGAGCGGCCGCTCCGCCGCTCAGGAGCCGTCGATCCGCGCGCCGCACTCCACGCAGAAGAGGTTCCCCTCTTCGAGCGGCGCGTTGCACACCTTGCACGTACCGAACTCGGCAGGGGGCAGGTCGGACGTGCTCGCCTCGCCGGAGATCCGCAGCTCGGTGTCGCCGAGGTCGATCTCCAAGGTCGGCGCGCGCTCCGAGGCGTCGGCGCGCGCGGCGATGGCGCCGAGCGCGTCGCTGTCGAGGTCGAGCTTGAGCGGCGTGGGCTCGAACTCGAGGTGCGCGCCCGAGCCCGCGTCGACCACGGTGTCGCCGTACGACCCGCTCAGCGAGACCTCGTGTCCGGCCTCGAGCGCCGCGCGGATCTGCTCGGAGGCGACGTTCGAGAGCGAGGTCGTCTCCGCGCTGGGGATGCCGAGGTAGACGTCGGGGTTCGTGAGCGACTCCGGCACCTCGTCCTCGCCGTTGATGCGCACGAGCAGGGCGGTGATGTTGTCGTTGCCGCCGGCCTCGTTCGCCATCGTCACGAGCAGCTCGCACGCGTTGCGGAGATCGTTCGAGTTCGCGAGGACCTTCGAGATGTCCTCCTCGTTGATCATGCCGGTGAGGCCGTCCGAGCAGAGGAGGAAGATGTCGCCCGCCTTCACCACCTCGCTCCTCACGTCGACCTTGACCTCCTCACGCATGCCGAGGGCGCGCGTGATGATGTTCTTGGGAAGGCGCGCGAGCTCCTCGGGCGTGAGATCGGGCTTCAGCGCGAGGGCGTCGTTGATGAGCGAGTGGTCGTGCGTCAAGAGCTCGAGCTTGCCGTCGCGCATGCGGTAGCAGCGGCTGTCACCGACGTGGCCGACGTGCATGAGCCCGCCGCGCCGCTCGAGGTAGGCGGCGACGACCGTCGAGCCCATGCCGTGGTGTTGGCGGTAGGTGCTCGAGATCTCGAACACGTCGCGGTTCGCCTTGCGGATGCCGGCGGCGAGCCTCCGAGCGTGCTCGGCGAGATCGTCGTAGTCGCTGCCGAGGACCTCGTCGGGGATCGCGCTCCCGTTCTCCGTCGCCTCGTAGAAGTTGCGGAGGGAGGTGGTCGCGAGGCGGCTCGCGATGTCGCCGGCGTTGTGGCCTCCCATGCCGTCGGCCACGACGAAGAGGTCGAGCTCCGGGCGCAAGAGGACGTGATCTTCGTTGTGTTTGCGCTGGCGGCCGACGTCAGTCACCCCCACCGCTTCGAACCGAAGCTCACGTCGAACCCCAGGTCTGACCGCTCTCTCGGCAGCCGGCATGCGGGCCAAAGTATATGGAAACGGATTCTTCCGGGCGAGGATTGTGTGGACGCCCCTCCGTTCTTCCGAACCAGGGGTCGCGTCGCGGGTCACCCGCCGCTCGGGGCGCGCGCCGAGCGGCGTCAGAACGGAGGCGGAGCGCTCGCGCCGGCCGCTCGCGTGCCCGCCTTGGGGGAGGCCACAGAGGGTTGAACCCACCGGACTGGGTCGAGCTCCACCTTCATGCCGAGCTGGAAGAACGCGTACACGCGCGCGCCGCCGACGTTGTCGGTCGTGATCGGACGCGCGAGGTAGGTGCCGAGGTCGGCCTCGAGGAACGGGCCGAACCCGAAGCTCGGCACCGGGTAGAAGGTCGCGCCCATGCCGATCTGGGCGACGTCCCAACCGTGGAACCTGCCCGGCACGAGGTACGTGAGCTGCGGGCTCGTGCCCTGGTAGTTGGCCGTTCGATAACCCGTGCCGAAGCGGAGCCACGGATCGAGCGCGATGCCCTGCGCGAGGTGGTAGGTCAGCCCGAGGCTCACCGTCGCGTGGTCCCCCTTGCAGCCGACGCACCGCCCGCCGCCTTGGCCGCCCGCGGCCTGCATGAGCGCGTACGTGCCGAGCACGTCGATCTCTCCGTGGCGTGAGATGCCGACGCCGAGTCCGGCGACGAACCCGAGGCCCGGGCCCAAGATCGCGTTTGCGGGGACCTCGGAGCGGATCGATCCGGTGGGCAGCACCAGCGCGGTCCCGGCTCGCACGTAGACGTGGCCGGTGCGGTCGTCGTGCGCGTACGGGCGGGGGTGCCCCTCGCCCGGCTCGACGGGGCGCACGCGCGGATCGGCGCTCGCGTCGGCCGCGCCGTCACGGGCGGGCTCGTCGGCGAGCGCTCGGGCGGGCTGCGAGAGGGCCGCGAGCACGGCGGCCACGAGGAGCGAGCGGGCGATCACGGCCGAGCGTGTCGCGCGTCGGCTTCCGTGCGTCAACGATTTGTCCTCGCGCGCACAACTCGGGCGCGCCGTCGCCGACGAGGGAGCATGGACCGAACCGAACCTCACGCGCGCGTTCCCTCCGCTCCCACGTCGCCGCCGTTCGGCGCGATCTTTCTCCGCGCCGAGCCCGATGACGAGGTGCTGCTGCGGCTCTGCCCAGGCGAGTCGCGGGTGCTCGAGGGCGTCCGCCTCAGCCACGAAGGCGATCGGGTCACCCTCGCGCGCGTCGAAGCGGGAGCCGTGTTGCGGGTGTTCGGCGCGACGGTACCGGAGGCGTCGTTGGCACCTCCTTGCATGG
Organism: uncultured Polyangiaceae bacterium; assembly: GCA_964467935.1. GTDB lineage: Bacteria > Myxococcota_A > Polyangia > Polyangiales > Polyangiaceae > CAYYKK01. Next base: position 14,695 of record CAYYKK010000166.1, read on the forward strand.
TCGAGCTCGGCGCGCTGCGAGGCATGCTCGTCTCCGCGCCGCGCCTCGAGGCGGAGGAGCGCGAGCTGCCCGCGCCGCTGCCCGGGCTCGTCGGCGCGTCGCGTCCGATGCTCGCGCTCTCGCGGCAGGTGCGGCGCTTCGCGCTGGTCGGGCTGCCGCTGCTCCTCCGCGGCGAGAGCGGGACCGGCAAAGACTTGGTGGCGCGCGCCGCGCACGAGCTCGGGCCGCGTCGGAAGGGGCCCTTCGTCGCGATCAACGCGGCGACGATCTCGCGCGACCTCGCCGAGAGCGAGCTGTTCGGGCACGTGCGGGGCGCGTTCACCGGGGCCGTGGCGGAGCGACGGGGCGCGTTCCGCGAGGCGCACGGCGGCACCCTGCTCATCGACGAGATCGCCGCGCTCGGCGCCGACGTCCAAGCGAAGCTCCTGCGCGTCGTGGAGGACGGGATGGTGCGACCGCTCGGCGGTGAGGGAAGGCACGCGGTGGACGTGCGCCTCGTCGTCGCCACGTGCGAGCCCCTCGAGCAGATGGTGGAGGCGGGCCGGTTCCGCGAAGACCTCTACGAGCGGCTCGCCGTGTGCGTCGTTGCCGTCCCGCCGCTCCACGAGCGCCCCGAGGACATCCCCGCGCTCGCGGCGCACCTCCTCCGGGCGAACGGCCTCGAGCGGGTGCTCCCTCCGGCGACGCTCCACCTGCTCATGTCGCGTCGCT
>CAYYKK010000167.1:0-15378 GCA_964467935.1 uncultured Polyangiaceae bacterium
GCCTGACGCACCTGATGGCGACGATCGACCGCATCAAGAGCTCCACCAACCCGGAGCTGGGCGTCGAAGGCGTGGTGCTCACGATGTTCGACGGACGCAACTCGCTCACGCACCAAGTCGCGGACGAGGTGAAGAAGCACTTTCGCGTGTTCGACACCGTGATCCCGCGGAACGTCCGGCTCTCCGAGGCGCCCTCGCACGGCCTCCCTGCCCTGCTCTACGACGCCCAGTCGAAGGGGGCGCAGGCCTACCTCAGCCTCGCGCGGGAGTTCATCGGCGAGAAGAGCGCGGCCGAGGGCGCGGCGTGACCCCTCCGGAGAAGAAGCGCGCGCTCGGCCGCGGCCTCGACGCGCTCCTGCCGACCGCGCCTCCGCCCGCCGCCACGCGGAGCGGATCGAGCTACGGCGAGGGGGCGATCTTCTCGTGCCCGGTCGAGCGGATCGTGCCGCAGCCGGGGCAGCCGAGGCAGCACTTCGACGAGGTCGAGCTCGAAGAGCTGACGCAGTCGATCCGAGAGCACGGCGTCATCCAGCCGATCGTCGTCAGGCGGATCTCGGCGGCGAGCGGCGAGCCACACAAGGATCGCTTCGAGCTCATCGCCGGCGAGCGGCGGTGGCGGGCAGCGCAACGCGCGGGGCTCCTCGAGGTGCCGGTCGTCGTCAAGGACGTCACGCCGGCGAAGGCGTTCGAGCTCGCGCTCATCGAGAACCTGCAGCGCGCGGATCTCAACCCGATCGAGGTGGCGGAGAGCTACGACCGGCTGCAGCGCGAGCACGGCCACACGCACGAGACGCTCGCGACGCGCGTCGGCAAGGAGCGATCGACGGTGACGAACTCGCTGCGACTGCTCAAGCTGCCGCAGACCGTGCGGTCGCTGGTGGTCTCGCGGGAGCTGTCCGAGGGTCACGCGCGGGCGCTGCTCGGCGCGCCCGACGAGCGCTCGATGAACGACATCGCCGACAAGGTCGTCCGGGGCCGCCTCCCGGTGCGGGTGGTCGAGGACCTCGTCCGCAAGGCCCGCCGCCTCGCGAAGGGGGAGAAGGACGAGGGGCCGAAGCGATCCGAGAAGTCCGCGGCGGTGCGCGATCTCGAGGCGCGGCTCGCGAGGCGCTTCGGTGCGCGCGTCGAGGTGCGCGACCAGAGCGGCCACGGGGAGCTCGCGATCCACTACGGCTCGCTCGACGAGCTCGACCGGATCTTGGCGCTCCTCGGCGCCTGAGCGCGCGCGGTCGCGGACCGGCCGCTGGCGCGTGGATCTTCGCGTGGCCTCTCGCTACTTCAGCTCGGCGAGGCGCTGCTTGGCGAGCTTCCCGAGCGGGGAGTCCTTCTCGATCTCGAGCGCCTTCTTGAGCTCGGCCCTGGCCTCCGCCTTCTTCTTCTGCGCGAGGAGCGACATCGCGAGGTAGTAGTGCGCGGGGCCGAACTTGGGATCGATCTTGATGGCGCCGCGGAAGTCGTCGCCCGCGCCCTGCTCGTCCTTCAGCTCGTGCTTGCACGTGCCTCGGCGCACCCAGAACTCGGCCGCGTCCTTCTTTCCGGCGATGGCCTTGTCGAGGAGCTTCACGCAGTCGCCGAACGATTTCGCGGTCCCCATCATGCGGGCGATCGTCGCGAGGGTCGGCACGTCGGAGATGCCCGCGGCGGCCTTGTTGAGCTCCACCACGGCCTCCGGGTAGCGCTTCGCGTCGAAGAACAAGGTGCCGAGGGCGAAGTGGAGCGCGGCGGTGTCCTCTTTGGCGATGGCGGCCGTGTACGCCTTCGAGGCACGGTCCACGTCGCCCTTCAGCCCGTAGGCGTAACCAAGATTCTGTAGCAGCCTCGAGTTGGCTGGCTCGACCTGCAAGGCCGACTCGAGCACGGGGATCGCCATGTCGGGCCGAGCGGGATCGTCGAGGTACATCGCGGCGAGGTTCTGCGCTGCCTCGACGAGCTTCGGATCGTTCTCGAGCGCCAGCTTGTACTTCGCCTCGGCCTCGGGCTTCTTCTTCACCTGCTCGTACGAGAGGCCGAGGTAGAACGCGGCGTCGCCGCTCTTCGGATCGGCGGCGAGCGCCTTCTCGAGCGAGGGGATCGCCTGATCGAACTTCTCGGCCTTCACGAGCGCGACGCCGGCGTCGAGGTCGGGGTTCGCCTTCGGCGGCGCGACGGGTCCCGGCGTCGCGGAGTCGAGCGGAGGCGGGTCGTGCGACGCGTCGTGGGCCTCGGGCGTCGAGCTGCACGCGGCCAAGGCGAACGCGAGCGCGATGGGAGCAGCGAGACCGAAGCGAGGACGCATCATGGGCTACCGAGTTATCACGCTTTGACCCTTCGTTGGGGCGTCGGATTGGGTCTCGCCCTTCCCTCCCTCGCCGGGACCGCCGACGGCGGCGTAGAGCCGCGCCTCGACCTCGGCGGTGCGCGGGCCGGGGGCGACCTTCGAGCCGTCGCGCTCGCTCACGTAGAACACGTCGGCGACGCGGGCGCCCTCGGTGTTGATCTTCGCGACGGCGATGCTGAGCCCGACCTCGAAGAGCGCGCTCGACATCGCGAAGAGGAGGCCTGGGCGATCTTGGGTCGTGACCTCGATGACCGTGTGATGGGGCGAAGCGCGGTGATCGACGAGGACGCGCGGCTTGACCGGGGGCGCCGGCCGGGAGCGAGCTGCGGGCGCGGGGACGAGGGAGGATGGCGCCACCGTGCCCGCGAGGAGCGCGGTGAGATCGCGCTCGAGCTTCGGTAGCGCGCGCGCGACGCCGGCCACGCCCTCGGTGCGATCGCGAACCCAGAAGAGATCCACCGCCTCCACGGCGCCGTCGTCGAGCTTGCGCGAGTGGATCTGCGCGGCGTGCACCTCGAGCCGCGACGCCGCGAGCGCGGCGGTGATCATCGCGAGGAGCCCAGGGCGGTCACGCGCGACGACGCAGAGCTCGGCGGCTTCGGGGTGGCTCGACGGCACGACCCCGACGATCGGCGGCGGTGCGCTGCCGGTCGTCGCCGCCCCCTCGACGCACGATCTCGCGAGCTCGGCGTGCGCGAGGATCGCCTCTTCCGAGCTGGAGAGCACGTAGCGCTCGGGCATGGAAGCGAGGTACCGCTCGAGGAACGCGAGCCGCGCGTCCTCGTCGGCCGTCGCGGGGCGCGCGCGCGCGAACGCGAGGATCGCCTGCACCGCGCCGACGCGCAGCCCCTCTTCACCGGACTCCCCCGAGAGCGAGCGATCGGTCGCGAGGTAGAGCTCGTCGAGCATGTGCGCCTTCCAGCTCGTCATCGAGGTCGGGCTCGTCGTGGACACGTCGACGACCGTCAGCAGGAAGAGGTCGCGCAGGCTCTCGCGCCCCTTCACCGCGCCGGCCATCTCCTGCGAGGTCGACGGATCGTCGACGTCGCGGCGGGTCGCCAGGCGGTACATCGTGAGGTGCTCGTGGATGAGGTGGCACGCCTCCTCGACCTCCGAGTCGCGAAAGTCGAGGCGCGTCAGGATTTCGCGCGCCATCTCGGCCCCTCGGACGCTGTGATCCTTGCCGCCGATCGCCTTGCCGACGTCGTGCAGCAGGGTCGCGAAGGCGAGCATCTGCGGGCGCGGGACCTCGGCGGCGAGGCGCGCGGCGAGCGGGTGCTGCGCCGCGAGATCGCCACGCGCGATCGCGGCGAGACGATCGACGGCGGCGACGCTGTGAACGTCGACCGTGTACACGTGGTAGAGATCGTGGTGAACGCGGCCGACGACCGGCAGAAACTCCGGCACCATGGCGGTGAGGAGGCCGAGGTCGTGGATCTCGCGGAGCGCGGAGCCGCGCGCGAACTGGCCCTCGCGACGCGTCGAGACGAGATCGACGAACAGCCTCCGCGCCGCGGCGTCGGCGCGTAGCCTTCCGCAGAACTCGGGGTCGGAGGTGAGCGACATGATCCGATCGCGGAGGAACGGAAGGAGCGGCTTTTTTCGATCGAGCGCGGCCGCGATCGCGCGGAAGGCCGTCGCGGGCTCGTCGCGGAGGCTGTCGACGTCTCGAACCGTGACCGCGCCGTCGAAGGCTCGCAGGCCCTGCCCGAGGTCCTCGTCCTTCGGCCGCTTGCGATCGATCGGCGTGGCGCGCGTCAGGATCATCGAGACGCCTCGCGAGACCACGCGCGCCGAGCGGTAGTAGGCGCTCATGAGCCGCTCGATGCCCTCGGGCGTCGCCTCGCCGTCGTGCCCCTCGTCGAAGCCGAGCAGCACGGCGATGAGCTCTTGCTGATCGAACGTGAGCCTGTCGCTCCTGCGCCCGGCGTGCGCGTGCAGGAGGTTGCGGATCCGCCACAGCATCTCCTGCGCCTCGGCGAGCTCGTGGGCCTCTCGCGGGACCAAGGCGCCGACGCGGACGAGCCCCTCGAGCTCGCCGGTCCCGTAGCGCGCGGCGGCCGCCCACCGGAAGACGTCGAGGTCGCGCAGGCCGCCCGCGCCGTTCTTCACGTCGGGCTCGAGCAGGTACACGGAGTCGCCGTAGCGCTCGTGACGCTTCGCGATCTCGTCGGACAGGCGCCCGTAGAAGGTCACGAGCTCGCTCGTGGAGAACAAGCTGCCCGAGGCGCGCCAGATGAGCTCCTCGCTCATGGCGCGATCGCCGGCCAGGTGGCGAAAGTCGAGGAAGCTCGTCGCCGTCGCGAGGTCCTCGCGGGCGTTGTCGAGAGCGTCGGAGACGAGGACGACCTGATGACCGATCGCGATCGTGGCGTCCCAGAGCGGATAGAGGACCGCGTCGACGATCCGCTCGGCGACCTTGGGATCCCGGACGAGGATGCGCACGTCGAGATCGCTGCGCACCGCCAGCGCGCCTCGGCCGGAGCCGCCGACGGCCGCGAGGGCCGCGCCGCCGTCGGGCACCGCGGAGAAGACGGACGAAGGATCTCGTCGTAGGCGCGGGCGAGGAACCGACCGAGCGCGAGGCCTGCGCCTTGGAGATCGACCTGACGACGCTCCGGCGTCGGGAGGCGTTCGAGCACGACGCGACGCAGCTCGGCGACGCGGGCCTTCAGGTCGGACGAGGCGCTCATGAGGTCGCAGGCTAACCGAAAAACGGCGCGTCGTTCGTCGGCGCGGCGGCGCGCGACGATCAGATCGGCGGCGTCGGGTAGAGCGCGAGCAGCTCGGTCATCTCGGTGACGGCCGAGCAGAGCCGCGCGGAGCCGGGACCTGCCTTGCACGTCGCCTCACCGGCCGCGGCGAGATCGGCGCCGGCCGTGGAGAACGAAGCCTTCGTCGGCGCGCGGAGGGCCGCGACGAACGCGCGGACGGCCGCCCGCGTCGCCCCGAGGGGCGTCGGCGCGTCGAGGACGCCCCCGTGAATGAGGGTGGGGCCGAGCGTCGTCGCGATCTGAATGCCGCCGCAGATCCCCGGGAGGTTCGGCCGGCTGTTCGCGACGTGGATGCGGAACGTGAGGGCGTGGTCGTATCCGGCGCTTCGCGCGACGAGCTGACCGGAGGACGACTCTCCTGCTTGAGGGGCGAACGTGAGGAACGGGGGCAGCGAGATCTGCGCGACCGGAGCGGCCATGGCGACCCCGAACAGAGCGTCGAAACGGCTGTCGAAGAGCTCTTTCGCGTCGGAGACGGGCCCGGCCGCGTCGGTGACGAAGAGGCGGGCGCCGTCGCCGACGGTGAGGCCGGTGAGGAGCTCTTGGTTGTACCGCAGGGCGCGCGCCGGTGCGTTCGCGTCACGCAGCTCGGCGGAGAGCGCGAGGAGCGCGACGTCGAGTCGCACGTCCTCTGCGGCGTAGCGAAGCGACCAGTCGGGTTGCTTCTCCGTGACGGCCCCGCCGTCGGTCAGGACGAGCACGTGGCGATCGCCCTTCACCGCCTCGGCCCGCGCGAGGGCGCCGTCGAGGGCGAGGCCCAGATCGCCGGCGCCGCTCGGCTTCGCGAAGGCGGCCTGGAGCGCGTCCTCGAGCGGCAGGTCCGTGGTGCCGTCGTAGACCGGATCGAGGGTCGAGGACCAACCGAGGACCTCCAGCAAGTCGCCCTGCGCGGGATCGAGGCGGCTCGCCAACGTCGTGACGACGTCGTGCTCGAGCGCGAAGCGAGACTTCATGCTGAGCGACAGATCGAGCACGACGATGAACGTCTGCGGCACGTGCACGGCCGGAGGCGGGACCCAGAACCGTGCTTCGACGAGGCCCTCGGTGGGATCGAACTCGACCTCGCCGTCCTGGGGCGCGCCCGCGTAGCCCGGCGAGGACCCGTAGAAGCTCAGGAAGTCGTCGACGCGCAGCACCGAGGGGTCGGGCGAAAGCCCGAGGCGGAGCGCCGCGCGCGCGTACATCGCCGAGTCGACGCCGCGCGAGGCGACGGGGACCGCGCGTACGTCTTGGTGAGGAGCGGAGAGATCGACGTCGCAGCTCGGCGAGAGGCCGCCGCCGCCGGATCCCCCGTTGGTGCCGGATCCGGTGCTGGTGAGGCTGCCGCCGTTGGTCGCGACGGTCGCTTGGACGCCCGAGAGGTCCTGGCCCCCGCCTGCGCCGCCCGAGGCGCCGACGTTCCCTCGGCTGTCGCCGCCGAACGGTCCCAGGCCCTTGCAACCAGCGAGCACGAGCAGTGCTCCGAACGCGAACGAGATTCTCATGCGCCGCCCTCTCGGAGGCTCAACGAGGCACAGAGATGACAGGGATGTCGTCCAGGACCTCGAGAAACCGCTCGAATCGACCTCACGAGGATACACGACTGCAAGAGACCTGCCCGTTTCCTACGCCCCATCCAGAGAGCTGCGGCGCGCACCCGGGAGCACAGAGGGAGAGCCGCCGCGGTGAGGTACCGCGACGGGCGCGGGCGAGGAGGCCCGGCCGTGCCGACCGAGGACGCCCGGCCGCACCAGCCGAGGGGGCCCGGGCCCACCGCGGCGGTCGACGTCAGTGGTAACTTGGATGCTTGTGTAGAAGCATCGTCATCTCTGCGATCGCCGCGCACAGGCCGGGCGTCGCGGGATCGCCGACGGGGCACTTGGCCGCGGCGGAGGCCGCGACGAGCCGCTGATTCACCACCGCGTAGTCGCTCGGAGGTACCCGGAGCGCGTTGACGAACGCCTCGATCGCCTGATGCGTGAGCAGCGTGGCCGAGGGCGTCGAGAGGTCGCTCAGCGGGACCGGGCCGAGGGTCGACGGCGAGGCGTCGCCGACGGCGAGCGACGCCGTCACCGAGTAGGCACCGCACGGCTGGAAGAGCGTCGTCGGATCGACGCCGATCGCGACTGGGAGCCGGAACGAGATCGTGCGGCCGTAGCCGACGGGGAGCCCGCCGAGCTCGTCTTGTGCGCTCGCCGAGAGGAGGTCCGATCCGGCGAAGTCCTGCGGGACGATCGAGAGCGGGGTGAAGAGCTGCGAGGGCAGCTCGGCGTTCGCGCGCGCCTTCACCGCGGCGTTCGCGAAGAGCTCGAAGAAGCGGTCGCGGAGCAAGCTCTCGCTGTCGCTCGAGAGCACGCCACCGTCGGTGACGGCGAGGATCCGGCCGCCGCCGAAGGGCGTGAGGCTCGTGAGGAGCGCCTGGTTGTAGGGACGATCACCGGCGGCCTCGAGCCCGAGGCGGGGCGCGACGACGATCGCGTCGACCGAGACGCCGACGTCGAGCGCCGCGGAGAGCCTGGTCTCGATGCCGACCGGAGGCGCGACGCCGCCATCGCTCACGAACACGATGTGTCTGTCGCTCGCCGCTTGCTGCGCGGCGACGGTCGTCGCGTTCGCGATCATGTCGGCGAGGTCACCGCCTCCCTTGCCGATCGGGATCGAGGGGGGCGCGCCGACGAGCGGCTCCGGCGGGCCGGCGTAGAGCTTGTCGAGCGTCGGCGACCACGCGAAGACCGAGACCTCGTCGCCTTGCGCGCTCGAGAGCGGCGCGGCGAGAGCGCCGAGGATCTGTCGCACGGCGGGGAGCGCCGACGAGAGGCTCTGAGAGGCGTCGACCACGATCGTGAGCCCGACCGAGGACCGCTGCGCGGCTGGCGGCGTGGTGGTCCTCAGCTCGACCACGCCCGCGTAGGGCGCGCTCGCGCCGTCGTAGGCGACGCCGACGGCGTCTCCCTGCGCGTCCGCGGGCGCGTAGAAGTTGAGGAAGTCGGAGAGTCGCAGGACGCCCGGGACGGGCGCGTGCCCGTCGGAGAGCACGGCGCGCGCGTAGACGGCCGAGTCGATGCTCTTGGAGGTCGCCGAGGTCAGCGCGACCGAGAACGGGAGCACGTCACTCGCTGGGCAGTTCGGGATCGGCGTCTTGATGCCCGCCCCGGTGAGGCCGCTCGCGTCCGGGCAGCCGCAGTCGGGGCGTGAGCAGGTCTTGCACTGCTGGGTCTGGATCTCGCTCGGCCCGGTGCCGACGCTGCTCGACCCCGGCTGTCCCCGATCGCCTCCCGCGCCGGACGAGCCGGTGTCGTAGCTCTGACTCGCGCACGACGCCGCCGCGAGCAAGACGAGGAGCGACGCTCCGCAAGCCGCGCCCGCGAATGAACGGTGCCTTCCGCGCATCGACCGGCTCCTTGCTAGAGGGGCAACGGAGGGCCGCAGAGAGCGAACGCCTCCCCGACGCAGATCGCGTCCCATTGATTACAGCAGCAGAACGGGTCGCCTGCACAGACCATCTTCGCGTCGCACTGCGGGCTCGCGAGGGGATCGCCGGGCTGGCAGTCGATGGGCGCGCCCTCCTCGTAGGACGAGTGACAGCTCGTGCCGCCGCACACGCAGCGCCCGTCGACGCAGTCGCCGAAGCAGCAGTCGCTCGTGCCGGTCGTCGCGTCGAGCACGCAGGCGTCGTTGGTCGCGACGCAGCCGACCTGAGGCGTTCCGCATTGGTAGCCGGTGCCGGTCGGCAAGCACGCGCCGCTGCAGCAATCGGTCCCGTAGGCGCAGTCGAAGCCGTCGGGCAACGCGCTCGCGCCGCCTTGCACGTCGACGCAGACGCCGTAGTCACCGAGCACGTCGGCGACGCAACGCAACGTGGGCGAGCCGCAGCAGGCGGTGGTCGGATCGCCCTTCGGATCGCAAGGGACGAGGTCGCCGCAAGTGCTCGCGTGGCACGTCTCGAGGACGCATGCGCCGTCGACGCACGAGACGGCGCTGCCGGCGGCGTCACCGGCGGGGCAGCACGTCGGACCGCCCTCGGCGTTGCTGCACTTCTCGCCGATCGAGGAGCAGATCTTCTGGCGACAGACGCCGCCCTGGCAGGCCTTGCTGCAGCAGTCGATGTCGTTGCCGCAAGCGTCGCCGACCTCTTTGCACGCGACGACGCCGCTGCACGTGCGCTGGTCGGTGTCGCCCACTCGCTTGCATTGCACGCCGGGGCAGCAGTCCGCGTCGAGCGTGCACGGGACGCCCACCGGCGCGCAGCACTGGCTCGCCTGGCAGACCTGGTGGCCGAGCGTGGACTCGCAGCAGTCGCTGGTGCGCTCGCAGGGCTTGTCGGAGCGGGCGCAGACGGGGGGATAGTCGGCGCACTTCTTCGCGTCGTTGCAGGAGGAGAGGCAGTCGTTCTGCGCGAGGAACGCGAGGAAGGCGTCGTCGGTCTTCGCGTCGACGCCGAACGCGCCCGAGAGCTTCGCGCAGTCGACGGAGGCGGGGCCGTAGCAACGCTTCAGGAGATCGCACAGCTCGGTCGACGCGTCGCGCCCGTCACCGGCGACGATGCTCCGACACGACGAGGCGACGAAGATCGCGAAGAGGGTGAGGACGCTCACCGCCGCGAGCCGAGGACGCGAGAGGGGGAGAGATCGACTCATGGCTCGTCTCCGCACTGCGCGTAGAGGGGCTGGCACTCCGCGGCCTTCGCGTAGAGGCAGGCGAAGCAAGGATCGCCGTACGCCTGGGGGCCCGCGGCGCCGCACTCGGCGGGGCACTCGGCCGCGTGCGCGAGGAGGCACTGTCGGAGGGCGTCGAAGAGCCCGGTGCAGTGCGCGGAGGGAGCCGCGGCCGTGTCCGCGCAGCGCCGGCACGCCGAACAGCACGCCTCGACGCCGCCGTCGGAGCAGCAGCGCAGGCTCGCGCACTGCGTGGATTGGTCGCAAGGCGCGTCGTCCGCGAGCGCGCCGAGCCGCTCGTAGCAGGCGGGGACGAGCTTGCACTCCGTGCAGCCTGCGTCCACGAACGAGCGGAGGAACGCGATGTCGTCCTGATGCCGAGCCGCGAGCGCCTTGCACTGGGTCTCGGCTCCGCGCAGCGCGCTGCAGCTGCAGAAGTCCTCGAGCGTGGAGGCGTCCGAGGAGACGCCCAGCACCTGCGCACAGCCCGTCACGAGGGCGGCCGACAGGCCGAACGCGGTGCGCGCGCGCACGGCGGAGGTGCGTCGCATCAGAGCTCCCCCGCGAAGACGACGCCGCTCGCCGTCGGCCCGACGAAGGGGAGCAGCCCGACGCGTGGCTTCGTCGCGGGGGCGCGGGGCGCGGTCAGGAGGAGCGTCGCGCCGACGGCGAGGACGGCGGCGCCTCCGATGCCGACCCATTGTCCCGCCTCCGCGAAGTCGCCAGCGCGCCGCTCGAGCGCGAAGCCTTGCGGGGTGCAGAAGCCGCTCTTGCAGCCGCCGGGGGCGTCGGCCTTCGACTTCTGACCGTACGCGACGCCCTCGAGCACGCCGAAGACCCCGAGGCCCGCGAGCCCGACGGCGCCCACGACGAAGCCCGCGGTGCGTTGTCCCTTCGCGACGGGCTTCGCGACGGGCTTCGGATGCGCCTTCGAGATCGCGGCGAGGTCGAGCTTCAGCTCCTCGGCGCGACCGCGCTGCGCTTGGGTCTTCACGCGCTCGAGGACGTCGTCGCCTCGACGCACCTCGAGCTCGACGGGCCCGGGATCGACGGGAACGGCGAGCCCGAACACCTCCTCGGGGACCCGGGCACCGTCGCGGTAGACGTCGAGCTTCTCTGCGCCGACGGTGACCACGAGGGTGAGCTTCGGGACCAGATCGGCGAGGGCGTCGCGCCGCTTGGTCGCGAACTCGAGCCGGTCGTCGCTCTTGGTCTTGGCCCAGTCGACCGCCTCGGAGAACCGCTCGAAGGCGCTGCCGACACGACCGTCCTTCTCGAGACAATCGGCCCAGTTGAGGAGCGTCCCGAGCTTCTTGTCGAGCTTGTAGCTCGCAGCGAATTTCGGGCACGCCTCCCGCGGGCTCCCGGCGCTCATCAGCGCTCTGCCCTGCTGAAAGAGCGCATCGGCCGCGGCTGCACCGTCGCTCACCTCGTCGGCGTGGGCGGGTGGCACCAGCGTCGCGAGCACGATCCCGAGGAGGATCGCGCCCACGCGCGAGCGGCGCGGCTCGAGCGGCATCATGGCAAGCAAGGGTCAGGCGAAACCATAGCGCGCTCCGCGCCCTCGGCCCAAGAGAGCCCTCAGGTCGGGCGAATCAGCCGAGAAACCCAGCCTTGCGCCCCGCGGGGCCGCCAGCCCCGCCGGCCTCGACGGCGGCGGCGAAGACGTCGTCGACCGAGAGCAGGAAGCTCTCGCCCTTGTCGTTGCGCGCCCTCACCACGCCCCGATCGATCTTGACCGCCTCGACCTTGGCGACGGTGAGACCCACGCCGTCGTGCGCCGCATAGAGCGTCAGGCGGCGCCCGTCGGGCATCACGTGCTCCCCCTCTTTTCCGTCCTTCGCCTGGGCCTCGGAGAGGATCGTGCGCAGCATCGCTTCGGTCATGCCCGTGACCTTCCCAGACCAGCGCCCGGGCCGTCAAGCGCGCTCTCGCTCCCCTTCCCCCCCTGGCGCCGAGGGCGTAAAGGTCGGCGCATGTCGCGCCACGAGCCGAAGCCTGCGGCGTTGCCGAAGGGCGCGGACCCCGACGACCACATCTTCGTGGACGACGTGAAGAAGAGCTTCGGCAAGACCGAGGTGCTCCGCGGGCTCACGATGCATTTCAAGCGGCGCGAGACCGCGGTCGTGATCGGCGGCTCCGGCGCGGGCAAGACGACGCTCCTCCGACTGCTCATCGCGCTGGAGAAGCCTTCGTCCGGGCACATCTGGATCGACAACGAGGATCTCGCGCCGCTCAACGAGTACCAGCTGAACCGAGTCCGCCAGAAGTTCGGGATGGTGTTCCAGTACGCGGCGCTCCTCGATTCGCTCACCGTCTTCGAGAACGTCGCGTTCCCGCTCCGCGAGCACCGCAAGCACCTCGGCAGGAAAGAGATGCGCGAGAAGGTCGTCGGGATGCTCAACCTCCTCGGGCTGGAGAACAAGGAGGACCGCATGCCGAGCGAGCTCTCCGGCGGCCAGCGCAAGCGCGTGGGGCTCGCGCGCGCGCTGATGCTCGAGCCCCAGATCCTCGTCTACGACGAGCCGACGAGCGGCCTCGATCCGCTGACGAGCCGCATGGTCGACGACCTCATCGAGGAGACCCGAGAGCGCTTCAACGTCACGAGCGTGGTCATCTCGCACGACATGACCAGCACGTTCCGCATCGCGCACCAGGCGTTCCTGCTCGTGCACGGTCAGGTGATCGCGTACGGCAAGCCCGACGAGCTGGCGTACGGTGCGAACGACGCCGCGCGCGAGTTCATCGCCGCCTCGGGCGTCGCGCCGGACCGCATCCGGCGGGTCGACTCGCCGCCCGAGGAGGCCGGCGTCATCCGATACAAGCCCTCGACCTGATGCGGCGAGCCCGGTCAGGCGAGGATGGCGCGATCGTCTTCGCGCGCGAGCGACGCGATCTCGGCGAGCGTCGTGAAGCGATTGCCGCGGTGGGCGATCTCCCGGAGCGCCGCGTCGAGCGCGCGCAGCCGGCGGCCGAGCGGGCGGCGCAGCTCGGGCTGGTGCGCGGCGAGGTCGTCGAGCCCGTCCGACGCGTCGAGGAAGTCCATCGCGTGCAGCTCGATGTTCCAGAAGCGCGGCCTGCCGCACGCGGCGACGAGCGCCCGCGCGCCGGTCTCGCCGGCGAGGGCGAGCGAGGTGCCGATGACGGGCAACCGAGGGCCACGGGTCACGCGCATCGGGATCTCGATGATCCCGCGATCGCCCGGGCGGTCGTACGGTCGACCGGGCACGTAGGGCTCGGTGGGAGCGGCAAGCGCCGCCGGCGAGCCGAGGATGCTCGCCGATCGGCGGCCGCGCGCCACGATGATCGCCATCGCGCAGGCCTTCGCGCCGAAGTAGAGCGGGCACGGAAAGACCGACGAGTCGAACGAGGCGCCGGCCTCCTCCAGCGCGTCGAGCAAGGCCTCGGACAGCGTGTAGCCTGGCGCGCGGAAACCCGCAGGGCGCCTGCCGGTCACGGCGCGGATCACGTCGAAGCTGTCTCGCACCTCGGCGCGGAGCTCCGCGGAGGGCGCGCGCGACAAGTCGTAGCGGTGGGAGCGCGAGTGACTCTCGACGGCGTGCCCCGCGGCGGCGACGCGTCGGATCCGCTCCGCGTTCTCGGGCCGCGCGAGATCGTCGCTCACGGCGAAGAACGTGAGGGGCGCGCGGTGCTCACGGGCGAACGTGAGGGCGCGCTCGATCGCGAGATCGTACGCCTCGTGACCGGCGCCTGAAACGACACGGGCCGCCCCCGTTCGCGGGGGCAGCCCGTGGATGGCGCGGTAGTGGTGCGTCTCGTCGAGATCGATCGAGATCGCAGCCAGCACGCTTCAGCCGCCAGCCATCTTCGCGACCTCGGCAGCGAAGTCGTCTTCCTTCTTCGTCAGGCCCTCGCCGCGCTCGAACCGCACGAAGCGGGTCAGCGTGACGTTCGCGCCAGCGGCCTTCTGCGCCGCTTCACGGAGCTTCTCGATCGTCTGGCCGGGGACGACCACCGACTCCTGCTCGAGGAGCACGATCTCGGAGAACCACTTGTTGACCTTGCCCTCGATGATCTTGGGCCAGGACGCCTCCGGCTTCGGCTTCGGATCCTCGCGGAGCTGCGCCTCGAAGATCTCCTTCTGCTTCGCGATCTGGTCGGCGGCGACCTCGGCGCGGCGCAGACAGAGCGGGTTCATCGCGGCGATCTGCATCGCCGTGTCGTCCGCGAACTTGAGGACCTCGGCGTGCTTGGCGGCGTCGGCCGTCTCGGCCTCGATCGCCAGGATGACGCCGATCTTGCCGCCCAGGTGGACGTACGCGTGGGCGAAGCCGTGCTTGCCGCTGCCGACCGCGACGCGGTCCCAGCGCCGCACGTCGATCTTCTCGCCGATCTTGCCGGTGAGCTCGGCGGCGACCTCGCTCACCGTCTTGCCGGCGAGCGGAGCCTTGCCGAGATCGCTCCCCGCCTCGGCGGCGAGCGCGACCTTCATCACGTCGCCGACGAACGCCTGGAAGCCCTCGCTGCGCGCGGCGAAGTCGGTCTGGATGTTGACCTCGACCATCGTCGCCTGCTGCTTGTCGGCCGAGAGCGCGGCGCGGACCTCGCCCTCGCTCGCCACGGCGCCTGCGCGCTTCGCGCTCTTCGCGAGGCCCTTCTTGAGGATGATCTCGACGGCCTTGTCGAGATCGCCGTCCGACTCCACGAGCGCGCTCTTGCAGTCGCTCATCCCGGCTTGGGTGCGCTCACGAAGCTCTTTGATCGCTTGGGGGGTGACGGCAGCCATGACACTTCTCCTCTTCGGGTCTCGATGACGGGCACGATGCCCGGTACGGGTTCGTTGCTAGGGACGGAAACGATGGGTCCGACTGGACGAAGAGGCGAGCGGCTCGTTCGTCGAGCGGCTCGCCTCGGTTCGATCGCCGGACGAGGGTCCGCGCCGCCACGGATGGGCGGCGTCGGACGACGCGTGCGCCGCAAATCGCTCGCGGCGCCTGCGACTCAGTTCCTGGGACCGCGACGCGTGACCTGAACGGCCACATCCTCGCCGCGCGGAGCCCGGCTCTCGCCGGTGTCCTTGCGACGCTGCGTCCCCTCGATGCACGCGTCGGCGATGCGCGTCGTGATGAGGCGGATCGAGCGGATCGCGTCGTCGTTGCCGGGGATGACGAAGTCGACGAGGTCGGGATCGCAGTTCGTGTCGGTGATCGCGACGACGGGGATGCTCAGCTTGCGCGCCTCGCTGATCGCGATCGACTCCTGATGCGGGTCGATGACGAACACGGCGTGCGGGAGCGAGCCCATCGCCTTGAGGCCGCCGAGGTACTTCTCGAAGCGCTCGCGCTCCTTCTCGAGCTTGGAGACCTCCTTCTTGAGGAGCTGCTCGTAGGTGCCGTCCTCCTTCATGCGCTCGAGCGTGCGGAGGCGATCGAGGCCGCCCTTGATGGTGCGGAAGTTCGTGAGCGTGCCGCCGAGCCAGCGGTTCATCACGTAGTACATGTTGGCGCGCTTCGCCTGCTCGACCACGATGTCCTGCGCCTGGCGCTTGGTGCCGACGAAGAGGACGTGGCCGCCGCGCGACACCGCGTCGACGACGAAGTCGTACGCGCGCTTGAAGAGGCGCGTCGTCTGGTCGAGGTCGACGATGTGGATGCCGTTGCGCGCGCCGTAGATGTACGGCCGCATCTTCGGG
>CAYYKK010000168.1:0-2093 GCA_964467935.1 uncultured Polyangiaceae bacterium
ACCGACGCCACCAAGGACGTGATCAAGGATCACTTCCCCTCGATCGTCGAATCGCAGACCGTGAACGGCAAGCGCGTCGCGATGCCGCTGTTCACCGATGCCCCGGCGCTCTATTACCGCAAGGACCTGCTCGAGAAGTACGGCGTCCCGCCCGAAGGACCCCAGAAGACGCTCCTCACGCTCGCGCGGCTCTCCGAAGACGAGCGGCACAAGGGCGTCGATCGCCTCATCGAGGTCATGGGCCGCCTGCGCGACGTACCAGTGCGCCTCGTCGTCGCCGGCGGCGGCAGCTGGCTCGAGAAGCTGAGGAAGATGGCGAGCGACGCCGATCTCGCCGGTCGCGTCTTCTTCACGGGGCGCGTCGCGGAGGCCGATCTCGCCGATGTCTACCGGGCCTGCGACGTCTTCTCCCTCGTCACGACCAAGGGCCCCGGCACGGGCGAGGGCCTCCCGCTCACGCCGATCGAGGCGTCCGCGTGTGGGAGGCCGATCCTCGTCGGCACCGAGGACGGATCCATCGAGGCCGTCGTCGATGGCGTGACGGGCTACGCGGTCGACCCTCGGGATCTCGAAGCGACCGCACGCCACGTGCGGGAGTTGGTCGCCGACGACGCCCTCCGCGCGCGCCTCGGCGCCGCCGGCGCGGAGCGCACGCTCCGCGACATGGGCTACGACGTGTTCGCGAAGCGCCTCGAGCCGGTCGCCGCGTCGCTCGGGCTCCTCCCCGCTCGCTGAAGGCCTCAGCGGAGGAGATCGCGGTACGCGGCGATCATGGTCCGCGCGACGTGCCCCCAGCCGAACTCCTCCTCGACCCACGCTCTGCCCCTCGCGCCCATCTCGCCGAGCGGCATCGACCGGACGCGCTCGATCGCGTCCGCGAGCGATCGCGCGTCGTTCGGCACCCACAACCCCGCGCCCCGCTCCTCGAGTCGCCTCCACGGCGTGCCCTGCCCCGCCACCACCGGTACGCCGTGCGCCATCGCTTCTGCGATCGAGTTGCCGAAGTTTTCCCGATACGATGGTGCGACGAGGAGATCGGTCTCCGCGAAGAGCCGCCGCTTGGCCTCTCCCCGGATCTCACCGGGCAGGGCGACGACGTGCTCGAGCGACAGCTCGCGGATCGCCCGCTCGAGCAGGCGCGTGTACTCGGCGTCTCCGGCGCCGGCCAAGGTCACCGAGAACGGTCCGAACGCGCGACCTCGCAGCTCGGCGGCCGCGGCCACGAGGTGCTCGAGCCCCTTGATCGGGTGGAGCCTGCCGAGCGCCGTGATGCGGAACGTCTCGCTCGGCACGTGCTCGGGCGGAGACGCGGGGATGACGACGCCGTTCGGGACGACGAGCGATCTCGCCGTCGGGAAGCGCGCCTCGCTCTCGTCTCGCTCTTCGTTGGACGTGTAGTGGATGGCGAGCCTGCGGGGCTTCACGACCTTGCAGAGCGCCTCCCAGACGGCCTTCTTGCGCCCGCTCCGGACGTGCTCCCAGCGCTGGAGCGCCCCGCGTGCGGTCCAGACGAGCGGCTTGTCGAGGAGCGCGGCCGTCGCGAGCGTGGGTATGCTCGGAAAGGTGTAAATGTAGTTGAGATGCAATAAGTCGGCCCACCGCGCGAGCGGCGCGAGCCTCCGGAGGAGCTCCGGCGAGGCGGAGTCGGCGAAGCGGCGCGGGCAATAGCGCACGCGCAAGCGGGGCTCGAGCTCGAGCTCTCGCGTCGTGTCGACGTCGAGCACCCGCGCGCCGTTCGCGTTCGTCGTGAGCACCCGCACGTCGCAGCCCTCTCGCGCGAGATGGCGGCTGAGCTGGTACGAGGACTCGGTCGGCCCGCCGTAGGAGAACGCAGGGTGAAAGCTCGGCGAGACGTGGGCTACCCGGATCATGCTCGTTCCGTCGACGGGCGGGGCGTCGGCGCGGCGTCGACGAATTCGTCGAGCGTCCGTCGAAAGAAACGCCGTACGGTAGGACCCGCACGATGGTAGGTCAAGGCGGGCTCGCGCTCGCGGAGACGGCCGAGACGACGACGATGCGCATCCGCGCCAGCAATCAGTTCTACGCGCCCGAGCAGGCAGCGACGAGCCAGATCCGCGCCGAGCGCTGTGGAT
>CAYYKK010000168.1:2103-15168 GCA_964467935.1 uncultured Polyangiaceae bacterium
AGCTCTGTGAGGATCTCGTGGCTCGCGGGGACGACGTGACGGTCATCGCGAGCCGCGGTCGCTACCTGGGCGGCGACAAGCTCTCGGCCGCAGAGACCCTCCGCGGCGTGCGCGTCGTTCGACCCTGGGCGACGAGCTTCGGCAAGGGGACCATCGCGGCGCGGCTCTCCGACTACCTCACGTTCTGGGGCACCGCCATCGCGCGCGCCGTGCTCGAGGCGAGGCCGGACGTCGTGCTCGCGGTCACCGCGCCGAACATGATCGCGACCGGTGTCCTCGGCGTCGCTGCGCTCCGCCGGCTGCCGCTCGTGCTCTGGACGCAGGACGTGTACCCCGACATCGCCGTCGCGTTCGGCGTCCTCGGCCCTTCGAGCCCGCCGACGATCGCGCTCCGGTCGCTCATGAAGACCACCTATCGCGCCTCCACGCGCGTCGTGGCGCTGTCGGACGGGATGCGCGAGCGCCTCGTCGCGAACGGCGCGCCACCCGAGCGGGTGCGCACCATCCAGAACTGGGCGGACGGGCGCGCCATCAAGCCCCTCGCGCCCGAGGCCAACGCGTTTCGAAGAGAGCACGGCCTCGAGGATCGCTTCGTCCTGATGTACTCCGGCAACTTCGGCGTCGGGCACGAGTTCGAGACCTTCGCCGCGGCAGCTCGCATCGTGGAGAAGCGCGTCCCGAGGGCGCTCTTCCTCTTCATCGGCGACGGCAGCATGCGCGCGCGCCTCGTCGCGCTGCTCGAAGGCCTCGGCAACGTGAGGTTCCTTCCCTACCAACCCTACGAGTCTCTCCCGCAGAGCCTCACGGCCGCGGACGTCCACCTCATGTCGCTGCGCAACGGGCTCGAGGGGCTCATCGTGCCGAGCAAGTTCTACGGCGCGCTCGCGACTGGCCGCCCCGTCTTCTACGTCGGCCCCGAGGGGTGCGAGGTCACCGACGTGATCCGCGCCCACGATCTCGGCTGGGAGGGTCGACCCGGCGACGCCGAGGGGCTCGCGCGTGCCATCGAAGCGGCCGCCTCGCTCGAATGGCGCGCGTCGCGAGGCGAGCGCGCGCGCGCGATCTTCGAGGCGTCCTTCGATCGTCCGGTCGCGGTCACGCGCTGGCGTCGCGTGCTCGCCGAAGCGGCGGGTTGAATCTCGGCGCGTCGCCGAGCCACAAAGCAGTAGGCGTCGCGCCGACGTCGTGTCACACCAAGGCGCCATTTTCACCGGCGGGCCTCTTGCCGGGCTGCTGAACATGCGATTCCCCGAGCCAAGCTCTCCGTTCGCCCACCAGGCCTTCGCCCTCGCTCGTCGGGTCGTGGTGATCGCCTACCACGTGTTTCTCTGGGCGTTCGCGTTCGAGCTCGCGTTCCAGCTGCGCTTCGACGGCGCGATCGCTCAGCCGTGGGCGAGCCGTAGGTGGGCCGTTCTCGGCATCTTGCTCACGTTCCGGCTCATCGGCTTCTACCAGCTCGGACTCTTCCACGGCTTGTGGCGCTACGCGGGGATGCCCGAGCTGAAGAGCATCGCGTGGGGGTCGACCATCCCCGTCGTGCTCGTCTTCGCGCTCGGTCTCGTCTTCCCGCGGCTGCACATCCCGCGCACGGTCTACATCGGCGAGTGGATGGCCTCGATCGTGCTCGTCAGCGGCAGTCGTTTCGCGATCCGGATGATCCGCGAGCGGGGCGCGGGCGGGCAGCACCGCGACGCGGTGAACACCCTCATCGTCGGCGCGGGGGACGCGGGGGAGAGCCTCCTGCGCGACGTGCAGCGTACGGCCGCGAGCAAATGGGCGATCGTCGGCTTCTTGGACGACAACCCCGCGAAGAAAGGCGCCCTCGTCCGCGACGTGCGCGTCCTCGGCGCCGCCGACGAAGCGACGCTCAAAGAGCTCATCCGCGAGCTCGAGATCAAGCTCGTGCTGCTCGCGATCCCGCGCGCGGACGGCAATCGGTTGCGTCAAATCGTCGACGTCTGCCGCCGCGCCGGCGTCCAGACGAAGACGATGCCGAGCCTGGCGGATCGCATCGACGACCAGCTCCCGCTCGCCGCGCTCCGCGAGATCCGCATCGAAGATCTGCTCCGCCGTGCGCCGGTCAAGCTCGACACGCACCAGGTCGGCGACTTCATTCGAGGCGGCACCATCCTCGTCACCGGAGCCGCCGGCAGCATCGGGAGCGAGCTCGCTCGGCAGGTCCTGCGCTTCAAGCCCGAGCAGCTCTTGCTCTTCGATCACAACGAGAACGGGCTCTTTCACATCGAGCGTGAGCTCCGCGCGCTCGCTCCCGACGCCGAGCTCGTCCCGCTCATGGGCGACATGAATGATCGCGCTCGCGTGAACGAGATCTTCGCGAAATACAAGCCCAGGGTCATCTTCCACGCAGCCGCGCACAAGCACGTGCCGATGATGGAGGCGAACCCCGCGGAGGCAGTGAAGAACAACATCTTCGGGACCCAGACGATCGCCGACGCCGCCCACGAGCACCGCGCGCGCGCCTTCGTGATGGTCTCGACCGACAAGGCCGTGAACCCGACGTCGGTGATGGGCGCGAGCAAGCGCATCGCCGAGATGGTGATTCAGGCGCGCGCGGCGAGCAGCGAGACGCGCTACGTCGCGGTGCGCTTCGGCAACGTCCTCGGCAGCGCCGGGAGCGTCGTCCCGATCTTCCGCGAGCAGATCGCGAAGGGCGGGCCCGTCACCGTCACGCATCCGGAGATGCGCCGCTACTTCATGACGATCCCCGAGGCCGCGCAGCTGGTCCTCCAAGCGGGCGCGCTCGGCAAGGGCGGCGAGATCTTCGTCCTCGACATGGGGGAGCCCGTCCGCATCGTCGACCTCGCCCGCGACTTGGTCGAGCTCTCCGGGCTCCGCCCGGACATCGACGTCGCGATCGAGTTCACGGGCATGCGTCCCGGCGAGAAGCTCTTCGAGGAGCTCTTGCACGACCACGAGGCGTTCGATCGCACGCCGCACCCGAAGATCGTCGTCGGGCGGTTCCGACCGCGCCCCGCCGAGGCCGTCTACAAGGACTTGGCGACGCTCCGCGCCGTCACCCAAGGCGGCGACGAGACGGCGATCCGCAGGGTGATGTCGCACATGGTCCCGGAGGCGAGCCTCTCCGGGCTGCCCAAGCCGCCGAGCGACGGCGGATCCGAGGCGTCCGACGAGCGAGCCGACGTTTCCGAGGAGCGGATCTCGACGCAACTGGCTCGCAACAGCATGCAGCCTGCGTGAGCAACGTGCTTGCATGACTAGCGGCGCGTCGGCGGAGAGCGCGGTGCTCGTGACGGGGGCGAGCGGGCTCGTCGGCGCCGCCCTCCTCGCATCGTTCCCCGGTGAGCGGGCGCGGATCGGCCTCGTGCGCCCCGGGCGAGAGGGCAGGGCCAGAGAGGGCCTCCGCTTCCGAACGGCGTCGTCGTGGTCCAAGGCCGAGCTCGAGCGGGCGCTCGCGGGGGTCGGAGCGGTCGTTCACGCGGCGTCGGTCGTCCACCGCCCGGGCGCCTCCGAGGCGGAGTACGCGAGCTTCAACGTCGACGCCACCGGGCGGCTGGTCGACGCGGCGAAGAGCGCGGGCGTCCGTCGCTTCGTCTTCGTCAGCACGATCAAGGTCTACGGTGAAGAGCCGCGGGCAGGCGTGATCGACGAGTCGACCCCGGTCGTCGGCGACAGCCCCTATGGTCGCACCAAGATCGAGGCCGAGCGCGTCGTGCTCGGCGCCTCGAGCGACTCGTTCCCGACCGCGGTGCTCCGGCTCTGCCCCGTCTTCGGACGCGGGGACAAGAGCAACGTGCGAGCGATGATCCGCGCCATCGCGCGCCGACGCTTCGTGCTCCCGAGCGGGGGACGGAACCGGAAGAGCATCGTGCACCTCTCCACCGTCACCGACGTCGCGAGGGCCGTGATCGACTCGATCGCGACGGGGGTGTTCGTCGTGGCCGACCGCGACGCCCCGACTATGCGGGAGCTCGCGGACACCATCGCGTCGATCCTCCACGTCTCGCGCCCCCCGTCCGTCCCCGAGCCGCTCGTCCGCTTGGCGCTCGGGGCGTTGGAGCGCGCCTTCGACCTCCTGGGTCGCAAGCCGCCTTTCACGAGGGAGCAGCTCCGGAAGCTCGGAGAGCCGACGCTCTGCTCGCCCGCGAGGGCGGAGCGCGAGCTCGGCGTCTCCTGTCACGTCGATCTGAGGGGCGCGCTCATCGACGAGATCGCCTGGCTGCGCGAGATCGGCCAACTCTGAGCGGCGCTCTCAGCCGCCTTCGACGGCCGCGCTTCGTCCCTCGAGTCGACGGACCCAGAGCCAGGTCGCCGCGAGGCACGCGAGCATGACGCAGCCGAGCGCGAGCATGCGAGCGCCGCTCGCTCGCGACGCCGACGCCGCGGCGATGGACGCCGCGCCGATCCAGGCCGCGTAGGGGCCCAGCACGTCGCGGTGAGAGCGGCCGGACGTGACCGCGCGCTGGTAGAGGTGCGTCCTGTGCGGCCTCCAGATCGCCTCGCGCCGAGCAGCGCGCCGCAGGATCGTGAACGTGCCGTCGAGCAGAAAAGGCGCGAGCGCGAGCGGCACCACGGGGAGCGGAAGCGGGTCGGGGCGCGCGTGGCCCGCGAGCGCCAGCACGGCGAACGTGAAGCCGACGAACGTGCTGCCCGCGTCGCCCATGAAGATGCGCGCCGGGCCGACGTTGTGGAGGAAGAACCCAGCGCTCGCGCCCACGGTGAGGAGCGCGACGAGCGCGAGGTCCGAGGCGCCGTGCGCCGCGAGCGCCGCTGCGGTCGCGACGCCCGCGCCGATCGCCTGGCCTCCCGCCAGCCCATCCATCCCGTCCATGAAGTTGTAGATGTTGAGCACCCCGACGATCCACACGACCCACGCGGCGCTCGCCGCCCAGGCCGGCACCGCGAGGCGGACGCCCTCTGCGAGCACGAAATGATCCGGGACGCCGACGACCGTCGTGATGAGGGCGGCGAGCGCGAGCTGGATGAGGAGCCTCGTCCCCGCGCTCACGGGCCGGAGGTCGTCGACGAGGCCCGTGCCCGCCGTGACGACGGAAGCGCCGAGCCACGCGAGCACGTCGCGGCGCGGCCACGCGGGGGAGAGCGCGACGACGCCCCCCATGACGGCCCAGACGCCGGCGGCGATGCCGACGCCGCCGAGTCGAGGCACGGGCGCCGAGTGCAGGCTTCGTTCGTTCGGGCGATCGACGAGCGCGCGTCGAAGCGCGAACTGCCGCACGAGACCGCACGTCACGAGCGCCACGAGGAAGCTCGAGCCGAGAGCGACGCACACGGTGACCGGCGACATGGGCGGGACCCTCTTTACACGAAGCGTGGCCCCGATGGATGCGGCCCCGGGACCCGACATTCGCGTCGGCGCCGCGCAGGAGCGAGCGCGTTTCGCCCCCGCTTTCGCGCGTTTGTCCCTCGGGGGGGTCGTCCGCTTAACCCCTCGTCGCGGCCTATTGTAAGCTCCGCACCGTGAGAACCGGCTTTGTCGTCCTCCTGGTCGCTTTGGCGGGCTGCGGCCCCAACACGCAGCCCAAGAAGCCCGTGAGCCCTGGCGATCCCCCGAACACGCCCTGCGCCAACTCCAACGTCTGCAAGATGTGGGGCTGGTGCGGCGAGAAGGGCGGCGAGTGCCTGCCGACGGCGGATGAGCACTGCCGCCAGTCGGTCGCGTGCAAGAGCGGCGGGCTCTGCAGCTTCGACGCGAACGCGCCGAGCGGTGGCCGCTGCATGGCCAAGAGCTCCGACGATTGCGAGCGCTCCGACTGGTGCAAGGACCACGGCCTCTGCTCGCTGCGCGAGGGTGTCTGCAAGTGATCGCCGCCGCGAGGGAAGGTGACGCAACGTTCGCCGGAGTCTCGGCGGCCCGGGGCTTGCGCGGCGCCTCGTGAGTCCTATGTGACGCGCCGTGGCCGCTGATCGACGCAAGGTCCTCTCTCGCTGGGCGTGGCGCGCGCTCTTCGCGGCCTTGGTCGTCGCGATCGGCGCGTGGATCGTGGGTCAGCGGTTCAAGCCGAAGCCCGTGATCGCCGCCGCGGTAGTGCGCGGAAAGGCCGTCGAGGCCGTCTACGCGACCGGCACCGTCGAGGCCGAGGACCGCGTCACGGTGAAGGCGAAGCAGAGCGGCAGCATCGCGGAGATCTTCGTCAAGGAGGGGCACGTGGTGAAGAAGGGCGACCTGCTCGCCCGCATCGACAACCCCGGCGTCACCTTCGATCTCAAGCGCGGCCAGGCCGACCTCTCCGCGGCGAACGCGCAGGTGCAGCGGGCCCCGCAGATCGCGGCGCTCGCCGCGCAGGCCCGCGCGCTCGAGGCCGAGCGCGACATCGCGAAGAAGAACCTCGCGCGCTCGACCGAGCTCTTCGGCTCCGGCGCGCTCCCGCAAGCCGAGCTCGACGCGGCGAAATCACGCGTCGATCAGGTCGAGGCCCAGATCGCAGCGATCGGCGCCCAGCAAGAGGCCGTGCGCATCGACCTCGGCTCGGCCGCGGCGCAGAAGGCCGCCGTCGTCGACTCGCTCGCGGCGCGCGTCGCGGACACCGAGGTGCGCGCTCCCGAGGACGGCGTCGTGCTCGCGAAGCAATGCGAGCTCGGCGAGGTGGTGTCGGTCAACCAGCCGCTCTTCAAGGTGGGAGACACCTCTCGCCTGGTGCTCGAGGTCATGGTCGACGAGGCCGACGTCGCCCGCGTCTTCGACGGCACGGGCAAGGAGCCCGCGAGCGTCACGGCGATCAGCCTCTACGCCTACGGGCAGCAGTCGTTCGGCGGCAAGGTGTTCGACGTGCTTCCCGACGCGAACCGCGAGCGAAAGGCGTTCCTCGTGAAGATCCGCTTCGACGCCCCGCCCCCTGGGCTGCGCAGCGGCATGAGCGGCGAGGTGAACATCATCGCTCGCGAGAAGGAGGGGGCGCTCCTCGCGCCCGGCCAGTGCGAAGAGAGCGGCTCCGTCTGGGTCGTGGAGGGCGGTCGCGCGAAGAAGCGATCCGTCAAGATCGGCATCCGTGATCTCCTGCGCGTCGAGGTGCTCGAGGGCCTCGACGAGGGCGCGGTCGTCGTGATCGAGGGGCAGGCCGCGCTGACGGACGGCGCGCGCGTCTCCGTCACGATGAAGCCGAACGACAAGTTCGAGCCCATGCCCGACGTGTCGCAGCCGAAGCAGTCGAGCCTCTAGGAGCCCGCCGTGAGCCGCGTCGTCCTGTTCATCGCGCTCCGCCAGCTCTGGGACCGAAAGCTCCTCAACGGCATCGCCGTCCTCGGCGTCACCCTCGGCGTGCTCACGCTGATCGGCATCAACGGGATCATGCAGGGCTTCCAGCAGAAGTTCATCGGCAACATCCTCAGGATCAGCCCGCACGTCACGATCTTCGACAAGGAGCTCCGCCCGGCGCCGAGCCTCCTCTCCCGGTACGAGGACGATTTCGTCGCGGCGCGCGTGCTCCACGAGTCGCCGAGCGATCGGCAGCTTCGCATCCGGCGCCCGGACGAGGTCGTCCGCGCGCTCGAGAACATGGACGGCGTCGTCGCGGCGACGAGCCTCCTCACCGGCTCGGCCGTGCTCTCGCTCGGCCCGAAGCAGTTCCCCGTCGATCTGCGCGGCATCGACACCGAGCGGCAGGACAAGGTCACGCCGCTCACCGGCTACGTGAAGGAGGGCAGCCTCCGCAAGCTCGGCGCCGCGCCCGACGGCATCATCATCGGCTCCGGCGTCGCCTCGCGCATCGGCGCCAAGCTCGACGACGTGATGGTGGTCGGCTCGCCGCTCGGTCAGCCGCTCAACATGCACGTGGTCGGCATCTTCGAGTGCGACATCCCGCCGGTCGACAACAGCCGCGTCTACGTCACCCGCCGCAACGCCGAGGCCCTGCTCGGCAAGCCCGACGTCGTCGGCCGCATCGAGGTGAAGCTCGACGATCCCGATCGCGCCCCGGAGATCTCCGACCGGGTCGAGCGAATCTTCGGCTACGACGCCGAGAGCTGGCAGGAGACGAACGCGAACTTCCTCGGGCTGTTCGTCATGCAGAACACGATCATCGGCTTCGTCGTCGGCGCCATCCTGATGGTCGGCGGCTTCGGCATCTTGGCGATCCAGATCATGATCGTGCTCCAGAAGACGAAGGACATCGCGATCCTGAGGAGCGTCGGCTTCACGCGGCGCGACATCCTCACGACGTTCCTCTTCCAGGGGACCGTCATCGCGCTCGTCGGCGCGGCGGTCGGCGACGTGCTCGGCCACTACGTCATCGTCCTGCTCGGGGGGCTGAAGACGCACCAGGAGGGCCTCGTGAAGAGCGAGACGTTCCTCGTCTACGAAGATCCGAAGTTCTACGTCTACGGGGCGATCTTCGCGCTCGTCGTCGGCGTCCTCGCGAGCCTCCTGCCCGCCTGGCGCGGCTCGCGCGTCGAGCCCGTCGACGTCCTGCGAGGGCAGATCTAGCCATGAGCGAAGCGCGCGAAGAAGAGCCGCCGCGTGCGCCCTGGCCCGAGAAGGGGCCGCCGATCCTCGAGACGCGCGCCCTCGTGCGCGAGCTCGGCACGACGGTGAAGACGCCGGTCCTCACGGGCATCGATCTCGTCGTCCGCGAGCGGGAGTTCGTCACGCTCACCGGCTTCTCGGGCTCGGGCAAGAGCACCTTGCTCTACCTCCTCGGCGCGCTCGACCGGCCGACCTCCGGGACGGTCCTCGTCGACGGCGTCGACATCTCGGGCCTCGGTGACGACGAGCGCGCCGAGCTCCGTTCGCAGAAGCTCGGCTTCGTGTTCCAGTTCCACTTCCTCCTCCCCGAGTTCACCGTGCTCGAGAACGTGAAGCTCCCGATGCTCAAGTCGGGCAAGCGCAGCGCCGCGTCCGCGGATCGGCGCGCTCGCGAGGTCATTGCGTCGCTCGGGCTCGGCGAGCTCTCCGAGCGGCGACCCCACCAGCTCTCCGGCGGCCAGCAGCAGCGCGTCTCCATCGCGCGCGCCGTCGCGAACGATCCGCGCATCCTGCTCGCCGACGAGCCGACGGGGAACCTCGACTCGAAGAACGGCGTCGTCGTCATGGAGGTCTTCGAGCGGCTCGTCCGCACGGAGGGGCTCACCGTGGTGATGGTCACGCACGAGCGCTCGTTCGCCGCGCGCTCGTCGCGTCAGATCGCGATGAGCGACGGAACGATCGTCGGCGACATCGACCAGACCGGCGCGCCCCGAGCGAGCCTGCCGCCCCCGAGCGCTTGAATGCGCTCGCTCCCGGTGAAAAGTATGCTTGAGTGCCGCCCGTGACGGACAAGCCTCCGACGCTCATGCACCCGGACGAGGCCGCGCGCGTCCTCGAGAAGGCGCTCGAGCCCAAGGGACGCTTCACGATCGCCGACGCCGCCGAGAAGAGCGGGCTCGCGCTGCGCGACGCGGAGACGGGGCTCTTCGCCCTCGTGTCGAAGTACCGTGGACACCTCGGCGCGACCGAGGAGGGCCAGGTCCTCTTCAGCTTCCCGCACGGCTTCAGTCAACCCTGGGTCGTGAGGAGCACGATCGATCGCGCGCTCGCGGCCGTGGGACGGAGCCTGCTCGGCGTCGCCCGCTTCGTCGTCCGGGCTTGGATCGCGATCGTGCTCGTCGGGTACACGGCGATCTTCGTCGCGCTGCTCATCGCGCTCACCTTCTCCGGCTCCTCCGATCGCAACGACTCGCGTGGTCGCGGCGGCAGCGTCCGCGGCGCCGAGATCGCCTTTCGGGTGCTGTTCGAGGCGTTCTATTGGTGGTGGCACCCGTTCTCGCCGTTCCGCGTCGGCTACTACGCGACGGGCGCTGCGATCGACGCGACGCAGTCGGCGCGCCCACGGGTCGCGCAGAAGGACGAGGAGCCCTTCTACCAGAAGGTCGATCGCTTCTTCTTCGGTCCGACCACGCCACCGCCCGATCCGCTCGAGACGGAGCGCCGCCTCGTGACGGAGATCCGCGCGAAGAAGGGCCGCATCGGCATCGGCGACGTGATGGCCGTCACCGGCCTGCCGCGCGATCAGGCCAACGCGCTGCTCTCCAAGCTCATGCTCGACTACGACGGCGACGTCTTCGTGTCCGAGGAGGGCGGGATCGTCTATCGGTTCAAGGAGCTGCGGCGCACGGCGCGCGCGGAGGCCCCCAAGGCGGCCGAGGCGCGTCGCGTCTGGACGCGCCGCAAGGAGGTTCCTCCGCTCACCGGCAACGGCCTCGGGACGAACCTCCTCATCGCCGGGCTCAACGCCTTCAACCTCGTGATGAGCCTCTACGCGATGGGCGCGGATCTCACGATCCACCGGCTCACGTTGCTCCTGCAGAAGGTGCCGATCGAGCGCATCCCGGTCGAGGGCACGCCGATCGCGCTCGGCGTCGTGCCGCTCGTGTTCTCGCTCGCGCTCTTCGCGTTGCCCTTGCTGCGCGCGGCCTTCCGCCCGCTCAAGGCGGCGCGCATCGCGCGCGAGAACGGCCGCCTCGCGCTGCTCGGCGAGGTGCTCACCTCGGCGAAGGAGGGCGCCGTCTCGGATGAAGCGCTCAAGGTCGCGTGGCAGAGCGCCGCCGGCGCCGAGCCCTCGTCGCGCGAGGTCACGCGCGAGGTCGTCAACCTCGGCGGCGACGTCGAGACGGGGCCGAACGGCGAGGTGCGCTATCGGTTCGCCGACCTCGAGGCCGAGGCGAAGGCCCTCGAGGCCGAGCGCGAGGCCGCGGCCGAGGCCGAAGCCGACGCGGGCAAGGTCGTCTTCTCGAGCGACGACTGAGGATCGCCGAGAGGCCTCGACGCTCAGGGGTTCGCCACCGCACCGACCCAGGTCGACTGCGCCGCGCCGAGCGTCGAGCGAATGACGAACAGGCTGAACCCGCCGTAGAACGGGCTCGCCTTCTTCACCGCGGTGATGTCGGCCCAGATCTTCTCGCCGTTCACCCCGGTGTGTCGGTCGAGCGTGATCGTGAGCTCCTTCGGTCCACCGTAGAGGCTCGCGAGATCGTAGACGTCGACGTTCCACGGGCCCGACGTCGGCGCGTCGCTGAACAGATCGAGCTCGACCGAGCGGGTCTCGCCCACGGGGATCGAGATCACGTGCGAGTGCGTCGTCGGCCCGAAGGCCGTGGTCGTGTGCACGTCGGGCAGCACGGCCGCGGTGTTGAAGTAGGGCGCCCCGCCGATGCTCGGAACGCATGGATCGTGGAGCGCGGCCGCCGCCACGTTGGACCAGCAGCGCTGCACGGTGAAGCCGAGGTCCGCGGGCTTGAAATACGCGCCGTGGCTCCCGCTGCACATGTCGCCGTTCTCCGCGCCGACCGCCATCATCCAGAACGCGTGGTCCTCGTCCATCATCTCGTAGGCGGGATTCGCCTCGGGCTCGGGATCGGTGACGGCCTCGAGCAGCTCGTGGCTCGCGCCTGCGGTGACCATGTCGAGGCCGCTGAAGCCCGCGAAGCTGTCGCAGCGAGGCATCACGGCGTAGGGAACGAGCACGCCCCCGTGCGCCGCGTCGAGCGTCAGGCTCTGGTGATAGGCCCCGAACTCGTGGCACGCCGTGCCGCCGCCCTCGGTGATCGCGACGCCCTTCGGATAGACGATCATGTAGATGGTGTTGCCGTCCGGCGCCGGGAACGCGGGGTCGCCGGACTCGAGCTTCCCGCGGAGCCAGGTCTGGATGTCGGCGTCGTCGAGCGTCGTCGCGGGAGACTCCGCGAGCTGCACCGTGCCGACGTGCTCGATCGGGCCGACGCCGTACTCCGACGCGTTCGCTGCCCAATAGCTCGACGCGCCGAGCCCGCTCGCGAACGCGGTCACCTGCGCGGTCAGCGTCGGGTCGTCGTTGCCGAAATAGACGGGCACGAGCTTGGGCGTGGCGAGGACGTGGCCGTCGAGCTTCACGAGCTCGGGGGGGGTCGGATGGAACGCCGGATACGTGTCGCTCGGCGCGCCGTGATCGCGTCCCGATCCGCCGCCCGTGCCGCCGGCGCCGCCCGTCGTCGCGCCGGAGCCGTCCGCCACGGTCGCGCTCGCAGCGCCGCCCGCCCCGCCGCTCCCGGTCGAGGCCGTGCAGCCCGCTCCGAGGGACGTGAGCGCGAGAGAGAGCAACGAGAGGGTCGAGACGAGCGAGGCGATCGTGCGCACGGGAGGCTCCTTTTCGGTGCGCCGGCTCCGAGCAAGCCTCGTGCCCCCTGCGGATCGACCTGGATTTCCAGGCGATCCGCGCGGCTCCGCGCCGCTCGCGCGACGCCGCTCGTCAGGCCTCTAACGGCCTCGCGTCTCCATCCGCGACGCGTGACCCGCGCTCACGGGCGCCTCCGCCGCGCGAAGGCGAACGCGACCGCGGCGACGACGAGGACGGAGGCGTCGAAGGACTCTGCCTCACCGGACACCGAGCACCCGGCGCTCGGCCTCGTCGTGCTCGCGGTCGACCCGTCGCCCTCCTCGGGCGGCGCGCTCGACTCCGGGCCGTCCTCCATCCCCGCCTGCGCGTCGGGGATCCCGTCGCCGTCGGCGTCGTCGTCGCACGCGTCGCCGATGCCGTCCTCGTCCGTGTCGAGCTGATCCGGGTTCGCGACGGTCGGGCAGTTGTCCGTCGCGTCGGGGACGCCGTCCGCGTCCTGATCGACGTCGCACGCGTCGCCGATGCCGTCGCCGTTCGAGTCCTTCTGATCGGCGTTCGGGACCGAGGGGCAGTCGTCGATCGCGTTCGCGATGCCGTCGCCGTCGAGGTCGTCGTCGCAGGCGTCTCCCTTCCCGTCGCCGTCGGTGTCCTCTTGATCCGGGTTCGCCACGAGCGGGCAGTCGTCCATCGTGTCGGGGAAGCCGTCGTCGTCGTCGTCGGTCTCGCACGCGTCGCCCTTGCCGTCGTGATCGGTGTCGACCTGCGACGGGTTCTTCACGTTCGGGCAGTCGTCCGTCGCGTTCGCGATGCCGTCGCCGTCGAGGTCGTCGTCGCAGGCGTCGCCCTTGCCGTCGTGATCGGTGTCGATCTGGCTGTGGTTCTTGACCTTCGGGCAGTCGTCCGTGGTGTTCGCGATCCCGTCGCCGTCGAGGTCCGAGTCGCAGACGTCACCCTTGCCGTCGCCGTCGGCGTCGAGCTGGTTCGCGTTCTTGTTCTTGGGGCA
>CAYYKK010000169.1:0-15082 GCA_964467935.1 uncultured Polyangiaceae bacterium
CGGCGCTGAAACAGCACACTTGGCCGGGCAACATCCGCGAGCTCGAGAACGCGCTGCGCGCGGCCTCGCTCTTCGCCGAGGGCGGCCAGATCGAGGTCGAGGACTTCACCGACAACGTCGAGAGCCTCCGGAGCCTGTCGACGGAAGACCTTGGTATGCCTCCTGCAGCTGCAGAGAGCGTGGCCGGCCGATCGTCAGCAAGCGCACGAACCTCGATGGCACGAAGCGGTGTTGGTCCGAACGGTGTGGGTCCGAACGGTGTCGGTCCGAGCGGTGTGGTCCCGAGCGGTGTCGGCCCGAGCGGCTCGGGGCCGAGCAGTGTCGGCCCTTCGACGACCCGGTCGGGGAGCGAAGGTGGCGAGTGCCCGGCCGGGGCGACGTCGAGCGGCGCGTCGGCGCCTTCGTCGACGGGCGGCGGATCACCGACCGAGGTCGCTTACGCGCACGTGCGCGCAGGCGTGAGCCTCGCGGAGATGAAGAAGCAGATCGAGCGCGAGTGCATCGCACGCGCCCTCGGCGAGACGGACGGGAACATCACGCGTGCGGCGACGCTTCTCGGCATGAAGCGGCCGCGCCTCTCACAATTGGTGAAGCAGTATGGCCTCGGAGGCGACGGTGAAACCTGGGCAGGCGAGATCGATGACGAAGGGGATGAGGCCTGATATGGTTCCCTCACAAGCGACCATGGTGACGTCTTCTCGGCTCCGTATCGCCGGCGTGCTCGGCAAGCTGCTCCTCTGGAGCGCCCTCGCCGTCGGCGCGCTCTCCGTCGCCGGCTGCCAGGTCGACGATCCGAACGCCGATCCGACCGAGGAGCAGAGCGTCGAAGGCACCCAGCAGATCGATCAAGCGTCGCTCGCCCTCGACGTGGGCGCCTCGGCGCCGAGCTCGCCCGCGGGAGCCACGCGCAGCCCGCGCGGCGCGCTCGCCGCGAGCCCCCTGACCCTCTCTGCCCCCGACGCGGCGATCGCTGGCCCCGCTGCCGGCACCGGCAACGGTGCGGATCCGAAGTCGAACAACAACGACTCCGCGACGAGCCGCAACGGCACGACTCAGATGGACCCGGAGCCGTGCCCGTGGTCCCAGAAGAACGGCTCGAACCCATAGGCTGCTCGATGACGCGCGAGGGACGTCGCGACGATCGCGAGCCCGCGCGCTCCCGGACGAAGGCCCGCCGTCATCGCGATGACCGGCGGGCTCTTCGTTGGCCCTCGCTCGTGCGCACGGCCGTCCGCGCCCCGCATGCGCGTCGGGCCGCGCGCTGGTAACGTCGAGCCGTGCCGTACGATCTTCGCACTCGCACGGCGCTCGTCTGTGGCGCCCTCGCCTTGGCCATCGCCGCGAGCGTCGCGCTCCGCGGGCCGCGGCGCGTGAACCTCCTCTTCTCGGCCTTCTCCGCGACCATCGGGCTCTGGTACCTCGCCCAGTCGTTCTTCTTCTTCTTCCAAGCCAGCATCTGGCAGCGCTTCACCGGCATCCTCGCGATCCTGCTGCCGCAGTTCGCGCTGAACCTCTTCGAGGGCATGGTGCCGCACGAGCTCGGCAAGAAGAGCCGCCTCCTGCGCTACGCCTGGCTCTCCGCGATCCCGATGCTCGTGCTGGAGCTGAGCCCGCTCTACCAGCTGTCGTTCGTCCGCTTCATCGTCTTCCTCTACGTCTTCACGCTCCTCACCCTCGGCCTCTACCAGCTCGGCCAGCGCGGCGCCGAGAGCCCCTCGCGCGCGACGCAGCGCCGCGTGCGCTTCCTCGTGCTCATCGGCGCGCTCGCGGGCCTCGCGACCATCGTCGACTTCCTCTGGTTCCTCGGCGCCCGTACGCCGCCCATCGGCGCCGTGCTCGCGATCCTCTTCGTCTTCGCGCTCGCGCAGTCGCTCCGCTACGAGCGCCTGCTCGACATGTACGAGATGCTCGGGCGCCTGCTGGTCGCGGCGGCGGTCGCCTTCCTCATCGCGTTCATCTTCTACGTGCTGCTGACGTTCCTCGGCGGCTTCAACACGATGTACCTCAACGCGATCCTCGCCGCGACGATCATCCTGGTCGTGTTCGAGCCGCTGCAGGCCCGCGTCGAGGAGCAGATCCAGCGCCTCTTCTTCCGCGAGCGCTTCGACCTCGAAGGCGCCATCCAGGAGATCCGTCGCCGCCTCGCGCACACGCTCGAGGTGAGCGAGATGACCCAGATCGTGCTGTCGACCCTCGAGCGCTCGCGCCGCGTGACCGGGGCGGCGCTGTATCTCCGCGACGGGGACGGCACCGGCTTCGATCAGCTCTCCTCCATCGGCCCGCGCGCGCCGCAGCGGATCGAGGTCGCCACGGCGCGCGTGCTGCTCGATCGCCTCGAGATGGGCGGGAGCCTGAGCCTCGAGGACGTCGAGCGCGAGGCGCGCGAGCGGCGCGGTCGGGGTGAGCGCGTCGAGGGCAAGGAGGCGCTCCTCGCCGCCGCCGAGGTGCTCGGCAGCCTGAAGTCCGGCGTCCTCGTCTCCATCCGCGACGAGCAGCGGGAGCTCGTCGGGTTGCTCGTCGTCGCCGACGATCGCGTGAAGGACGCGATCTCGCCCGAGGAGGTGTCCCTCCTCGAGCACCTCGCCACGCAGATCGGCGTCGTCATCGAGAACTCGCGCGTGTACGCGCAGATGAAGGAGCGCGATCGTCTCGCGGTCCTCGGGCAGATGGCCGCCGGCTTGGCGCACGAAATCCGAAACCCTCTCGGCGCCATCAAAGGAGCCGCGCAGCTCCTCGCCGACCCCGCGCACGACGCGCCGAAGGACGATCCGGCGGCGCGGGAGTTCATCGGCATCATCCTCGAGGAGGTCGACCGGCTGAACCGCGTCGTCGGCAGCGTGCTCGATCTCGCGCGTCCCAACGAGCACGGCGTCGTACCCATCGACGTCAACGCCGTCGTTCGAAGGACGCTCCAGGTCCTCTCGGCCGAGCGCGTGAGCGAAGACGTCGAGATCCAGATGACGCTCGATCCCGAGCTGCCCCGGGTGACGATCGACGACGAACAGCTGCGGCAGGTGCTCATGAACCTCATCCGCAACGCGATCCAGGCGCTCCACCAGCGGGGACGCGTGAACGTGTCCACGCGCGTGCGGTTCGGCCGGGGCACGCGCTCCGGGCGCGCGCCGGACGAGTCCTTCGTGGAGATCAACGTCGCCGACACGGGCCCCGGCATCTCGCAGAAGGCGCTCGACAAGATCTTCCTCCCCTTCTTCACGACGAAGGCGCGCGGCACCGGGCTCGGCCTCGCGATCAGTCAGCGCATCGTGCAAGGGGCCGGCGGCCGCATCGAGGTGCGCTCGTACGAAGGGAAGGGGAGCACCTTCTCGGTGGTCCTCCCGGGCGCGATGGAAGCCCTCGGGACGCCCACGCCGGCGCCGACGCAGGAGCTCGGCGACCTCAAGAGCCCGCGATGACCTTTCCGGATCGCGAAGGGGCGCCTATGCTCCGCGCGTGCACAGTCGAAGCCTCCTCTTCTGCTCCTCGCTCGTAGCGCTCGCCTCGGCGTGCGTCCCCTACAAGAACCCCCCGCTCGCCGACATCCAGAAGCTCACGACGCTCTCCGACGTCATGGACGCGCAGGCGACGATCGCCGATCCGATGTGGTCGAAGATCGGTGACCACCAATACGAGGACAAGGACTGGGCGGCGTTCCGCGACGTCTCGGAGCGCATCCGCGCGACCGCCGCGCGCACCAAGGAGCTCGGCGCCGACGCGAAGCGACCCCCGCGGTTCGGCGAGCTCGCCGATCGTCTCGGCGCCGCGGCCGCCGCGCTCGGAAAGGCGACCGAGGCGAAGGACGGCGACCAAGCCTCGCAGGCGCTCGCCGACATGAAGGCGACCTGCAAGGCGTGCCACTCCGAGATGCGCTGAGCCGGCGCGCCGACCTCCGTCGCGCGCCGTGAGCCCGGCGGAGCTCAGTCGTTCTGCATGAGCCCGCGGATGCGTCCGTCGGGCTCGACGCGCACGTTGCGCGCCGCCGGCTCCCGCGGCAGCCCCGGCATCGTCATCATCTGCCCCGTGAGCGGCACCGCGAAGCCTGCGCCCGCCGAGAGACGCACCTCGCGCACCGTGATCGTGAACCCGTGGGGTCGCCCCTGCACGGAGGGATCGTCGGTGAGCGAGAGCTGCGTCTTCGCCATGCACACCGGCACGCGCCCGTAGCCGAGCTTCTCGATGCGGGCCACGTCGCGCTCGGCCTTCGGCGTCAGCACGGCGCCGTCCGCGCCGTACACCGCCTTCGCGATCTTCGAGATCTTCGTCGGCAACGGGTCGGTGAGGTCGTAGACGAACTTCGCCGGCGGCGGCGCCGCGTCGGTCCCGTCCGCGACCTCCGTCACCGCGCGCGCGAGCTCGAGCGCGCCTTCTCCTCCGCGCGCGTAGCCCTCGCAACGCACGGCCCGCGCGCCGCGCGCCTTCATCGCCTTCTCGACGAGGACGAGCTCCTCGTCGAGATCCGCCGGGAAGACGTTGATCGCCACCACGGTCGGCAAGCCGAGGCTCGTCAAGGTCTCCACGTGCTTCTCGAGGTGGGCGATCCCGCGCTCGAGCGACGCAGGATCGGGGTCCGCCGACGCCTTCACCTTCGCGCCTCCGTGCACCTTGAGCGCGCGCAGCGTCGCGACGAGGACGACGGCCCGCGGGAACACGCCCATCTGCCGGCACTTGATGTCGATGAACTTCTCCCCGCCGAGATCGAGCCCGAACCCCGCCTCGGTCACCACGTAGTCCGAGAGCCTCATCCCGAGCTTCGTCGCCACGACCGAGCTGCACCCGTGCGCGATGTTCCCGAAGGGTCCAGTGTGGACGATCGCCGGCCCTCCCTCGAGCGTCTGCACGAGGTTCGGCTTGAGCGCGTCGCGGAGTAGCGCCGTCATCGCCGAGGACGCGCCGAGGTCGTCGGCCGTCGCGGCCGCGCCGCTCTCGGTGCTCCCGACGATGATGCGGCCGAGCCGCGCGCGCAGATCGTCGAGCCCCTCCGACAGCGCGAGCACCGCCATGACCTCGCTCGCCGCCGTGATGTCGAAGCGCTCCTGCCGGGGAAACCCGTCGGCCCGTTGCCCGAGCCCCACGATCACGCCTCGCAGCGCCCGATCGTTCATGTCGAGCGCGCGCGCCCACGTGACGCCGCGCGGGTCGAGCGCTCCCTTGTCGCCGAACTTCTCGCCGAAGTGCAGCGCGTTGTCGATCATCGCGCTGAGCAGGTTGTTCGCGCTCGTGATCGCGTGGATGTCGCCGGTGAAGTGCAGGTTGATGTCGTCGGCCGGGTAGAGGCTCGCCTTGCCGCCGCCGGTGCCGCCGCCCTTCACGCCGAAGACGGGGCCGAGGGACGGTTCGCGCAGACACAGGACGACGTCTTTGCCGAGCCGGCGCATCCCCATCGCGAGCCCGATCGACGTGGTCGTCTTGCCCTCGCCCGCGGGCGTCGGGTTGATGGCCGTCACGAGCACGAGGCGCGCCGCGCCGCGCGGAGGGCCCTCGAGCGCGGCGAGATCGACCTTGGCCTTCGAGCGCCCGTAGGCCTCGAGGTGAGCGTCCGAGAGACCGAGGTCGCGTGCGACGTCGTGGATGGGTCGGATCCGGGGTTCACTCACGGGGTGCCTCCTCGCTCCTCCATGCGGAACCGGCGCCCCGCCGTCAACCGCGCACGCGCCGTCGACGAGCTTTTCGCGTGCCCGTGCGGAAGCGCGCCCCTCTCATCGCGACAGCGATGCGAATGCAATGCGATAGCGAATACACGATCGCCGCGCGCCGCCGATCACGGCTCCGAAATCACGGCTCCGAAAATCACAGAGCGAGCTTCAGGTCACTGCGCTTGGAGGTAGCCGCCGCTGATGAGCTTCAGGATGAGCTGCGCCGTCTCGAGATCCGTCGCCGGGCTCTTGTTCAAGATCGTCGCCACGTGCCCGAAGTTCAACGCGAGCTGAAGGATGTCGAGCTCCTTCGCGTCCAAGTTGCGGAGCGGCGACTGCAGCGGGTGCACGAGCAAGAGGCGCGCGTCGAGATCCGGCAGGCGGTGGCGGATGTTGTTGAGCTCGTCGATCTGCCGGAGCCCCTCCATGAGGACCTCCTGCACGGTCGCGTCGATCTCGCCCTCGATGGGGCCGTCCTCGAGCGTCTCGAGCTCGAACGTGCCGGTCGTCCACGTCAGGATGCGGAACACGCTCTTCAGCGGCTGCACGTCCTCGAGGTCGTTGATCGAGGCGAACGCGACGTTGCCCTTCTTCAGGTAGATCTTGCCGACGTCCTCGTCGCTCTGCACGACCAAGACGCCCGTCTTCTTCGACGTGCCGAGCAGCTGCAGCAGGTCGGGCAGCGGGATCTCGTCGATCGACCCGCTCATCGTCCGGCCGCTCTGCGTCGCGCGCTGCGGCTGCTCGGCCACGGGGCGACGCGGCGCGCCGTTCATCGGATCGGTCACCACCACCTTGAGGATGCTGGTGCCGATGAGGACGCGGTCGCCCTCCTTCAGGTTCGTCCGCTTGATCTTCTCGCCGTTGACGAAGGTGCCGTTGGTCGAGCCCAGGTCTTCGATCGTGATGTCGGCGTCGGAGCACACGATGCGCGCATGGCGCCGCGAGACCATGTCCTCCACGAGCACCATGTCGAGGTCGCTCGAGCGCCCCACGACGATCTCGGTCCTCTCGGTGAGCGGAAACTCCCCACCCTGGTATTTCCCCGAGATAAACCGCAGCGCGAGCTGGTTCAACGGTACCCTGGGAGGTTGATTTTCCATCGTGCGAGAGCGGTTCTCGGAGACGAGACTATATGCGGCCAATCGCTTCGGCCGGTCAAGTCGCGTGCGACCCGCCTCCGGAAGCAGTCTCGAATGTTAGCAGTGAGTGCCCTCGGAGGGGAAAGCGGATGACGAAGGTCCGCCACGAAACCTATCATTTTGGGCCGAGAAAGGGTCCTCTCGGCTCGCCGCCTCGGCGCGGGGTCGTGTAGAGTCCCGCCCGTGTCACTCCCCGGCGACCCCCTCGGCACCCACCGCGTCCTCAGCGACCCCGGCTCCCCTCCGACCGATCCCCTGCCGCTCCCTCAACGCGCGCAGCGGGTCGACAACGACCCGGCGAAGGCGTTCGAGACCGAGATCGTCGTCGACGTCGAGACGCTGAACATCGACGCAGCGAGCTTCCGACAAATGGAAGAGGCCTCCCACGGCGACGCCGCCGGCGTCGGCGAGCTCGTGATGCGGACGGTGCGCGACCGGGGCAAGCAGCACAACCCGGTGACGGGCTCGGGGGGCATGCTCCTCGGCCGCGTCTCGCGCGTCGGCGCGCTCGTCGAGCACCGAGGCTTTCGCGTGGGCGACCGCGTCGCGACCCTCGCGTCGCTCTCGCTGACGCCGCTCTCGCTCGACCGGATCCGCGACATCCGCCCCGTCTCGGCGCAGGTCGACGTCGAGGGGCGCGCGTTCATCTTCGCGTCCGCGCCCATGGCGAAGCTGCCCTCCGACCTGCCGGAGCGCCTCGCCCTCGCCGTGCTCGACGTCGCCGGGGCGGCGCCCCAGGTCGCGCGCCTGGCCCGCCCCGGTGAGACCGTCCTCGTCCTCGGCGGCGGTGGAAAGAGCGGCCTGCTCTGCGCCGCCGAGGCGCGCCGGCGCGTCGGCGCGAGCGGCAAGGTGATCGCGCTCGAGAACCACGCGCCCTTCGCCGACGAGCTCTCGGCGCTCGGCCTCGCAGACCACGTCCTCGCCGGCGATGCGCGCGACGTCGTCGGCGTTCGCGATCGCGTGATGGCGCTGACCTCGGGCGCCGGCGCCGATCTGACGCTCAGCTGCGTCAACGTCCCGGGCTGCGAGATGGCGGCGATCGCCGCGACCAAGGATCGAGGACGCGTCTACTTCTTCGCGATGAGCACCTCGTTCACCGCGTGCGCCCTCGGCGCCGAGGGCATCGGCGCCGACGTGGACCTCTTCATCGGCAACGGCTACGCGCACGGCCACGCCGATCACACCCTCGAGCTCGTCCGTTCGAGCCCCGCGCTCCGATCACTCTTGCAACGTCGATACGGTTGAATCTTCGCTGAAAGGGGCGCGCTCCGCGCCTAGACGCCGCCCGACTCGGGCACGGCTTGCGGCTTCGCCGAGTTCGTCACGACGCACTTCACCATCGTCTGGGCGGAGGGCACGCTGGCGCGCCCGCCGCCGGCGACGAGCGCCTCGAAGGTCGTGTCCGCGCCCGCTTGCACGTCGCTCGCGCCCTTGGCGGGCACCGGCGCCCCGTTCGCGTCGTAGGCCGAGACGGTCTGCATCTGACCCTTCGAGACCTCTTGCCCCGGGAAGCTCATCATGATCTGCACGCGGACCAGCGCGCTCGAGCCTGGCTGGAGGCCGAAGCCGTACGGCTTCTTCGCGAACGTCGAGCAGAAGCTCGGCGTCCCGCTGCCGCCGTTCTGGCCGTAGTTCGACGCGGCCCACGTCGCGACGTCGACCGTGAGCTCGCTCGAGCCGCCGCCTTGGGCATACGCGACGCACTGACCGCGCGCGGGGTCCCACGCCGAGCCGGTCGCGCACGTCGTCGTCTTCTGGCAAGCGGTGCCGTTCCACGTCTCATCCTTCGCGCACGCCTGCGACGCCGGCACGCACGCGGCGACGCCGCTGTCGAAGACGAGCTTCTGGCCGGCGGGGCAGCCCACCTTTTGTCCCTGCCCGACGGCGACGCCCGCCT
Source organism: uncultured Polyangiaceae bacterium (assembly GCA_964467935.1). Taxonomy (GTDB): domain Bacteria; phylum Myxococcota_A; class Polyangia; order Polyangiales; family Polyangiaceae; genus CAYYKK01. Next base: position 8,670 of record CAYYKK010000169.1, read on the forward strand.
GCTGCGCCACCTGGGCTTTCGGCACGCAGCCGCCCGTCGTCACGTCGAGCTGATCGCCCGGCCGGCACTGCAGCTCGGCGCACCCGCCGTTCGCCCACGCGTAGCCGCGGCCGCAGTAGGCGTTCGCGTGCCACTGATCCAGGCATTGCCCGGCCACGTCGAAGTAGCCGCGCAGGCACCGGCACCGGTTCTGCTGAACGTCGAAGGCGGCGCCGTCCGAGCAGGACGAGATCGAGCACCGGCAGTCGGCCCCGTTGCACACCTTGAGGAAGCAGGCGTTCTCCGGGCAGCCCGTGAGCAGGGGCGAGACGCCGAGGCCGAGGACGAGCGCCGCGACCCCCCAGCTCCGCCAGCCGACCGCGCGCTCCGGCGTGGGGCGCGAGGCCGGGAGGTCGTGACGGGCGGCGGGGGGCGGCGGGGGCGTCGGCATGGGCCGCGAGGCTACCCGATGAAGAGAGGTCGTTCCATCGGGTAAGTCTCTGTGCTACGAGCGCGCGGCGCATGAAAGGAGAGCTTCCTGCGCCCCCCAGGCCGTCGCCGACGGGGGCTCGCGAAGGGTCTTCCCCGAGTGCGTGGGGCTCCGTCGAGCCTCCGATCTCCCGCCAGCGTTAGGAATTGCTCGTCAGCAACCTAACGTGGGCCGGGAGGAGCTGGGTGACGAGTCTGTCAAACTTATGGGATCACTTATGAAACCGATCTGGCTCTCTTGTTGCAGATCGGGCCCGTTGGTCTACGGACCCCGCGTTCAGGGCGCCCGTCCTCGACCACGGCGAGTCTGACAGCTCTCGTCTCGGGGTCCCTGCATCAGGGTCCCCCGTCCCAGGGTCCCTGTATCAGGGTCCCCGCTTCAGGGTCCCAGCTTCAGGACAACCCAGAGCCCCCGAGTCCTCTTCCAATCCGTTCGCAGATCGAAGAGGCCTCTCTCCCCACGCAAGAGTTTCTTTTTTTCACCACTTGGTTCCAGACCGCTTCGCGACCCCGAGACATCTCGGTGCGCACCCGGTCGAGTCGGCAGTTCAAGGAGGGTCTTCCCATGAGAATGTGGACGCGGGCGGTAGCACTAGGGGCGTTGGGCCTCGCCGCCGGTGGAGCGTTAGGGTGCGCAGAGGAGCGCGCCCCGATCAACCGCGTGCAACCAGACGCCCTGGCGAAGTCCTTCTTCGTCGGGAACGACCTCGTCGACACGAGCGATGACCCCGAGTTCTACGCTCAGGGCACGATCGTCGACGTCGGCTACGGCGCCGCGCAGGACGGTCTGTTCACGTCCAGCTACGCCCAGCCGATCACCCGCGTGAAGTGGGAGATCCGTCAGGATCAGCTCATCGGCCGCATCACGTACCAGCGCATCGCCGACTCCGATCACAAGGGCGTCGGTCCGGCGTCGAACGACGGCCAGGTCGCGTACGTGTACCCGATCACGAGCCACTTCGACATCCGCCGCGACTACAACCCGGCGACCGGCGAAGAGAGCAACGTCATCGTCGAGAACTCGAGCGACCGCCCCTGGTACGAGCGCCAGTACATGCGCGTCGACTGGTCGCAGAACCTCGCGAAGGACGGCTACGACTTCGACACGCTGAGCCTCCTCGGCCTCTTCGGCGGCGTCTCCTACGAGCCGCTCGCCTACTACGTCAACAACCCCGACGATCCGGACGCGCCGCACTTCAACCCGAAGGCCGGCTACTTCGACGTCACGAACAAGGCGTTCGCCCAGCCGGGCATGATCGACCTCTCGGGCATGGGCTGGGGCATCAACAAGTTCCCCTCCTGCTACCTCGAGAACGACTTCTTCGGCGGCTCGGCTCCCTCGGGTAACTGCAACCCGGTCGAGATCACGCTGCGCCAGTCGTTCAAGCGCGTCGAGAAGAGCGACTACGAGCCGGTCGAGTGGGACGGTTACAAGTTCCAGGCGTTCGGCATCTTCACCACGGAGCGTCACGGCTACAGCCGCAACTACGGCATGACCGACACGACGTGGCATCGCTTCGCCTCCCGCTACAACATCTGGGAGAAGAGCCACGCGTACACGCCGATCTCGGGCACGACCTGCCCGGACGGCTGGGTCCCGAGCACCGACTACCCCGACCAGTGCGAGGTGCAGTGCAACGTGCCCAGCAAGACGGGCGTCGGCGGTGATCCGACGGTCGACGCCGACGGCAACGGCACGGCGGACGAGTGCGAGGCCGTCACCGGCGTGCTCAACGCCGGCGGCTCGACCTGCGACACGTTCAAGCAGAAGTGCACGATGCCCTACGCCCTCCGCAAGGAGGTCCCGATCGTGTGGCACATCTCGAAGGGCTCGAACACCGAGTTCGTCGAGGGCACCGGCTGGGCGACGCAAGAGTGGGACGTGGCGATGCGCCTCGCGGTGCAGTCGTCCAAGTACGCCGAGTGCGAGCGCACCGGCGGCGCGGCGGCGGATTGCCAGGCGGCCTACCCGATCTACACGGGGCAGGAGCAGGAGAACCTCGACGCCGTCGCCCTCGCGACCGAGATGGACAACTGCCGCTCGGGCGGCGGCTCGGACGACACCTGCGGCGCTCAGGTCGACGCGATCGCGGCGACCCGCGGCTACTCCGACGGCGTCAAGGCCATCGCCAAGATGAAGGAGATGGTCGTCCTCTGCCACACGCCCGTCATGAAGGGTGACTCGCCGCTCTGCGCCGAGGACATCAAGAACAAGGATCCGATCGACGGAGACACGCGCGCCGTGCTGCCCGATGGCATCACCGACGCGATGTGCGACGCGGTCTGGTACCCCGCCGTGCCGGGCTCCAAGGTCGACGAGGCCGTCAAGGCCAAGTGCGACAACGGCTTCAGCGTGCGCTACGGCGACATGCGCTTCCATCAGGTCACCCTGATCAAGGAGCCGCAGACGCCGTCGCCGTGGGGCATCATGGTCGACGCGGACGACCCGCTCACGGGCGAGAAGGTCCACGCGAGCATCAACGTCTGGACGCACGTCAACGACCTCGCGAGCCAGCAGCTCGTCGACACGGCTCGCTACATCAAGGGCGAGCTGACGACGGCCGACGTCACCGACGGCACCTACGTGCGCGATTGGGCGGCGGCAGCCGAGGCCTCGGCCGGCGGCAGCATCGGCACCATGACGAAGGACATGGTCCGTGAGCGCATCCAGGGCGCGGCCAACGCCAGCCACATCAACGGGCCGAAGTTCGATCTCTCGAAGGCGCCCACGCTCCCGGCAGGATCGCTCTCCAAGGTCGCCGAGCTGCACCGCGAGATGCAGGGTGTCCGCGCCGACGCGAAGGCGACGCCGACCTCCGACGCGGTCTACGCGGCCCGCCGCACGGCGGCCCTCAACTCGCCGACGGAAGCGGCGCTCATGACCGAGCCGATGCTCGAGCTGGGCGACGTGGCCGGCGCGGCGGGCGACGGCGTGCCGTCGCAGATGAAGATGGACCAGGCCTCGGTGCTCCGTGGCGCGAACCCCCACATCCAGCGTGACTTCCACCGGATGAAGGAGCTCGCGCTCGCGGCCCGCGGCGCGTGCATCCTGTCCGAGGGTCCCGAGGCGCCTGCGCCGAACAACCTCGTCGGCATCACCGACGTGCTCGAGCGCAAGTTCCAGGATCAGTACGGCAAGTTCAACCCGGGCGACGACAAGGCAACCCAGTTCGCCCGTGCCGAGGCGATGCGCAAGTTCATCGCGCAGCGCTACCAGTACGGCGTCATCATCCACGAGATGGGTCACTCCATCGGTCTGCGCCACAACTTCGTCAGCTCGGCGAACGCGTGGGGCTACCGCCCGCAGTACTGGCAGCTCCGCACCAACGACGGCGCGCTCACCAAGCCCACCGACGAGTGCACGGACGCGAGCCAGGACGGCGGCAAGAGCTGCGTCGGTCCGCGCTACTTCGACCCCGTCAACGACAACGAGAAGAAGAACCTCATCTGGATGTTCATGCAGTCCTCCGTCATGGACTACCCGGGCGAGGTCACGCAGGACATGATCGGCCTCGGCGCGTACGACTTCGCGGCGGCCCGCATGTTCTACGGCCAGGTCACCAGCGTGCACGCGGACGCCAGCTACAACGCGGGCAAGCCGCGCTCGAAGGCGCTCCTGACGGACATCACCGACAACTTCGGCGGCATCGTGGGTCTGCAGTACCACGATGCGACGAAGACCCAGCCGTTCTTCGGTGGCTCGGCGATCCTGCACTACTCGCAGCTCGATCGGGTCTACGACCTCATCCACAACTGCCGCACGATCAACCCGGACGACTTCAAGCCCTCCTACTGGGACGCGACCTGGGAAGCGAAGTACGGCAAGTGGGATCCGCTGCTCGACGGCCTCATCGTGCAGCAGCCGAACGGCTCGTACACCCGTTGCGAGGAGCAGCAGGTCGACTACGTGCCTTACGACCAGCTCCGTTACCCCAAGAATTCGGAGCTCGACAGCGCCTTCTACCGCGGCGGACCGGCGGTCGACAAGCAGAGTCGAACCCGGGTTCCCTACGCGTTCGCGACCGACGATTGGGCCGATCTCGGCAACCTCTCCGTCTTCCGTCACGACAACGGCGCCGACCCCTACGAGCTCTTCGACTTCTTCATCACGGAGCAGGAGACGCGCCACATCTTCGACAACTACCGTCGCAACCGTAACTCGTTCAGCGTCAAGGCGGCGTCGACCCGCATCCTCGAGCGCTACAACGAGAAGATGCGCGACGCGGCCAAGGGCCTCACCCTCGAGTACAACTTCTTCAAGGACCTCGCGGCGCAGGGCCAGCTCCTGACCAGCGGCGCGGCGGACATCGACGGCGGGCTCTGGACGATCATCTCGTACAACCTCTGGCCGGACACGCTGCTCGCCTCGGGCATCGCGTTCGACCACTTCGCTCGCCAAATCATGCGCCCCGAGTCGGGCCCGCACGTCGTGAATCAGTTCTTCTCGACGTCGGCGAACGAGAAGGTGTGGCGCGCGGACGACAACAACCCGACCGGTCCGGTCATCGTGCCCAACGGCGCGACGGGCCTCTTCGGTCAGGTCTCCTACGGCGGCAAGCCCATGGAGAACGCGCTGTCCGACACGAAGGGCGAGTACGACCGTGACTACACCCTGAACGCGGGCGCCTACTACGACAAGGTGTACGCGCCCATGCTCCTCACCGAGTCGGTCGACAACTTCATCTCGAGCCAGCGCTCGGACTTCGTCGACGCTCGCTACCGCGCCGTCTCGGTCGCCGACCTCTTCCCCGATGCGTATCGCCGCCTCCTCGGCAACGCGATGACGGGTGACGACTACGTCAAGGGTCCGGCGGTCATGGCGAGCGGCAGCGGCACGCCGATGGTCGACGCCGACAAGTTCCCCACGAACGGTATCGGCTGGACGACCTGGATCACCGACACGCCGAAGGACTGCTTCTCGGGCCCGACGGGGATCCTCTGCGCGAACTTCGGCTGCTCGGCGGGCAACGTCTGCACGTCCGACTCGTCGGGGAACTTGCTGCCGCATGCCTTGGACAACGATCAAGTCCCCTCGGGTGCCTCGATCGCCGTCCTCGATCCCGAGGTGAACTGGGAGCAGTGGAAGTTCCTCATCGCCCAGACGCTCCTCTATCTCCCGGAGAACGCGAAGCAGAACTGGATCAACCAGCTCGGCATCTGGGACGTGGGCGCGGACACGGATCCGGGCTTCAAGAACCGCATCGAGCTGCACCTCGCGGACGGTCACGTCTACGTCGCGCAGACGTTCGGGACGGAGGTCATCCGTGGCCAGACCGTGCAGCGCGGCATCGGCGCCCGCATCCTCGAGTGGGCGAACGTGCTGATGAGCCGCGCCTACGAGACGACGCCGGTGCTCTCGCCGGACGGCGTCACCACCTGGTACGAGCCGATCTTCGTCAACGGCAACGCCGTCGTGAAGTTCGACAACTTCGCCCAGGTCATCCCGAACGCGGCTTGCTCGGCCCCCGGCGTCGCTCCGACGTACGCGACCGAGATCGGCTGCACCTGCACCGCGAACGCTGCCTGCGTCGAGCTCCAGAAGTACGAGTCGGTGCCGGTGTTCCTCCGTCAGGCGCTCCACGACTTCCGCATGGCCGACGCGACCATGAAGGGTGTCTACGAGTGATCGACTGAGGCGCTGAGGCTCCTCGTAGGAGCTTCGCGAAACGGCGAGCCCCCGCTCCGGGAAACCGGGCGGGGGCTTCGCTTTGTGTCGAATCACGGCCCGGCTGAGCGGCACGCTCCATCCAGCACCTCGGACCCTCACCTCGGTGCGCGGTCCGAGCAGTTGCCCATGTCCCAGGTCCTTTCCAGGCCGGTCGGAAGGGCGCGCGCAGACCAGTACTGGCTCGCGCGCGCTGGTCGGAAGGGCGCGCGCAGACCAGAACGGGCCCGCGCGCGCCGGGCGGCGGGGCGGTGGAGGACCCAGACCCGGCGCGCGCGGG
>CAYYKK010000170.1:0-14991 GCA_964467935.1 uncultured Polyangiaceae bacterium
CGCTCGACGGCGGCCGGCCGCGGCGACGGGGCCGACGTCGGCGGCGCGACTCGCTCGACGGCGGGCGCGTCCGCGAGGCACGAAGACGCCGCGAGAGCGACCACGATCGACGAGCAGAGGAGGATGGCGCGGGGAGCGAAGCCTCGCGCCGGGGCGTGGGGCGCCGTGCTCACCGCGATCGCGGGCGCTTCGACGATCGGGACCCGCCGCCGCGTGGAGCGCCTCTCGCGCCGCCGCCCTTCGGCGACGCGCCCGCCTTCGCGGCGCTCTTCGGCCGCGCCGTCGCGCCCTCCCCGTCGCCGAACGCCGCCTCGCCTCGCAGGCGCTTCAGCTGATCGCGGATCTTCGCAGCCTTCTCGAAGTCGAGCGCCTCGGCTGCGGCGAACATCTCCTGCCGCAGCGCCTCGATGGTCTCCGTGAGGTCGACGTCGCCCGCCGGCTTCAACAGCTCGTCGAGCCCGCCGATCTTCTGCTTCGGGACGGCGAAATAGTCGCGCGTGCCGCTCGTCGGCGACATGTCGAGGATCGCCTTCGTCACCGTGGCGGGCGTGATGTCGTGCTCGATGTTGTACGCCGTCTGGATCGCGCGGCGACGATCGGTCTCGTCGATCGCGTTCTTCATCGCCGCCGTGATCCGGTCTGCGTACATGATGACGGTGCCGCGCACGTTGCGGGCCGCGCGACCGATCGTCTGGATGAGCGACCGCGGGCTCCGCAGAAAGCCCTCCTTGTCCGCGTCGAGGATCGCCACGAGCGACACCTCCGGCAGATCGAGGCCCTCGCGCAGGAGGTTGATGCCGACGAGCACGTCGAACTCGCCGCGCCGCAGATCGCGCAGGATCTCGATGCGCTCGAGCGTGTCCACGTCGCTGTGCAGGTAGCGCACGCGGACGCCGAGCTCGGTGTAGTACTCGGTGAGATCCTCGGCCATGCGCTTGGTCAGCGTGGTCACGAGGACGCGATCGCCGGAGCCGACGCGCTCGCGGATGCGCGCGAGGAGGTCGTCGACCTGTCCCGCGACGGGTCGGATGTCGATGCGCGGATCGATGAGCCCGGTCGGCCGGATGATCTGCTCGACGACGACGCCCTCGCTCTTGTCGAGCTCGTACTCGCCCGGCGTCGCGCTGACGAAGAGGACCTTCTTGCAGTACTTCTCGAACTCCTCGAACTTGAGCGGGCGGTTGTCGAGCGCGCTCGGTAGGCGGAAACCGTGCTCGACGAGGGTCTCCTTGCGGGCGCGATCGCCGCGGTACATCGCGCCGACTTGCGGGATCGTCTGGTGCGACTCGTCGATGATGAGGAGGAAGTCGTCGGGGAAGTAGTCGATGAGGGTCGGCGGCGGGTCGCCCGGCTTTCGCCCCGACAGGTGGCGCGAGTAGTTCTCGATGCCGTTGCAGAAGCCCATCTGCTCGAGCATCTCGAGGTCGTACATGGTCCGCTGCTCGAGGCGCTGCTTCTCGAGGAAGCGGCCGTTCTGGTCGTAGAACTCGAGCCGCTCGCGCAGCTCGTCGCGGATGGAGCCGATCGCCTTGCGGAGCTGCTGCTGCTCGGTGACGTAGTGCGAGCCCGGGTAGATGGCGGTGCGCGGGAGCGTGCCGATGACCTTGCCGCGGAGCGGATCGACCTCCTTGATCGCCTCGACCTCGTCGCCGAAGAACTCGATGCGGATGGCGACCGTCTCCTCGTACGCGGGGAAGATCTCGACCACGTCGCCGCGCACGCGGAACGTTCCGCGATGGAAGTCGACGTCGTTGCGCTCGTACTGGATGTCGACGAGCCTGCGGAGTAGCTCGTCGCGTCGCACCTCGGTGCCCTGCTCGATCTCGACGAGGAGCCCCTGGTAGCTCTCGGCCGAGCCGATGCCGTAGATGCAGCTGACGCTCGCGACGATGATCACGTCCTCGCGCGAAAGGAGCGCGTGCGTCGCCGCGTGGCGCATGCGATCGATCGCGTCGTTGATGATCGCGTCCTTCTCGATGTACGTGTCGCTCGACGGGACGTAGGCCTCGGGCTGGTAGTAATCGTAGTAGCTGACGAAGTAGTGGACCGCGTTCTTCGGGAACAGGTCGCGCATCTCGCCGTAGAGCTGCGCGGCGAGGGTCTTGTTGGGGGCGAGGATGAGGGTCGGTCGCCCCTCGTGCGCGATGACCTTGGCCGCGGTGAACGTCTTGCCGCTGCCGGTCACGCCGAGCAGCGTCTGGAACGGGCGCTTCTGATCGATGCCTTGGCAGATCTCTCCGATCGCGCGCGGCTGATCGCCTTGCGGAGTGAAGTCGGAGACGAGCTCGAAGGGCCGCTGCATGAAGCCCACGAAGATAGTCCTCACCGCCCGCGCGGGCCAGGCGGATCGGCCCGCTCGCCGGGTCGTGTCCGCGGCGCGCCCCGCCCTCCGGGCGCTTGCGCTTGCAACGCTACCCGCCTTCCTTCAACCTCACGTCCGCTCATGCCTCCCTCGCCTGCTCCGAAGAGCGCCTTCGCTCGCGTCGCGTCGTCCTCCTTCGCCGTCGCGTCACCAGGGCCTCGCGCCGTCTCTCTCGGCGCGCTGTCTCTCTCGGCGCTCTGTCTCTCCGCGTCGGGGTGCACCGCCGTCGCGACAGGGCCGTCGTGGACGCACGCGAGCATGGCGCAGTCCGCGCCGCAGCGGATCGCGGTCGAGGACGCGCGCCTGAAGGCCGAGGCCGCGCAGCGCGCGCGCGAGCCGAAGAGCATCGCGGCGAAGCACATCCTCATCATGCACGACAAGTCCGAGCGCAAGCCGCCCGAGGTGCACCGCACGAAGGAGGAGGCGCGCAAGCGCGCGGAGGAGTGCCTCGCGAAGGCCCGCAAGGGCGTGGACTTCGACCAGCTCGTCGACGAGTACTCCGACGAGCCGGGGAGCGCGGAGCGTCACGGCGATCTCGGTACGTTCGAGAAGAAGACGATGGTGAAGGCCTTCGGCGACGCCGCGTTCGCGCTGGAAGTCGGGCAGATCAGCAACGTCGTCGAGACGCCGTTCGGCTTCCACGTGATCAAGCGCACCGAGTGATCGCGCCGCGTCCGTCGGTCACGCACCTCGGCGGTTCGCGGCGTCCGCGCCTCGGGCACGATCCGCGCGCCCTCGGTGGCGCGACCCGAATCGACTTTCGCGCGGGACGCTGCTACTTCCTCGGTTCGTGACGACGCCCGCCCGTCGCAGATCGCCGCGCGTCGAGGTGCCGAGGGCGCCTCGGCGGATCGCGCTCGCGACGGTCGCTGCGGCCGCGATCCTCGCTCCTTCGGTCCTCGTCTCTTCGGTGCTCGTTCCTTCGGTCGCGTCGGCCGATCCGGAGCCCGGCTCGCTGAGCGAGGCGGCCGCGTGGGCCGCGCACGTCGCGAAGGCCGACGTCGCGGCCGTCGCGACGGTCGCGACCGACGGCGCCGCGCCCTCGAGCGCCGCCAAGCCCGACAAGCCCGCCGCGTGGGAGACGCAGAAACCCGAGCGCCGCGGCGGCTTCGCGATGGGTCTCTCGGTCGCAGGAGGGCTCGGCGCGTCGAACGGCTACCCGAACGACGCGAAGAAGATCGGCCGCTCCGCCTACTACACCGAGAGCGGGCTCGGTCTCGGCACCGGATCGGGCATCTGGCTCGGCGGCGCCCTCGCCGACTGGCTGAACTTCGGGCTCGGCTTCGGTTTCTCCAACGTCTTCGCGAAGGGCTCGTCGAGCCCCGCGCCGCTCGTGTTCTTCCACAACGACGTCTATCCGCTCTACCCGCTCCGCGGGACCCTCCGCGATCTCGGCGCCACGTTCGAGTTCGGGCTCGGCTTCCCGAAGACGGTCTCCACGAAGACGCAGGAGACCGTCATCGACGGCGGCGGCAGCTCGTACATCTTCGCGGGTGTGTTCTGGGAGCCGCTGCACGTCTGGAAGCTCCGCATGGGTCCGCTCCTCGGCGCTCACTATCTCTTCAGCGAGTCGGTGAAGCGACCGCTCGCCCTCGCGGGCTTTCGCCTCACGTTGTACACGTCGCCCTGAGCCGCCGCGCCCCGAGCGCGCGCCCGCTTTTCAAGGCTGCAAACGCGAGATTGCACCGACGCGCGGCGCGTCGTCGCACGGCCGAGTTTGCGCCGACAAACCCTCGGTCGCCGAGGGCACGTGTCTTGCTTTGCTGAATGTGCCTTCATGCCTTTCCCTGAAGATCCCACCTCCCGTCGCGGCTGGATCCTGATGTCGAGCGAGGCCACCTCGCTCGCGGGGAGCCTCGAGACGTGGGCCAGCCAGCGGGATCAGGCCGAGGTGCTCGCCGAGCTCCGCGCGGCGTTCCACGCGCGCGCGCTCGCCGTGCACGCGAGGTTCCTCGCCTCGGCGCTCGGTCGCGTCGAGCGGGGGCTCGTGTCGCCGCGGGAGGGCACCGAGCTCGTGGCCGAGCTGGCCGATCTGAGGACGCGCGCCCGGCAAATCCTCGGCTCGACGCGCGACTCCGATCCGCCGGTGAGCCCACCGCGCGCGCCGCCTGACGCGCTCTGAGCTCGCGTCGGGCGCCGTTCGTGACGGGTCACTTCTTGGGAAGGCGACTCAGCTCGACCTTGAGCGGCGCGCGGCACGCGTCGTCCGTCGACCCGTCGTGCTTCGAGCAACGATCGATGTCGCCCTCGGCGTGACGGTGCGTGTCGTCGTGGGCGTGAAGCTTCACGAGCGCGCTCACCTCGGTGTGCGAGCTCGACGCGAGCTCGTAGGCTCCGACCGAGAGCGCGCTCAGGTAGTGCGTCGCTCCGTCGCACGCGCCGGACACGGACGACGGCGCGGCCTTCGCCATGCGCTGACCCACGATGGCGTAGTCGATCGAGCGTCCTCGACCCATGCCCGCCTCCGCGCCGATGCGCTTGTCGTCTTTGCCGATCACGCCGATCGCGATCGCGTTCTCGTCCGAGACCTCGGTGCGATCGCGCGACGGCGTCACGGGGACGAAGTCGTACGATCCCTCGAGGTGACAGTCCGCGAGGACCTCGAGGCGACAGCCTTCGACGCGCACCGCGACGAGCCCACGCTCGCTCGCTGCGCCGATCGCCGCCGCCGTGTCCGCCGACCAATCGGTGAAGAACGTCCCGTCGCAGCCCTTGCCGTCCGCGCGATCGTCCGCCACGCGAACCGTCGACTGGTCGCTCACGTCGGCGATCCCGACGTCGCGGGTCATCACGTTGCCGCCGCACCCGAGCGCGCCGCACCCGAAGAACACGAACGCGAGCGCTCCGACGCTCGCACCACGCACGACGCACCCTCGCTGCATCACCGTCTCCTCTTTCGTGCAGGATTCGAGCATGGACGGTAATCTCGATGCCGCCCCATGCGAACCACGAATCATCCCCCCCACGGACGACGCGCCCTCGTCCTCGCCGCTCTGAGCTTCGGCGCGCTCGCAGCAGGTTGTACGCCGTTCACGGGGGACGGCTCGGGCGCGACGGGCACCGGCGCGAGCTCGAGCTCGAGCGCGGGACAGGGATCGGGGGCGACCTCGAGCGGCGCCGGCGGGTCGAACGATCGCGGCTGTGCGCCGGCGATCGGCATGGCGGTCAGCCCCGACTGCGGCGTCTTCGTGAGCGCGGGCGCCACCGGTGACGGCACCCAGGCCTCTCCCGTGGGGACGCTGGCCGAGGCGGTCGTGCTCGCCGGACCCAACTCGAAGCCGATCTACGTCTGCCCGGGCGCCTTCGACGAGCGGGTCGATCTCCCCGCGGGCGTGTCACTCTACGGCGGTCTCGACTGCACGAGCGGCTACCGATGGCGCGACGTCACGGCGCCGACCGATCGCGCGACCCTCACCGCGGCGGCCGACCAGGTCCCGCTGACCGTCGGAGCGGGGACGGCCACGATTTACGGCTTCGGCGTGACCGCGCGCAACGCGGTCGCGTCGGGTCGTTCTTCGCTCGCGATCGCGATCCTCGGCGGTGCCGTGACGCTGTCGTTCGTCGACGCGCACGCCGGCAACGGCGTGAACGGCAGCTCTCCGTCGGCGCCGACGGGAACGGGCGCGGCGGGCGCGATCGGTCACGACGGCAACACGCCTGCGCTCGCCACGTGTCTCCAGCCCTTCGCCTACACCGGCGGAATGGCGACCGCGAACCCGTCCTGCCCGGAGAGCGTCGGCGGCATGGGTGGAACGGGCGGGATCGGAAACGTCCCCGGCGGCGTCGGCGATCCGAGCGGCAACGCGATGAACGGCGCGGTCGGTCAGCCTGTGGGCATGAGCAACAGCGGCCTGGGCGCGGGCTGCTCCTCGGTCCTCTGCTCGGCCTGCACCGCGGGCACGATCGGCGCGACGGGCGCGCCGGGCGATCCCGGGATCGCCGGGACCGGCCTCGGGACGTTGACCGCGACCGGCATCGACGGGCTGGTCGGCGGCGCGGGGTTCCCCGGGCACGCTGGTCAAGGCGGCGGCGGCGGCGGCGGTCAGCGAACGCAAGGCAACGCGAAGTGCGGCGGTGACGGCGGCGGCGCGGGCGGGTCGGGAGGTTGCGGCGGCGCGGGCGGACCGGGCGGCGGCTTCGGCGGATCGAGCGTGGCGATCCTTTCACTCGGCGCGACGCTGGTGCTCGACCACGTGAGCGCGACCCTCGGGACCGGCGGCGATGGAGGCGCGGGCGCCGACGGACAGCTCGGTGGCGGTGGTGCGGCCGGCGGCAGCGGACACTCCGCGTGCGGCGGTGGTCCGGGCGGCGGCGGAGGCCAGGGCGGCAAAGGCGCAGGCGGCTCCGGCGGGCACGCGGTCGGGCTCGCCTTCACCGGCGCTGCGCCCGACACGACGGGGCTCATGGTCGATCTCACGGGCGCGGCCGGCGGCCACGGCGGCAGCGGCGGGAACACGGGCGCGACGGGCAACGTCGCGACGACCTTGATGTTCTGATCGGCCGCACTGCGATCGCCGACGCGTCGAGCGGCGCTCAGGCGAGGCGGGACGATGCGCGGTGCGCGAGCAGGCTCGCGAGCACGAACCCCGCGACGAGCCCGCTCGCGTGCGCGGTGAAGCTCACCTGCTTCATCTCGAAGTCGAAGACGGTCTGGAGCGCGACGACGAGCCCCAGCGCGAGCAAGCGGCTCTTGGCGGTCCTCGATCGCTCGCGGAGGGTGCCGCGCAGCGCGATCGCCATCGTCGCTCCCACGAGGCCCATGATCGCGCCGGAGGCGCCCACGCACGGCTCGGCCTCCGCGAGGTGCAGCCGCGGCAGCACCGTCAGCACGACGCTGCCCACGAGCCCCGCGCCGAGATAGACGAAGAGCCAGCGGGCGCGCCCGAGCGAGTACTCGACGAACGGACCCAGCACCCAGAGCCCGAGCATGTTCATCACGAGGTGCACGGCGCCGAAGTGGAGGAACAGGCACGCGACGAGGCGCCACCACTCCTTGTCGTCGATCACGGCGGGCGAGTAGAGCGCGCCCATTCGCAAAAGCGTCGCGTCGCTCGTCGGATCACCGAGCGCCCACTCGAGGCCGTAGACGGCGACGTTCGCCGCGATGAGCGTCGAGGTGACGACCGGCCTCGGTCTGCCTGCGCCCGAGAGGCCGAACCGCTCCTCTTGGTCGAAGCTCCGCAAGATCGCCGCGCAGTCCGCCTCTTGCTGGGGCGTGAGCGGTTCTCCGCCGAGGATCGCGCGCTCGGTGAGCCTGCGCTCGGCAGCGCGCGCCAAGAGCGCGTCCGATCCGCGGGCGAGGCTCGCGAGCGCGGCCACCGCCTCCTCGTGCTCGCCGTCGGGGGACGCGGCGAGCGCAGCGGTGGCGAGCCAGAACGAGCGCAGCGCGGGCGTGAACCCCGAAAGGCGTCCGCCGAGGAGGCGCTCGACCGCGCTGCGTCGGCCTGCGAACGCCAGCACGATCATCCAGACGACGGCGCGCTGGCGCGCGAGCGCCTCGCCTTCGAGCAACGGCGCGAGGCGCGCGAAGGCTCGGAACATGTCTGCTCGGCGACCGGTCTCGCCGAGCGCGCGCAGGTAGACGCCGATGAAGGACGGGACGCGCCGCAGATCGGCGTCGTCGACGGAGGACTCGACCATCGCGACGATTTCGCCGAAGCGCCCCGCGAGGCGCAGTCGCTCGACGGCCGCCCACTTCGCGGCGAAGGGTCCGAGCGCGCCCGCGCCCGCGAGGAGCGCCTCGGCGCCCGCGCCGTCGCCCCGCTGGAACCGCGCGCTCACCTCGCGATCGAGCGCGACGAGGCGCGTCGACGGCGACGGATGGATGCGGGCGAGCCAGCGCGCGAGCGAGGCGGCCCGCTCGTGCTCCTGTCGATCGATCGCCTGCTGCAGACGCCGCGCGACCACGTTCGGGCCGAGGACCAACAGGCTCCACGTCGCGAACGCGATGAAGCCCGCGTGCTCCTCGGCCACCCAGTACGATGCGCCGGCGACGGCGAGCACCATCACGCCGACGACGGCCCAGCTCTTTCCGTCGGCCCGCCAGCTCCTCGCGCCGCGAACGAGCATCACGAGGCCTCCCATGAGGCCGAGCCAGAAGAGCGGCTGGTTCAGATCCATCGACTCACGCGGCGACGGGGCCGGTCGTGGCCCCGCCGAACGCGGCGCTCGTCGATCGCCGGACCGCGTTCGCCCCGCCGCCGCTCGCCGCGCCACCGAAGGGAGACGCGCGCCTCCCTCCGTCCGTCAGGTCTCGACCTTCTTTCCAGCCTTCTTCCAGCCCATGATTCCGGCCGGCATCACATACACGCTCGTGTAGCCGAGCTTTTGCGCCGCGACCGCGGCGCTGTGGCAGGCGTGTCAATGTTCGTTGGCGCAATAGAAGACGAGTGTCGTCGTCTTGTCGCTCGGGAGCATGTCCGCCGTCACGGCGTTGGACGGGACCCACTTCGCGGTCGGCACGTGGCCTTCGGCGTAGGTCTCCTTCTCGTTCGCGTCGAAGACGGCGAACTTCGTGTCCTTGGCCGCGATGCGCTTGTCGACCTCGTCGACGCTCATCTCCTTGAGCTCCGCCGGCGCGTTCGCCGACGACGGGGTGCTCGAGCCTTCCTTGCTCGCGGCCTCGTTCGGCTTGCAGCCGGCGAGCGCGAGCGCGGCGCCGATCACGAGGGGCAGGACCAGGCGTGTCGCGTCGACCCGGCGCGAGATTCGATTCATGAGCGACCTCCGACGTTCTTCGGCGCCTCCGCGGATCACGGGGAGACGAAATAGATGAACACCAAGTAGCTGCCGAGGAAGAGCGCACCGATGGCCATGAGCTTCTCGGCCGGCCACTCCTGGCTGATGTCGTGCGAGGGATCCTTCGTGTCGCGAGCCATGTGTCGTTGCCTCCAGACGTGCGCTTGAGAGGTCCCACTTCGAGGAGCGTTCGTCAAGATCCGAAGCCCCCTCTGGTCCGCGTCAGCCGCGGAGGTCGTGCTGCGTCGCTGTTCAGGCCCGCGGTGCGTCATCTTGACCGCCTCGGACCCCTCTGCGAAGGAAGGCCGATGCTCGACTCCCGCTTCGTCGCCGACCACCTCGATCAAGTGCGCGCCGCGCTCGTGCGTCGCAACCCCGCCTGGGCGAACGAGCTCGAGCCGGTGGCCGATCTCGTCCGCCGCCGCCGCGAGGCGCTCGGGCAGAGCGAGAAGCGCGCCGCCGAGCGCAACCAGGCCTCGAACGAGATGGCGAAGGCCGACAAGAGCTCACCGGCGTTCGCCGAGAAGCGCGAGGCGCTCAAGGTCCTGTCGAACGAGGTGAAGGCCCTCGAGAAGCAGGTCGCCGACATCGAGGTCGAGCTCGAGCAGCGACTGCTCGGCATCCCCAACATGCCGCACGCGTCGGTGCCCGACGGCAAGGGCGCGGAGGACAACCAGGTCGTGCGGAGCTGGGGCGAGCCGAAGGCGTACGCCTTCACCCCGAAGCCGCATTTCGAGCTCGGCGAGAGCCTCGGCCTGCTCGACTTCGAGCGCGCCGCGAAGCTGTCCGGTCCGCGCTTCACCGTCCTCTTCGGCCAGGCCGCTCGCCTCGAGCGCGCGCTCATCAGCTTCATGCTCGATCTGCACACGCGCGAGCACGGCTACGTGGAGGTCCTGCCGCCGTTCCTCGTGAAGGACACGGCGCTCCTCGGCACGGGCCAGCTCCCGAAGTTCGCCGACGATCTCTTCAAGACCCACAAGGCCGATCCGGAGCGCTCCTACGATCTGTTCCTCATCCCGACGGCGGAGGTGCCGGTCACGAACCTCCACGCGAACGAGATCCTCGAGGGCGAGAGGCTCCCGCTCTCGTACACCGCCTACACGCCGTGCTTCCGCGCGGAGGCCGGGAGCCACGGGCGCGACGTCCGCGGGCTCATCCGCCAGCACCAGTTCGACAAGGTCGAGCTCGTGAAGTTCACGGCGCCCGAGGACAGCGACGCCGAGCACGAGAAGCTCACCTCTCATGCAGAAGAGGTGCTGAAGAAGCTCGGTCTCCATTTCCGCACCGTGCTCCTCTGCGCCGGCGACATGGGCGCGGGCTCGCAGAAGACCTACGATCTCGAGGTGTGGCTGCCGAGCGAGAAGCAGTACCGAGAGATCTCGAGCTGCTCGAACTTCGGCGACTACCAGGCGCGGCGCGCGCAGATCCGCTATCGGCCTCTCCCCAAGGAGGGCGACGCGAAGCCGAAGGCGCGCCTCGCGCACACCTTGAACGGCTCGGGCCTCGCAGTCGGGCGCACGCTCATCGCGATCTTCGACCAGTACCAGCAGGCCGACGGGACCATCGTCGTCCCCGAGGTGCTCCGGCCGTACATGGGCACCGACGTGATCGCGAAGCGGAGCTAGGCGCGCGCCGCCCCGCGCTTCACTCGTCCCCGCCCGTCGATCCGAAATAGCGCTCGAAGTGCCGGCGGTTCTTCTTCGTCGGTCGCCCCTTCGGCGCGGGGCCTTGCGCCGCCGCGATCTTGCGCCGCTCCATCTCGGCCTCGCGCTTCGCGCGCCCCTCGTCGGTCTCGCGGTAGAGCTTCTGGGCTTCGGGCGCGGGGCCGCGGCGCGCCGACAGCGCGGTCACCACGATCTCCCAGACGAGATCGGCGCGACCCACCGAGATGCGCTCGCCGACGTTCACGCTGCGACCCGGCTTCAGCGTCTGGTCGCCGAGCCTCACCTTGCCCGCTTCGCACGCCTCGAGCGCGAGCCGTCGCGTCTTGAAGAAGCGCGCGGCCCAGAGCCACTTGTCGAGCCGCACCCGTCCGCTCGCGTCGGTGTCCTCGTCGTCTTCGTCGCCCTTCTTCGCCACGCGTCGCCCTCGACTGGAGCGTACCTCACCGAGGCGGGGTCGCGCGATCGCGCTCGGGTCGTGATAAAAGCGGAACGTGAGCGAAGAGCGGGAAAAGAGCACCCTCGGCGATCTGCTGTCGCCCGTGCTCGAGCCCGTCCTCTATTGGCTCGACAACATCGGCAACGTCATCACGCTCACGCTGCGCACGGTGAGCTGGCTCGTGCGGCCGCCCTTTCGCGTGGGTCAGATGATCTCGGCGATGGACTTCATCGGCGTCCAGTCGTTCTTCATCGTCACGCTCACCGGCCTCTTCAGCGGCATGGTCGTCACGCTGCAGACGACGTACGCGCTGCGGAGCTTCAGCGCCGAGGGGCGCGTCGGCGGGATCGTCGCGGTCTCGCTCCTGCGCGAGCTCGCGCCGGTGTTCACCGCGATCATGGTGACCGCGCGCGCAGGCAGCGCGATGGCCGCCGAGCTCGGCAACATGCGCGTCACCGAGCAGATCGACGCCATCGCGACGATGGGCGTCAGCCCGATCCAATACCTGCTCTCGCCGCGCCTCTTCGCGTCGGTGTTCATGGTGCCGCTCCTGACCGCGCTCTACTCCTCGATCGGCATGGCGGGCTCGTACCTCGTCGCGATCCTGTGGCTCGGCGGCGACGCGGGCATCTGGATGCAGAGCATCCGCGACACGGCGGTGCCGAAGGATCTGATGATGGGCCTCATCAAGGCCACCGTCTTCGGCTTCATCCTCACGTCGATCTCGTGTCGCCACGGCTTCTTCGCCACGGGCGGCGCGCGCGGGGTCGGGCTCGCGACGACACGGTCCGTCGTCGAGAGCTGCGTCGCGATCCTCATCGCGAACTACCTGCTCACGCAGGCGCTCATCGACGTGTGAGCCCTCGCCGTCCTCTCAGCGGCCCACCTTGATCTGCGGTCGCACCTTCACGCTCGGTCGGATCGCCGGGGCGGACGCGTCGTCGGGCAGGGAGTTGCCTGGCTTCACGAAGGGCGGCGCCTCGATCTTCACCGAGCCGTACCAGTAGCTCAGCGTGATCTTGCCGCTGTCGGTCTTGGTGTCGCCCGACGCGGTGGCCTTCTCGAGGTTCGTGCCGACGGTGGGATCGCCCACCTTGCCGACCGGCCCGGGCATGTTCGCGATGCGCGCCGGCGTGTCGCCGCACACCTTGAAGACGGCGAGCTCGGCCCACGTCGTGCCCTTGTTCGAGCGGCCGACCCAGCGGCCGACGATCAGCTCCTCGTTGTCGCGCGGGTGCCAGCGCCAGATCTTGTCGAACTTCACCGTGGCGTTGTCGACCGACTGGTGGTCCTTCGGCATCGCCTTCAGCATGTTCGCGGCGAGCGTCGCGTCGACCGACGGATCCTCGGTGAGCGGCGCCTGCTTCTCGAGCTTGAGATCGACGACGGCCGGGTTCGTCGGCCCCGCGCAGCAGCGGAAGCCGATGTCGTTCGAGCTCGTCCCGGGCGCGCGTCCCTCGCCGGCGGCGCAGCGCTCGTGCACGATGTTGCTCGCCCCGGAGCTGCCGCGCACCGTCGCGAGGCCCGACTTGCCGCGACCCCAGTCGCTCGAGGTCCACTCGAAGACGAGGCCGTGCATGTCCTTCACGCCCACGTCGCTCACGCACTTCGCGCGCGCGTCGGGCATGTTCGTCGCGAGCGGCTTGCACGCGTCCTTGTTGTATTGCGACCCGTACTCGAACGTCTTGTTGTCGCCGCCCTTGCAGGCCCGCTCCCACTCGAGCTCGGTGCAGAGGCGCTTGCCGCGCGCCTGGCAGAGCGAGGACGCCTCGGCCTGCGTCACGCCGGTGCGCGCCGCCTGGCTCGGATCGTTCGGGTACGGGTAGACGTCGATGCTGAACTCGCTCATGGGCACGCTCGGCCAGACGAGCTCCTCGTCGGTCACGCGCGGAACGCCGCCGCACGCGTGACCGGCGCGCAGCGTCCCGGCGGGGATCGTGACCGAGGGGCCGTTCCCGCCTGCCGGCGCCGGTGCGCTCGCGCTGGGCGCGGCGGCGGCGCTCGCCGAGGCGTCGCTGCTGGGCTCGCCCTTCGCCTTCTTCTTCTTCTTCGGGGCGTCGTCGTCGTCGTCGTCGTCGTCGTCCGCGTGGCTGGTCTTCTCCTTGTCCTTCTTCAGGAGCTTGTCGCACCCGGTCGAGGTGAGGGCCGCGAGCGACAGCGGCGCGAGCGAGAGCGCGAGGAGGGCGATCGCCCCGCGGCGCTTCGGATCGAGGGACGGGCGGCGGTGTGACGTCGAAGGGGGACGGTCCATCGCGACGCAGTCAACGTCCGACGACGGTCGGCTGCAAGAGGTGCTTCGAGAGGATGCCGGTCCCCTCCTTGGTCGACGCTTCGTCGAACAGGAACGGGAGCCACGTCATCGGCGCGTCGGTCTCGGCCATCAGGCGCTTCATGCTCTCGAGCTGCACCTTCTCGCGCACCGCGCGGCGCGCTCCCGCGACGGCGGCGGCCTCGGCGGCGCTCGTCACGGTCCTCGGCGCCATCACCCCGAGCAGCTCGTCGTGCGACGACAGCTCGTCTCGCTCGCTCGCCGAGAAGATGTTCGGCAAGACGCCGTTCACGAAGAGCTGCAGGATCGGCAGGTGCAGCTCGTCCTTCACCGCGGAGACGAGCTCGACCGCCTCGGTCGCGGGCATCTCCTCGGGCAGCGTGATCACGATGACGCCGCTCTTCGAGCGATCGTTGAAGAGCGTCCACGCGCGCTCGGCGTCGCGGCGCAGGACGCCGGGCGGCGCGACGTCGAGGATGACCTTCGGCACGCGGAGCATGTCGAGCCCGTGACCCGTCGCGGGCGCGTCGAGCAGCACGACGTCGAACCGGTTCCGACCGTCGGCGTCCACCTCGGTCGTGTGAAACCACGCCTTGCCGAGCATCGACCACTCGTAGAGGCCCGGCACCGCGCGGAAGAAGGCCTTGATGTACTGGTTGCCGAAGACGGCGTTCGTGACCGTCTTCACCTTGATGACCATCTCGCCGTAGTCGCGGAGAGCCGCCTCGGGGGAGATGTTCACGGCCCAGACATCCCTCGCGACGGGCACGATCTGCTCTTGGATCGGCGGCGTGCCGAGCACCGCGGAGATGCGCTCCTTGGTGTTGCACATCGCGATGAGCACGCGCTTTCCCTGCGCGGCGAGCGACGTCGCGAGCGCCGCCGACAGGGTCGTCTTGCCGACGCCACCCTTGCCGGTGATGAACAAGAAGCGTCGCTTTCCGAGCTCTTCGACCGGGCTCTTCACGTGAGAAGCGCCCACGCTCGCGCGCAGTTCCTCGAAGCTGATCATGACCTGGGAGTCACCTCGGGCCCGACCAGGGTAGTCACAACGTGGAGCGCCAGCCTCCCCTTTTCGCGATCCGCGTGAAAAGTTCTTCATCGGACCCCGGCCCGTTCGCCGTGTGCCCCCTCCCGGCGCGGCGAATTGCGCATCGATTTCGAGATCGATTGCAGGGTTGCGAAATCGTCGGCGGCATCGAGCACGCTTTCGCGCGTGGCCGGTCGCTGCGCGGCTCTGCACGATGAGCCTCGTGCATCTCCCCGGCCTTCGTCGATGGATCTGGCTCACGCCGCTCTGCGCGACCGCGTGCGCACCGACGTATCCCGCGCATCCACCGATGGACCTGCCCAGGGAGGCGACGCGGCGCCTCGGCTGTCTCGAGGTGTCGGTGGGCGCCGGCCGCGACTACGACTTGCCTCCGTCGAGCCTGCTCGTCGAGGTCGATCTCCACAACCGCTGCGAGGAGCCCGCGCTCGTCGATCTGCGTTCCATGCGCATGTGGACCGAGCGGAGGAGCGG